>NZ_UGHR01000001.1:2114591-2416676 GCF_900451195.1 Iodobacter fluviatilis
CCTTGCTTGCAGCCTTTGCACTGATGCTCATTTTTGAAGGAATCATGCCTTTTGCGTTTCCTGCTGTATGGCGTAGTACAATGCAGAAAATGGCAGAGTTGGATGACTTTAAAATTCGTTTAATGGGTTTGGGGTGTTTGTTCGCAGGTTTAGTGCTGGCATTATTGTCCCGCTAAACTATCTCTTTAAGAAGTGTGTGCCCGCACTGTGCAATTTGCACAGGCGGGCCTTTGTTTGAAGGGCTTTGTTTTTAAAGCAAATGACTATGCGCAACTGGATTCTCCCTGAGTATATTTCTGATGTTTTACCTTCCGAAGCGCGCCAAATAGAGGCTTTGCGTCGTAAAGTGCTTGATCTCTTTGCTTGTTATGGCTACGAGCAGGTTGCACCTCCCCTCATTGAGTATGTGGAATCATTATTCACACAAGATGACAGCGCCCTTGATTTAAAAACATTCAAACTTGTGGATGAATTAACAGGCCGTCAGATGGGCTTGCGTGCAGATATTACGCCCCAGGTCGCCCGTATTGATGCTCATATTTTGAATCGCCAAGGCGTGGCGAGGCTTTGTTATGCAGGCTCAGTGGTGAATACTCGGCCGGAAGGGGTGTTGTCCACGCGTGAGCCGCGTCAGATTGGTGCTGAGATTTACGGTTGTGCCAGTGTTGCTGCAGATGTAGAGGCGATTGAGCTGATGTTTGAAAGCCTTTCTCTGGCTGGCCTGCAGTCGCCGCGCTTAGATATTGGGCATATAGGTTTGTTTCATGCCCTAGCGGATGAGGCAGGGCTTGCAGGAAATCGTCGTGCAGAAGTTTTTGCTGCTCTGCAGCAAAAAGATTTGCCGACCATTCGTGAAACAACGTCGGGTATTGCTGCTCAATTACAGGCGGCATTATTGCTGCTGCCTTCTTTTTATGGTGGTAGTGAGGTGCTGGTTCGTGCCCGTGCTGAGCTTCCTGACTTGCTAGGTATCAGCTCAGCACTTGATAGTCTTGATCAACTGACTGCTGCATTGAAATTGCGCGGTATTGTGGTGCACTTCGATTTAGCAGAATTACGCAGCTGCTATTATCATACGGGTCTTGTTTTTGCTGCCTACGCTCATGGATTTACCAATGCGGTAGCGCGTGGCGGGCGCTATGATAGTGTGGGTGAGAAGTTTGGCCGCTCCCGCCCGGCTACAGGGTTTAGTATGGATTTACGTGAGTTTTCTTCTTTGCCTTTTCCGTCTTTGCGTTCTGGTGTGTTGGCCCCGGCTGGAGACGATGTAGGCTTGCTTGCGGCAATTCGCTTGTTGCGCAGTGCGGGTGAAATTGTCATGGTTGATTTGGGTGTAAATGCATCCGAAGTGAGTGTTGATCGCGAGCTTAAATGGACAGATGGTCAGTGGCAGGTGTTGCCGCTGTCTGCTGCTAATAGTGATTGATTTCCTGGGGCGCTTCTGTGAAGGAGTGCGCCGCTTAGTGCATTACGTGGTACTCAGATATCGCGTGTTTTGGTTACGTTGGTTTTAATAGTGAGGTTTGGCATGAGCAGAAATGTGGTCGTGATTGGTACCCAGTGGGGTGACGAGGGTAAGGGTAAGATCGTTGACTGGTTAACCGATCACGCACAAGGCGTGGTTCGTTTTCAGGGCGGTCACAATGCCGGTCATACACTGTGGGTGGGCGGTAAAAAAACCGTTCTGCGTTTAATTCCGTCGGGTATCTTGCATGCAGGCAAGGCTTGTTTTATCGGCAATGGCGTGGTGATTTCACCTGAAGCGCTACTGAAAGAAATTGATGAGCTAGAAGCTGCAGGTATTGATGTTGCAAGCCGTTTGCGCATTTCAGAAGCTTGCCCGTTGATTTTGCCATATCACATTGCCATTGATCAGGCGCGTGAAGCGGCTAAAGGCGAGATGAAGATTGGTACAACGGGTCGTGGTATTGGCCCTGCGTACGAAGATAAAATCGCCCGTCGCTCAATCCGTTTGCAAGACCTGTACCACCCTGAGCGTTTTGCCGCCAAGCTGAAAGAAAACTTGGATTGGTACAACTTTGCCCTGAAGAACTACTTCAAGGCTGAAGAGGTTGATTTCCAAACGGTTTACGATGAAGCGCTGGTTTATGCTGAACGTATTAAGCCTATGCTGGGTGACGTTTCACGTACGCTTTATGATATGAATAAAGCAGGTCAGCCGCTGTTGTTTGAAGGTGCACAGGGTACATTGCTGGATATTGATCATGGTACATATCCCTATGTGACTTCCAGCAATTGCGTCGCCGGTGCTGCATCGGCGGGAGCGGGCGTTGCGCCGCAAATGCTGCAATACGTATTGGGCATTGTGAAGGCTTACACTACGCGTGTAGGTTCTGGTCCATTCCCTACAGAGTTGTTTGATGATGTAGGCGCTGGCCTTGCTTCGCGCGGTCATGAGTTCGGTTCAGTGACCGGTCGTGCGCGTCGCTGTGGCTGGTTTGATGCGGCTGCATTAAAGCGCTCTATCCAGATTAACGGCGTGTCTGGCTTGTGTGTGACCAAGCTGGATGTGATGGACAGCATTGAAACGATCAGTATTTGTACTGGTTACAAGCTGGATGGCGAAATGATCGACATCTTGCCGGTTGGCGCAGAGCAGATTGCACGTTGTGAGCCCATTTATGAGCAAATGCCGGGTTGGTCTGAGTCTACTTTCGGGGTTAAAAAACTGGAAGATCTTCCAGCCAATGCCCGTGCATATCTGAAGCGCATTGAAGAAGTGTGTGGTGCACCAGTGGATATCATTTCTACTGGCCCGGATCGTACAGAAACAATCGTATTGCGCCATCCTTATAACGGCTGATGCTTTTTGTTTCCATAAAAAAAACCCGCTTATGCGGGTTTTTTTTATGGACGGTTAATTAATGATAAATTTTTGTGAATTTCTCTTCATCATAGTACTAAATTTATGCGCTTTCATGGTTTTATCTGGTGATGGATATGTTTTTTTATGGTATTTTGTTGCTTGATTTAGTTGTAAAAATTTAAACTATATTTTTTGTTGTAAAAAAGACTCGATATTTATCTAAGGGTTTTTTTGTATTTTTTGGTATTTTTTGTGATTATTATTTCAGTGTGAGACGTAAAAATCTGATTGGCGGTCTGTTTGAGGTGTGGCGTGTTTGTTCTTTATGGTGTTTTTTTTATTTCTTTCGACATTTTGGTGTGTTTGTAAATTATTCACCTGCTTATTGAGGGATGAATTGTGTTGAGGTCGCACTGTTTTGGTGCGGGTTTTGGTTTTTGCTGCAAATGCATCATTTTTTATTAAGGCGGTGTTAATGTGAATTGTTCCTTGTTAGACATGCAAGAAAGTGAGCGTTTTTGTGAGGCAGGCGTGATGGTGTTTTTATTTATGCACTATTTTAGTGCGAACTTAATGGGGCGACGTTTTACAACTGGAAAATCAGGCTGATTGCAATTAGTGGTTTCATTTTTAATTTTCTTTCTGGCGCTGCAGCTGGAAAACGCGACAAGGCAGGGGCTAGTCATCAGGTAAAGAAAAAGCATATTGTTCTTTACACATATGGTGGTCTTATTGACCTTAAGGAGAATTAAAAATGACTGTTAAGAAAATTCTGGCTGTAGCGTTAGCAAGTTTGTGCGTTGTTTCTTATGCCCAAGCTGATGTAACACTTTACGGTATTGCTCAAAAATCGATTGATTATGGTAATTCTGTAAGCGGTAGCGATGAAGCTAATAAATTCTCTCTTGAAGATATCGGTAGCCGTGTTGGCTTTAAGGGCACAGATAAGCTGGATAATGGCGCGAATTTGCTGTGGAAAATTGAATCTGGCTTAAGCACATTTGGTAGCCGTGAAGCATGGATTGGGATTGAAACGAAAGAATTAGGTACTGCTCGTTTTGGTAAAAGCAAAGGTGCTTATGACTTGCTGGTCGAGACATTCGACTTATTTGAAAGCAATACAACCCTAGCAAACACCTTTAACGACAGCACTTACAATGCTCGTCATGAAAATGCGGTTCATTACACAACGCCAACATGGGGCGGTTTTTCTGCAAGTGTGAATGCAGTTATTGATAGTACTTCAAAATTAGATAGTAGCCAGAAAGGCTATGATGCGACAGCAAGCTATACACATCCTAAATTTGCAATTTACGGTGGTACGAATAGCTTGAAAAACGTTGCGCGTGCAGGTGTAACAGGTGGCACGGTAGTTAAGTCGGATTCCAAAATTACTTCGTATCTGTTGGGTGCTAAAGTATTCCCGGTTGAAGGCCTGCAAATTGGTGCTCTGTATCAAAACACAAAGCAAGATGTTGCATTTGCTGGTGGCGAGTTCAAGCGTGATAGCGCCTTGGTAATGGCTCAATACGAAATTGGTAAATGGGTTCCACGTGTAGGCTATGTGTACCAAGGTGAAGGAAAACAAGGCGGCAATAAGGTTGTTGCTAAGGCTAGTCACTTTGAAATCGGTACTGATTACAACTTGTCTAAATCATCCTTGTTGTATGTAGAAGGTACTGTAATTCAGAATAAAGATGAAAATGCGTTTGAAACCAGCGTTAGCAAAGGCCTGACAAAAACGCCAAAAGTAATCAGCGCGGGTATGATTCTTTTATTCTAAGTAGTCGTTTTATCTGATGTAGCACGGGTTTAAGCCGTGTATCTTCATTTGAGCCACTTCTTCAGATCGAAGGAGTGGCTTATTTATCTTACAATAAACGGGTATCGCCCTTTAAGGAGACACAATGAGCTGGACTATGAAATCAGTGACATTCGCGCTTTCACTTGCCTTAGGCGGAGCAGCATTCGCAGCAACTGTGCCTGCAGGCGTTAAGCTGAGCGACAAGCAAGAAATGATTCGTAATAATGGGTCTGAGGTAGAAACGCTGGACCCTCATCTTGCTGAATCCGTTGGTGCGAATAACATTACCCGTGATTTGTTTGAAGGTTTAACCACCAGTGATAATGAAGGGCGCTTACAGCCAGGTGTAGCAACAAGCTGGAAGCAAAAAGACCCAACGACCTGGGTATTTACTTTGCGTAAAGACGCTAAGTTTTCTAATGGTGACCCGATTACAGCGGCTGATTTTGTATATGGCTGGCAACGTTTCCTTGATCCAAAAATTGCATCAACCTACGGCACGGTATATGGCATTTTTGTATTGAATGGCTTAGAAATTGCAGAGGGTAAAAAAGCACCAAGTACTTTGGGTGTTAAAGCCATTGATAAATACACTCTTGAAGTAAAAACACCGAATCCAATTGCCTATTTGCCAAGTGTATTGGCTAATTCACAATTTGCGCCTGTGCACAAAGCCACGGTGGACAAGTTTGGTAAAGACTGGACCAAGCCGGGTAATATGGTAGGCAATGGTGCTTATGTATTAAAAGATTGGAAAGTGAACAGCAAAATTGTGCTGGAAAAAAATGCCCAATATTGGGATGCAAAAAATGCACAGCTGACACGTGTGACCTATTTGCCAGTTGAAGCCGGCAATGCAGAATTAAAACTCTATCAATCGGGCGATAACGACTTTGTTTACCAATTGCCTGCAGGTCAGTACGAAAAGCTAAAAAAAGATTTCCCTAAGGAAATCCAGAATGGCCCTATCTTGGGCTTGCGTTATTACTCTTTAAATAATAAAGATCCAATGATGAAAGATGTGCGCGTGCGTAAGGCGCTGTCTATGGTATTGGATCGCGATATTCTTGCGCAAAAAGTAACGGTTGATGGCCAGATTCCTGCATATGGTGTAACGATTAAAGGGCTGGAAGGCGCTGATGTAACCACTTATGACTGGGTCAAGTGGCCAATGGCAAAACGCGTGGAAGAAGCTAAAAAATTATTGGCTGAAGCGGGCGTAAAACCAGGTTCAAAAATTAAATTTACATATAACACTGATGATTACCATAAGAAAATGGCTTTGTTTGCTTCTTCAGAATGGAAAACCAAACTTGGTTTAGATACTGAATTAGACAGCCTAGAATTTAAAGTGCTGTTAAAGAAGCGTCATGATGGTGATTTCCAGATTGCACGTAATGGTTGGTTGGCTGATTATAATGATGCCACTACTTTCCTGACTTTGGTTCAGTGTGGTTCTTCACAAAATGATAATTCAAACTGCAATACAAAAGCAGAAGAATTAATTAAGCAGGGCAATGAGCAGCAGGATGTGGCTAAACGTAAAGCATTGCTGACTCAGGCTGCAAAAATGATCATGGATGATTATCCAATGATTCCATTACTGCAATATACCCTGCCACGTTTGGTTAAATCTTATGTGGGTGGCTATTCAACTAAGAACCCTGTTGATCGGTATCTGAGCAAAGAGTTTTATATTATTAAGCATTAAGATTTAAATTCGTGATGCGTTGCCGCTTTGGGCTATTGCTCAAAGCGGCGTTGTTTTGTCTGTGTAGCGTAGCCAAAGAGCGCTCACACTGAAATTAGTTTGATTAAACATAAGAACCAGGGAAGGAATGCCGATGTGGGCTTATACATTCCGCCGTATTTTGGCGACGATACCTACAATGCTGGCAGTAATTACTATCTGCTATTTATTGCTGCATTTAACGCCAGGCGGCCCGTTTGATACCGAGCGCAAGGTGTCTGAAGCGGTTTTAGCTAATTTACAGGCTAAATATCATTTGGATTTGCCGCTTTGGCAGCAATATTTATATTATCTGAAGGGATTATTGCATGGTGATTTAGGCGCTTCTTTTCGCTATGCCGATTGGAGTGTTAATGATCTGGTTGCTGCGGCTTTGCCTGTATCCCTGACCATTGGCGGCGGTGCAATTTTATTGTCAATTATTATTGGCGTGGGCTTGGGTATTACCGCGGCACTTAAGCAAAATAGTTTTATTGATTATTTTGTGATGCTGATTGGTAATATTGGCAGCACGATTCCTTCTTTTGTATTAGGGCCGGTATTGATCCTGATATTTGCTATCTGGGTTCCGATTTTACCTGCTGGCGGCTGGGATGAATTTAATCTTCGCTTTATTGTTTTACCCCTTTCCTTGTTGACGTTCATTAATGTTTCGACCATTGCGCGAGTGATGCGTGGTAGCTTAATTGAAGTGATGAGCAGCAATTTTATTCGTACAGCACGCGCTAAGGGCCTTCCTTTAAAAACGATTGTGTTTCGTCACGCATTAAAACCGGCATTATTGCCTGTTGTATCTGTGCTGGGGCCATTGGCTATTTCATCTATTACTGCGGCGGTTGTTACTGAGTCAGTGTTTTCATTGCCGGGTATTGGTAAGTTAATTGTGAATGGGGCAAGTAATCGTGATTACACCCTTGTATTAGGGCTGGTTGTGTTGGTGACCGTGGTTGCTGTATTGCTTAATTTATTAGTCGATTTAGCCTACGCGCTGCTCGATCCTAAAATTCGTTACTAACAGGCGGGGTTGTCATGTTATTCAGAAATAAAAAACTCGCCGCTACGCTGGAAAGCTTGCCTGTTGAAGGCCGCAGCCCTTGGGCGGATGCTCGCAGGCGTTTCTTTAAAAATAAAGCCGCAGTGATTAGTGCCATTATTTTAATGCTGATTACAATTGCCTGTATTTTAGGGCCCTTTGTATTGCCTAATTCTTATGAAGATACTGATTTTGGTGCAATGGGTTTGGCGCCCACATTACAAAACTGGCATTTGTTTGGTACAGATGAATTGGGCCGGGATTTATTAGTCCGCAGTTTAATTGGTGGCCGCATTTCTCTGATGATTGGTGTACTGGCTACCTTAACTTCGGTTGCGATCGGCGTAATATGGGGAGCAACTGCTGGGTTTCTTGGCGGGAAAGTGGATTCTGTGATGATGCGTATTGTCGATATGATGTATGCAATTCCCTATCTGCTGATTGCCATTTTAATGGTTACTCTTTTAGGTCGTGAATTTTATCTGGTTGTTTTAACCATTACGGTATTTGGCTGGATGGATATGGCTCGTGTGGTTCGCGGGCAAACCTTAGCCATTAAATCAAAAGAATATATTGAGGCGGCTCACGCCATTGGTGTGCCAACATGGAAAATCATTTTCCGTCATGTGGTGCCAAATCTTTTAGGTATTGTGGTGATTTACACGACAGTAACCGTGCCAGGTGTGATTTTGACTGAGTCGGTCTTGTCATTTTTAGGCTTGGGCATTCAGGAGCCGATGACCAGCTGGGGTGTGTTGATTCATGATGGCGCCAGTGTCATGGAAACCACGTCGTGGTTATTGCTGTTCCCGGCGGCCATGCTATCTGCCACTTTGTATTGTGCCAATTATATTGGTGACGGCATGCGCGATGCGCTTGACCCGAAAGATCGGTAAGCGGAGCCCAATATCGTGTGTTTATTATCTGTGGGTGTTCATTATTTGGGCGGTAATGATTTGCGCGTCCAAATTGGATTAAAGGCTGCATCATGAGTTTATTATCTGTAAAAGACCTCGGTGTGCAGTTTGCCACCAATGATGGCTCGGTCAGCGCGGTCAATGGCGTGTCTTTTGAGCTGAATCGCGGCGAAACGCTGGGCATTGTCGGGGAGTCTGGCTCGGGCAAAAGCCAGACCGTGCTGGCCCTGATGGGTTTGCTGGCTAAAAACGGTAAGACCCAGGGGCGTGCCTTATTTGATGGCCAGGATTTGCTGACGATGCCTGCTCAGCAATTGAATAAGATTCGCGGTAACCGTGTGGCGATGATTTTTCAGGACCCAATGACATCCTTGAATCCTTATCTTACGGTTGAGCGTCAAATGACCGAAGTGCTGGAGTTGCACAAGGGAATGAGCCGCCGCGATGCAAAAAAACGCTCGATTGAGCTACTCGATGCGGTAAAAATTCCTGAAGCAGCGCGCCGTGTGATGATGTATCCGCATGAGTTTTCTGGCGGGATGCGCCAGCGGGTGATGATTGCAATGGCGCTTTTATGTGAGCCGGAGCTGCTGATTGCAGATGAGCCGACAACCGCTTTGGATGTGACGGTGCAGGCACAAATTATTGCGCTATTAAAAGACTTGCAGCGTGATTTTGGTACCGGCATTGTGATGATTACCCATGATTTAGGTGTGGTGGCCGGCCTCTGTGAAAAAGTGCTGGTAATGTACGGTGGCCGAGTCATGGAGCAGGGCAATGCCAATGATATTTTTTATCATGCAACGCACCCTTATACCGTTGGCCTGCTTGGGGCGCTGCCGCGTCTTGATCATGATGATAGTGAGAGCCTGATTTCAATTCCAGGTAACCCGCCGAATATGGCGCATATGCCACCTGGCTGCCCATTCAGTGAGCGTTGTAATCATGCGATAGCACGCTGTCACAGCGAATTGCCTTTATTGCTGCCTGTTGGCGCAGGTGGTGTTTTGCGTGCTTGTCATAAGCCGGTAGAAGAAACCAAGCTGGAGGAGGCTCATGTCTGATACACGCCAACCGATTCTGTCTATTCGTGATTTAAAAGTTCATTTTTCTGTTCGTCAGGGTGTGAAATGGCCGTGGCAAGCAAGTAAAACGCTGAAAGCCGTGGACGGTGTATCGCTTGATCTTTATGCGGGTGAAACGTTGGGCGTGGTGGGTGAGTCGGGTTGTGGTAAGTCGACTCTGGCACGTGCTGTACTGAACTTAATTCCGGCCACCAGCGGCAGTATTGTTTGGATGGGTAAGGAAATGAGTGGCGCCAGCAGCGCAGACTGGCTGGAAGCGCGCAAAGATATTCAGATGATTTTTCAGGATCCTCTGGCGTCTTTAAATCCGCGCATGACCGTGGCGCAGATTATTGCAGAGCCGCTCAAGACCCATTACCCGCATATCTCTGAAGCCGAGGTGATGGCTCAGGTCAAAGCGATTATGGTGCGGGTTGGTTTACGTGAGCAGCAAATTAATCGCTATCCGCATGAGTTTTCGGGCGGGCAGTGCCAGCGTATTGGTATTGCACGTGCGCTGATTATGAAACCTAAGCTGATCGTTTGTGATGAGCCTGTTTCAGCACTGGATGTGTCGATTCAGGCGCAGATTGTCAATCTGCTTAAAGAGTTGCAGCGTGAAATGGGCTTGGCGCTTATTTTTATTGCCCATGATCTGGCGGTAGTAAAGCACATCAGCGATCGGATTTTGGTGATGTATCTTGGGCATGAAATGGAGCTGGCAAAAAAAGCAGCGCTTTATTCGCACCCAAGCCATCCATACACCCAGGCGCTTTTGTCAGCGATTCCTATTCCTGATCCTGAGCGCGAAAAAAACAAGGTGATTCAGATCTTGCAGGGTGATTTACCCAGCCCGATTAATCCACCATCTGGTTGCGTATTCAGAACCCGTTGCCCTAAGGCATCAGATCAGTGTTCTAAAGAAATTCCTCAGTTGCGGTCGCTGACTGAGCAAACACAAGCGGCCTGTTTATTGGCCTGATGTTGGGTTTAAAAAAGGCAGCGCAGAAGGTTTTTCCTTTTACGCTGCCTTTTTTTTAGAAATGATATTTTAGCTGGCCCCAGAAAAATCCATTTGTCGCCATGCTTCATAAACAGTGATAGCCACGGCGTTTGATAAATTTAAGCTGCGATTATCCGGCATCATCGGCAGGCGAATGCGGCGATCTGCAGCAAATTCTGCGCGAATTTCTTCTGGCAAGCCTCGTGTTTCTGGACCGAACACAAAAACGTCACCTTTCTCGTAGATAATGCGGTCGTGCCTTGCCGATCCTTTTGTGGTCATGGCAAAAAAACGATGGCCAGCTAAAGATTTCTGACAATCGGCCCATGATTCGTGGATCTGCATACTGGAAAACTCGTGGTAATCCAGTCCGGCGCGGCGCATGCGCTTATCATCTAATTCAAAGCCCAGTGGCTTGACTAAATGCAGGCTGCAGCCCGTATTGGCGGCGAGGCGGATAACATTGCCTGTGTTAGGCGGGATTTCAGGCTGAAATAAGACAATATGGAACATATGTGGGCTGACAGGTGGCAGGCGAAACGCCTTGTATTAAACAGATAGAAACCCAGAATAAAACAACATAGTAACTATTTTGGGGGAGTGATGGACTTGATTCAAAAAGAAATTTTACTTGCTGCTGTACGTGTGGCCTTACAGGATAAATTGTCTCCTGAAGAAACCGTAGCGGTTGCTTTAAGGTCTCTCGATCACGAGATGATGGGGCCAGATGGCCGATCTTTCAACCCCGCACGTATTTCTGGTGTGGGCTCTGCGATTTATGCAGCCATGTTTAATTACCCGCTTGATCTGTTGGACGTGCCAGAAGAAGGCTTTGTCTGGCGGGCAAAGATACCTAAACATCGTTTTAGCACCCCCTTTGAGCAGTTGTTAACAGATGGAGAGCGGATGGTTGAGCAGTGTCGTCAGAAACAAAAAGACTGTCTCTCTGTGCTGAATCATCTTTGAGCGTATTTTGCCATGGCCGGACTAATGCCTTAAGGCGGGTGTTGCTGTTAGAATTAGGAATAGATTTTACTAGAGTCACTGAATGAATACCGCAACACTACTCATTAGTTGTCCGGATCGAAAAGGTTTATCTGCTGCGATTGCCAATTTTCTGTATACCTATAACGCTAATATTGTTCACGCCGATCAGCATCAGGATGAGACAGAAAATCTCTTTCTGATGCGGGTGGAGTGGGATGTTACCGACTTTTCATTGGATATGAGCGCGTTCGCTGCCGCTTTTCAGCCTATTGCTGATCGTTTCCAGATGACATGGTCGGTGGCCTTATCGGCCTGCCGCCCTAAGGTGGCTATATTTGTTTCTAAATATGATCATTGTTTGGTTGATTTATTGCACCGGCATAAAAGTGGCGAATTGCGCTGCGATATACCGCTGATTATTTCTAATCATGAAGATTGCCGTGGTCTGGCAGATTACTATGGCATTCCTTATCATGTGATTGCCGTAACCAAAGACAATAAAGCCGAATCAGAACAGGCTCAGCGTGCATTACTGGAAGCCTGCCAGATTGATTTAATTGTGCTTGCCCGGTATATGCAGGTTTTAAGCCACGAATTTACCGCGTCTTATCCACAGCGTGTGATTAATATTCATCATTCATTTTTACCGGCATTTGAAGGAGCAAAGCCTTATCACCGCGCATTTGCTCGTGGCGTAAAGCTCATTGGTGCAACCAGCCATTACGTAACCGAGGTATTGGACGACGGCCCGATTATCGAACAAGATGTGATGCGTATTTCGCATCGTGATGATATTGATATGCTGATTCAAAAAGGCCGTGATTTAGAAAGAATGGTGCTTTCACGTGCAGTGCGGGCCCATCTTGAAAACCGGATTCTGGTTTATGCAAAGAAAACGGTGATTTTCTCTTAATAATTTAAAGAGAATGAGGGCCGCTTTTGATTTTTTGTATAAAATCGAGGCGGCTTTTGTATGAATCATAAAACCCTCAGTTTAATTAACCACTCCTGAACAAAATAATAAAAATGATCATTTGTTGGGCACTTCATCTCTCTGGTATTTCTGTATGACCGCTTTCCGCTACCGCGCTGTAAACGAGGGCGGGAAAGCTGCGCGTGGCGTGATCGAGGCGGAAACGTCGCGCTTAGCCAAGGGTTTGTTGCGTCAGCAGGGTTTGTGGGTTTCAGAGCTGGAAGAAATCGCCTCTGCCGGAGCAAAAGGTGAGCGTAGCTTAGGGACGGCAAAGCTCTCCTTGCTCACGCGCCAGCTGGCCACCTTGCTGGATGCTGGCTTACCTATTGAGCAGGCGCTTTCTGTTTTGATTGAGCAAAGTGAAGTCGAGCGCGAGAAGCAGCTGGTTGCTGCGCTGCGCAGCGAGATTCTGGCTGGCTCCTCGCTTTCTCAGGCGCTTACCCGCCATCCCCGAGTGTTTCCCGAGTTATATCGTACGATTGTTAGCGCGGGCGAGGAATCGGGCAAAGCAGCTGCGGTGATGCAGCGTCTGGCCGATTATCTTGAATCTCGTGCGTCTTTAGCTTCTAAAGTCGGGCTGGCCTTTATTTACCCTGCCGTGGTGATGTTTGTTTCTGCCTTGGTGATTGTTGGGCTTCTGACTTGGGTAGTGCCGCAGATGGTGACGGTATTTCAGAGTGCCAAGCAAACGCTGCCGCTGCTCACACGCCTTTTGCTTTGGGCCAGTCAGTTTGTACGTGATTGGGGGCTGGTTTTCTTTGTGCTACTGGCGATTGCCTCGGTAGCAGGCTGGCATGCCCTTAAAAAACAAGCGCTAAGACGGCAGTTTGATGCATGGCGTTTAAAGCTGCCCTTGATCGGCCGCTTTGAGCGTACCGCAAATACCGCGCAGTTGGCCTCTACACTGGCGATTCTGGTTGGGAGCGGTGTGCCACTTCTGAATGCTTTGCAGGCCGTGAGCGGTGTGCTGGGCAGCTTGCCCCTGCGCGATGCGGTGGCTGAAGCAGCCAGACAAGTGCGCGAAGGGATGACCTTGTCGCGTGCGCTGGCGGCCAGCAAAATGTTTCCGCCCGTGCTGATTCATTTAATTGGCAGCGGTGAGGCCACGGGGCGTCTTGAGCATATGCTGGAAAAAGCCGCGGCACAGCAAACGCAAGAATTAGAAAATCGCGTTTCGACCTTTACCGGGTTGCTTGGTCCACTGATGGTCCTGTTAATGGGCGGCGTGGTGCTTGTGATTGTATTGGCGATTTTATTGCCTGTTTTTGAAATGAATCAATTGGTTAAATAAAAAGCTGAGTACGAACGAATCGTAATGGCTTTCATAAAGGGGAGTATGAAATGAAACGCAGGCAAGGCGGTTTTACGCTGATTGAAATTTTGGTGGTGATTACCATTCTGGCTATTTTGGGTGCTTTGGTGGTGCCTAAAATTATGAATCGCCCGAATGAGGCGCGCGTTGTGGCCGCTAAACAAGATATCCGTTCTGTGGTTCAGGCGCTCAAGCTTTATAAGCTTGATAATGGCCGTTACCCAAGCACCGAGCAGGGCTTAAAAGCGCTGGTAGAAAAGCCAAGTGCTGCACCTGTGCCAAATAACTGGAAAACCGGCGGTTACTTAGAAAAGCTACCTAAAGATCCATGGGGCAGTGATTATCTTTACCTCAGCCCGGGTATTAAGGGTGAAATTGATGTGATGAGCTATGGTGCAGATGGCCAGCAGGGTGGTGAAGGCACGGATGCTGATATTGGCTCCTGGGATAACTGATGCACTTTAAGCAACAGATAATGGCTTGCACTGGGCGATGAAAGCGATGGTTCAGCGTGGCTTTACCCTGATCGAAATCCTTGTGGTGCTCAGTATTATCGGCATCATTATGGGCTTGGCCGTGGTTCGTCTGGATTTATCAGATGGGCAAAGGGTGGAGCGCGAGGCCAGCCGCCTAGCGTCTTTGTTTGAATCCGCCCGGGATGAAGCCATTACCAGCGGGCAGGCCATTGCATGGTCATCGGATGGCTTAGGGTATCAGTTCTGGTTGCAGGATGCACAAAACAACTGGCAGTCGATTGCTACGCACGATTTGCTTAACCCGCGTGTTTTAGAAGAAGTCCGGGTGGAAAGTTTTGCTGTTAATTTGCGTGAGCAGCGCTTGGGGGAACGTTTGGTGTTTGAGCCTTCAGGCGTAAACGCTCCCTTTCGCTTGCAGCTGCGCTTAAATAACAGCCGCTTAGAACTGCAGGGTGATGTGATGGGGCGGGTTGAAGTACACCAGGCAGATGCCTCGGCGCCGGCGGCCTTGCCTCATGCGTAAAAATGCAGGTTTTACCCTGATTGAAGTGCTGGTTGCACTGGCTGTGATTGCCATTGCTATGGGGGCAGCGATGAAAGCGACCTTGGCAAGTACTAATAATGCGATCGAGCTAAAAAGCCGCACAGCAGCAGGCTGGGTGGCGCAAAACCGCTTAAACGAGCTGGCGGCCCTTGGTGCATGGCCCGATATTGGCTCGACTGAGGGTAAAGAATCTCAGGCCGGCATGGATTTTGTCTGGCGCGTAGAAACCGGCGGTTCCCCCAACCGCAGCTTTCGCCGTATCGAAATAAAAGTATTTTCTGCCGGTGATGATCAGCACGCGGCAGCGACCTTGGTAAGTTATCTTGCTCATGTTCCCCATTAAAGTGCTTAAACCCCGGCACGCAGGCTTTACCCTGCTGGAAATCTTAATCGCGCTGGCCGTGTTTAGCGTGGTGACTTTGATTTCATATAAAGGCCTAGAGTCCGTGGCGCAAACGCGTTCTGCTCTGGATGCGGAGGCTAAGCGCTGGCGCGATTTGTCTTTGGTGTTTGATCGCATGGAAGAAGATGTGAGCCAAGCGGTTGATCGCCCTTGGCGGGATCAGGGCGGGGTAGAGCAGGCCGCAATGCGTGGCACGAATAAGCCGGAGCGTAAAGATGATCAGCCGCTGGAACTGATTCGCCTAGACCGTAATCGGGATGCTTTTCATGTGGCCTATCGCCTGAATAATGGGCGCTTAGAGCTGCTGTTATGGAATGCGCTTGATTTGGGGCCGCGTGAAGAGCCGCAGGTGCACACCCTGCTGGAAAATATCCGCGGATTTGAAGTGAACTTTTTAGATGCCTCTAGCATGTGGAAGCCCAGCTGGCCGCTCGCAGGCAATAGCAAAGTGCCGCCAAGGGGGGTGAAAATTAAGCTGACGCTCGCTGATGACACCACCGTAGAAAGGATATACACCCTGCCATGATGCGCAAACAACAAGGCGTTGCCATCATTACCGCCGTGCTGACCGCCGCGTTGGTCACCACCTTGGCGGTGGCCATTGCATGGCGGCAGCAGCTATGGTTCCGGCAACTGGAAAATCAGTTTGATCTGGCCGAGGCACGCGGCATTGCCCGCGCTTCAATTAACCTAGCAAGGCTCACCCTGCGAGATGACGCCCGCAATAATCAGATTGATCATCAGCTTGAGCCATGGAATATCCCGATTCCTGCGATTCCAGTTGAAACCGGCAAGGTGGGTGGGCGTTTATTAGAGCAGCAGGGGCGTTTTAATTTAAACAATGTGGTGCAAAACGGGGTATTGAATGAGTCCGCATTCGCGGCTTTTCAACGCCTTTTGCAAACGCTGGGGCTGCCGCCGGATATCGCCAATGCGCTGGTCGACTGGCTGGATGCGGATAATCTGACCCGCTATCCGGGCGGTGCAGAAGATGTTGAATATCTGGCGATGGCCGAGCCCTACCGAGCAGCAAACCGCGTTTTACTGGATATTCAGGGTTTGTCCCGTATTCGCGGCTTTACACCCGAAGTGATCGCCAGGCTTGAACCCCTGATCAGTGTTTTACCGCAGGCAACCCCTGTGAATGTCAATTTTGCCGGGCCGGAAGTATTGGCGGCGATTATTCCGGGCCTGCCGGTGTCTGCAGCGCAAGGTGTTGTAGCCAAACGCTCAGGTAAGTATTTTAAAAGCATTGAAGAATTCAAACTGGCCTTGCCCCAAGCCTTGCAAGCCACCGTATCTCTGGATGCCATCTCTATAGAAAGCCGTTATTTTATCAGTGAAGTGGACGCGCATTTTGGCCGGGTTAATATGAGCTTTCAAGCGCTGCTGGAGCGTAAAGGCGATCAAATCCCAAGGATTGTCTGGCTGAGAAGGCGTTAGATTGTCTATATTGCTATTGAAATCTTTTGTCGAAAAGCAGCTGAAGACTTTTTAAGCGAATAGAAACGGCCGCTTGTGATACTCCGTATTTATTTGCTAATGCATTGGTAATGAAGTTGTAATTTTTTATATTGCATTGTTGGTCGTCTACATAGAGCATGCCGAATCCCTTGTTTTTCACGCCTATGTGCTCAATTAATTTATAAAAATCATTCACTATGTTTTTTTGTGGCATTAGTAAACATGCTGCAAAGTGGTTTGCTTGAAATTCCAAACGTTCTATTTCATCATCACTAATGCATGAGTTATTCGTAGAGAAATCATTTTCTTCACACGTTTCACTGAGCATGTATTGTTTGTGTTCTAGTAAATGATGTGCCAACTCATGGGCGAGTGTGAATCGCAGTTGACCATGGTTATTACAGGACTTCTTGTATATTTTTATTTCAGGTGGTGAGAATGTTATCTGGCCTAAGATTGAGTCGGATATTGGCGAGGATTCATCATAGATGTGTACTTTTAAATTTGAGTTGTCTTCTTCTAGGAGGCATATTTTTTCAAGCGATACCTCCCCATTGTAGTAGTTGATATGATTTAGAATCTTTGTGCATTTTTCTTCTAATACATCTTTTGTTATGTAATGAATTGAATTGTTTTGAATCCGTACTTTTTTCGTAGCGTTATGAGTTTGTTCATGAGCAAGTGATGAGTCGATTGTTAAATCTTCAATCAAATCGCACAGTGCTGTTGTTAGTCTTAACGGGGTTTGTATGTAAAAATTAAAGAATTGGCTTCTATTGTTTGAGTGGGATAATATATTCTGTGTTATATCAATTGATTTTTGAGTGATGAGTTGAGATGGTGTGCGGTGAAGTATCCATTTTATTTCATTTGAAGGGAAGTATCTTACTAGGCCCATCCCTTTTGACCTTGCGAAATTTTGAGCGCCAGATTGGAATGCGGCAGTACTTACTATTATTGCTTTACTATTTGCTGGGCCAACTTGTTGTACTTTGGCAAAAAACTCTTCAGTATCATCGACAGGTACGTTGTGAGAGTAGTTTTTGCATTCGATTAATATAAGTGATGTATAGCAATCTGGATCGGAATAAAAAATCTCTATAGAGATATCGAAAATAATATTGCTTCCACGGTCTTTCGAATAGTAACCTTTCTTTTTAAAAATCTGGCAGTTGGTTCGTTTTACGTAAAAACTGTCCGAGTCAATTTTTTCTTTAAAATAATTAAAGATTTGGTCTTCTAGTTTGTCTCCAATTTGCGTTGTATTTATTTTTTCTTTCATTTTTGTGTAGAGAAATTGAAGTTGTCGCGCTGTGAAATAAGGGTATGACTGTACTATTGCTATTGTGAATGAATGCGGGCAAAACTATGGCTTGTCTGGTTTATTCCGCTTTAATTGGCAGCAGAACCCGCACAATCAGCCCGTGTGGCTGGGCATCAAGTAAGCGGATGCTGCCACGATGCCTTTCGGTGATTTCTTTAACAATGGCCATCCCTAGTCCGCAGCCATTACCTGTTTGTTCGCGGCGATAAAAGCGCTCGAACACGCGCTCTTTGTCGCTGTCTGGAATCCCTGCGCCATCGTCTTCTACTTCAACCACGTAATGCTCGCCTTCGATACTCAGGCGGGCGGTGATATTACAGCCGCGTGGGATGTATTTAATGGCGTTTTCGATCAGATTGGTAAACAGCTCGCGCAGCAGGGCAGAGTTGCCGTGCATGGGCGCTTCGGATATATCGGTGTCACAGCCCAGATCCATTCCGGCAGCCAAGGCGCGTGGCACACATTCAGCCGTCAGCTCGCGTATCAGTTTGGCCAAATCAAGCGGAACGCGCGGCATGCCCTTTGCACTGTCCGGCTCGGATCTGGCAAGGGTCAGGAGCTGATTAACAAGGTGAATGCTGCGATTGGCGCTGGTGTGCACCATGGTCAGGCGGTTGCTTAGCCCTTCTGGCGTGGTTTCGCGCATGGCCAGCTCGGTTTGCGATTTTAAGCCGGCGAGCGGGGTGCGGAGCTGATGTGCAGCATCGGCAATAAAACGGCGTTGTCTGGCCACACTTTCATTGGTGCTGCTTAATAACTGATTCAGTGCCGAAGTGAGTGCGCCCACTTCTTCAGGTTCATTATCTAGCTGCAGAGGGGATGGGTCTTGGCCTGAGTGTTCTTCAACCCGGCGCTGCAGGCGGGCTAAGGGGCGCAGGCCACGGTTTATACCCCACCAAACCAGAAAACTCATGGCAAAAATCAGGAGGGCCAGTGGCGCGGCAATGGCAATCAGGATTTCTTTAGAAAGCTGGCTGCGTGCTTCGGTGCTTTTGCCCACCTGCACATGCATCCATTTTTTTTGCTGGGTAATTTCTACAGGAAAATAGAGCGAAACAATGCGCAGCGATTCGTTTTGAAGGCGGGCATCATAAAAAACAATCTGATTGTCGGGCTTTAAATGGCTTTGTAGTGCGGGCAGCTCGCTATTACTGAAAATAATGCCGCCTGTATTGAGCGATACCGTATAAAACAGGCGCTCGTCTGAGTCGTCATCCAGTAAAAGCTGAAGAGCATGGGGAAAATCAATAATCAGCCCATTGTCTTGGGGCTTGATTTGCCGGCCAATCGAGCGTGCTGTTTGCAGCAGGCTATCGTCGATCGCCATATTGGTATAATGCCGGGCCACGTTATAACTTAAGAATGCACCGGCAAGCCAAAGCACCCCCTGCGGTATGAGTAACCACAGGAGGAGCTGACGCTTAATTGAGAATTTACCCCTCAACATCCTGCGCTTGACTAGGTTGCTTCTCAAGTAAATAGCCAAGGCCACGAATCGTACGGATCACTACGCCGCAAGGATCTAGCTTCTTGCGGAGGCGGTGTACGTAAACTTCGATGGCATTCAGGCCTACTTCAGCATTTTCTGAGCCCAGCTCACCCACGATTTGTTCTTTGGTGACCACTCGATCAATATTGGACATTAAGATTTCCAATACAGTGAGTTCACGCGCAGACAAATCAAGCGGTGTGTCATTGCACCATGCACGCTGGCCAGCGCGATCCAAACGCAGATTGCCCAGTTGCTGCACGGACTGCGGTAGGATTTTGCTGCGGCGAAGCAGGGCACGCAAACGCGCTTCAAGTTCGGAGAACTCGAAAGGCTTAGCAAGATAATCATCGGCACCTGCATCTAAGCCGGCTACGCGATCTTCCAGGCCATCAAGAGCCGTCAGGATCAGGATAGGCAGGGAAGGTTTATGCTGACGGACGTTTTTTAAAACTTGCAGGCCGTCCATGTTTGGCAGGCCAACGTCCAACACCACAACTTCGTAGTCATTGTGCAGTAAAATTTGTAAGGCTAGAGCGCCATCGTTAACACAATCAACTTGAAAGTCAGCCTGAGACAGGCTGGTTTTCAGAGCGTCAGCGAGAATTAGGTCGTCTTCAGCGAGAAAGAGCTTTGTGCTCATGTTCTGAACCTCGTTTTGTAAGAATAAGCTTACCGGCAGTTTAACTGTAATTTCTTTAATACCCAAGTTAATTTTGTGCACCTAAAGCCCGGGCCCTGCTCAATGTGCATTGTTGTGTATTGTCTATAGCAGTGTTGTCAGTAAGTAGCCAGCCAGAAAGCTCTTTTTTTGTCAGCGCGGTTAAAGCATCTATCCAAAGAGGGGAATCATTCAGGCAGGGGATGAAGTGGTAGTCCTTACCACCGGCCTGTAAATAGTCTTGTTTTCCTTCGATGGCTATTTCTTCAAGTGTTTCTAAGCAGTCAGCTACAAAGCCGGGGCAGACTACATCCAGCCTGCCTGTACCTGCCTTGCCCAGTTGCTTTATGGTGGCTGTTACATAAGGTTGCAGCCATTCGGCGCGGCCAAAGCGGGATTGAAAGGCCACGGTGTATTCAGATTCGGCAAGGTCCAACTCTTCTGCCAACAAGCGGCCGGTTTTGCGGCAATAACAGTGGTAAGGATCGCCCTTGTCCAGAGTGTAGCGCGGCACGCCGTGAAAGCTCATCAGCAAATGGTCGCCGCGTCCTTTGGTTTGCCAGTAAGCGCGAACCTGCCCTGCCAGCGCTTTAATATAGCCTTCGTCATCATGAAAGCTGCGCACAGTCCGCAGCGCGGGCTGGTTGCGGTAGGTGGCGAGTATCCGGCCCACTTCATCAATGACAGTGGCGCTGGTGCTGGCTGAATATTGGGGGTAGAGCGGCAGGACTAGTAATTTTTCACATCCTGCAGCTTTCAGTTTGTTCATCTGCGCTGCAATTGAAGGCTGCCCATAACGCATGGCATAGTCGACCAAAACCTCTGGGTGGCCTTGCTCGCCCAGCCAGCCTTTTAAAAGCTTAGCCTGTTTTGTTGTCCAGACTTTTAGGGGTGATCCTTCGCTCATCCATACACTTGCGTATTTTGCAGCCGTTTTTTTGGGGCGAAAAGGCAAAATAAAGGCATTCAGAATGGTCAACCACACCAGTCTTGGTATTTCTACCACGCGGGGGTCAGACAGAAACTGGCGTAAATAGGGGCGAATCGCTGCGGGTACAGGTGCCTCGGGGGTGCCAAGATTGACTAGCAGTACGCCGATCCTGCTGGCTTGATCATGGCGAAATGGTGGTTCAGGCAGAAATGAAGACATAGGAATAGGCTCGGATTGTTTTTCTGAATCATAACAGGCTCTGTTTAATTTGATTACACGAGAAATAACGCACTGCTTTCTGCAGCTTTAATAGCGCATCAGTATCCTTTCCATAACGGGCCGCAATGTATTGCTGAGTGATGTAATGAATCTGCTCGTGATGCTGGGGTAATTGCAAGCTGGCACGCTGGCCAAATGTAAGCGGGCCTTCATGGGGAAGGGGCCGGCAGCCTTTGCGGGCAAGCTGACGGCAAAAGGTTTGCCATACACGGCTTGCGGGATCACGCCTCGCTGCTGTGCTGCGGGTGGCAAGTAAAAAGAGCAGTGCAAGCACGATGCTGCTTCCAAGGGCCATGCGCAGGATAAATTCGCTGGACAATACATCGGGTATGCCTAGTTTCTTGAATAGCTGCATCTGTTTGCGTGAATCGTAACCTATCACCCACTGATTCCAGCCATTCACCAGACTGTCCCAGTTTAAGCGCAGATGGTGGATCCACTCTGGGGGTGCGCCTTCCATAAAAGGCAGGCTGTCGGCCTGATTTAAGCTGATATCCGGCCCGTTACTGATGCGCGAAGGCGAAATCATGGCGGTGGGGTCTGCCCGCTGCCAGCCGCCTTGCGCCAGCCATATTTCGCTCCATGCGTGTGCATTGGCTTGCCGCACAATCAGGTATTTGCCGTTGTTATTCCATTCCCCGCCCTGATAGCCGCCTACTACCCTGCTGGGAATGCCTGCTGCGCGCATTAAAAAGGTAAAGCTGCTGGCGTAGTGTTCACAAAAACCTTGCTTATGTTTAAACAGAAAAGTGTCTATGGCATTAGGGCCTTTATTGAGCGGGGGCTGCAGGGTGTAGCTGAAACCGCCTTGCTTCAGAAAATTTAAGCCTTGCCTGACGCGTTCCGGAGGGGGGAGCGCACGCCAGCTTGCTGCCAGTGCACGGGTTTGGGTATTGCCTGTCTGTGGCAGTTGTAATGCACTTTGTACGGTGTCGTCCTCGCTGGTCCGCCAGATTAAATGACTGCTTAAGTGGTAGCGCTGGCGCTGGCTAACGGGTGCGCTGTTGACCGCCTGCAGGCGATTACTCATCAGCGCGCTGTCTGGAAGTGTGCCGGGGATATCCAGTGCCAGCAGCCAGTTTAAATTATGCGGCTCCATGGTCATGGTGTAGTTAATGGCCGGGCCAAGGGGGGTGATGGACGGGCCGCCGGCAACTGTGACAGGGACTTGCAGCCAGGCTTCTCCATCAAAGAGATCAAATACCGGGCCGCGCCAGTACCTTGCCTGCGGTTTAGGTATGGGGCCCTCAAACTCCACCCTGAAGGCGACGGACTCGTCTCTTGAAAGTTTACTAAAATCGCCGGGCCGCATTTCATCGCTTAGACCTGTGCGGGCAATGGGCTGCTCGTCGGGCATGCTCCAGAGCGGGGGCAGGCGTGGGAAAAAAACAAATAAGAATAGGGCAAAGGGTAGCGCTTCACACAGCATATAAAAGAGCTGCTTTACCAGTACCTGCCCGGTTTGCAGGCTTTGCCACTGCATTAATTGCCCGGTGATGGCCAGCATGGAAAGGCTGGCCCAGAGCAATATCCAGCTGGCAGGCACACTTAAAAAACCTGCACCTACCAAAAAATAGGCTAACAGGCTGACTACTTTGATGTCTCTTGGTGTGCGTGTTTCAAAAAGCTTGACGGTGGCAAGGCTGGCCAACGTGGCTACACCGCCTTGCCTGCCGATTAAGGTTTGATAATCCAGCCAGATTAATGCAAATAAGCCCACAGAAAGAATCAGGCCAAAATAGGTCGGGGGCAGGGCTTTCCCGCTATAGGCAATCCATGCGCGCCAGAGCAAAAGCAGCCCTAGTGCCAGCGTCAGCCATGGGCTGAATTGCAATCCGTGCGGCACCAGCACCAAGGCTTGGGTGGCAATCAGATATTGCATGGGTTTGCGTGCAAGCGGCGTATTCATGATGGCCCAACGCTGCGGGGTACTTGTTCATCAAACAGGGCTAGCGCATTCAGGCAACTGATTTGATGCGATTCACCCAGTGCCGGGGCTATATGCACGCCCGGCAGTGACAGGCCAAAAGGCGTGCCCATTTGCTGGGCCACTAAGATCCATGCGCTTAGCCTAGATAAACGTGCCTCTGTTTCCATGCCGGTGAGTTGCTCCCAGCTAAACACCTGAGAGGCTGCGCCTTGCGAGTCAAAAAATTTAACAGGAAGCGATTCGCTATGTGCGGCTTGTTTCCATGCAATTCTGCGGAGTGAATCGCCTGTCTGGTAGGGGCGCAGGCCTGCAAAGTCTTCTTCGCTGCGCCCTGTGCTGTTGCCCTGATTGTTTTCGGCAAGCCATGGAGGCGGGTCATTTTCTGGGCGGGGCCAGACGATGCAGCGTGCAGGGCTGTTGAGGTAGCTCCATGCGTGGCACCAGCCCACGGGATAAAAACTGGATAAATGCAGAGTAGGAGCAAGAAGCCAGCCGCGCTCATGGCTGAGCAGAGGAATGGCCAGCTCGGCCTCGTGCTCCACCGTGTTAAGGACTACTTTGCTTTGATTTGAAAACTGAAAAATAAGGGCGTGGCGGCTTAAGCTGCTGTGGTGGCTGATATGAAGCGGAAACGAGGCCACTTCACCGGCAAAAACGGCCGGAGCATCAAAAAGCTGTAAGCGCAATTTAAGTAAATTTCTGAAAGTTCGCAGGAGTACTGCATGCCCCAGCCCCAGTAGGGTAAAAGCAAATAAATAGGCAAGACTCAATTGGTAATTGATCGCCCCGATCAAAATCAGGATGGCAGTAAAGCAAAAGGCGTAACCAAAGCCGCTAGGTAAGATATAGATACGATCATACTTCAGCACGAGTGCGCTGCTTTGAGCTGGGTGCCGTTTGTTAAACCAGCGTTGCCGGCTTTGCCTCAGAAACTTAAGCATTATTAAGGGATGGGTGTTTCTAAGATTAATGCCCTGACCATTTCAATGGCCGCTTTGCCGCTGCCCGGCATCACTAGCCTGTGCTGGCTTACCGGTAGAAAAACGGCCTGAATATCTTCTGGTAAAACCAAGTCACGGCCATCCAGCCAAGCCCATGCTTGGGCTGCATGTAGCAGCCCTAAGGCGGCACGGGGTGAGAGGCCACACATAAAGCGCCCTGGCTGGCGCGATGCCGCGATCAGCATTTGCACATAATCAAGCAGCGCGGGCGCGATATAAACATCCCGTACGATTTGCTGGCTGGCTTGTAAATCGCTGCTGCTGATTGCTTCTGTCAATGATTCTATTAAATGACGTCTATCTGATCCCGCCAGCATGGCGCGCTCGGCTTGCGTATCGGGGTAGCCCAGCTCAATGCGCATTAAAAACCGGTCTAGCTGGGATTCGGGAAGCAAAAATGTACCGATTTGATGCGATGGATTTTGTGTGGCAATCACAAAGAAAGGCTCGGGCAGGGGCCATGTGGTGCCATCGGCTGTGACTTGGCCTTCTTCCATGGCCTCTAAAAGGGCGGATTGAGTTTTGGGTGAGGCCCGGTTGATTTCATCTGCGAGCAGCAGTTGCGTAAAGAGCGGGCCGTGGTGAAATTGAAAACGCTGGTTTTCTCTGTCATAAATAGAAACCCCCGTCAGATCGGCAGGGAGCAGGTCGCTGGTGAACTGAACCCTTTGAAATTTTAGCCCAAGCGTACGCGCAAGCGCATGGGCCAGCGTGGTTTTGCCTACACCGGGAAGGTCTTCAATCAGCAAATGACCCTGTGCCAGCAGGCAGGAAAGCGCCTGACGGATTTGTACAGGTTTGCCCAGAATAATGGCTTCAAGTTGCTTGAGTACCGCAGGCAGGCGTGGGGCCATGGGATGGCTTCCTGTTTATTGTTCACTTCAGTGTTGACCATGAATCGCAAACTGTCTATTCGCTTTCGTTGCCAGTGTATTTGCCCAAGGCGTAAACTAACAGTCAGAATAGCGTGTACTAAGGGTTGATGCAGCCTGTTGTTGGCTGAATCAAGGTGGTTTAAACAGGTGGCGAAGGCAGCCTGACTTGAAGGGGGTAGTGCCGGTGAGTAGTGGTCCAAGCGCTTATATTAGTCACCCCGCCTGTGCGATGCACAATATGGGTAAGGGGCATCCTGAGTGCGCGGAGCGCTTAGAGGCCATTAAAGATCGTTTGATGGCGGCAGGGATATGGGATTTCTTATGGCATATTGATGCGCCTGCTGCCACGCGGGAGCAGTTGGCACGGGTGCACGGCACCGAATACCTAGATCGCCTTGCGCTGATTTCCCCTACACATGGCTTTGTACATGCGGACCCGGATACGGCGATGAATCCATTTACCCTGAGAGCGGCTTATCACGCGGCCGGGGCGGGTATTGCAGCGGTCGATGCGGTGATGCAGGGCAAGGCGGCCAATGCTTTTTGCGGGGTGCGCCCGCCAGGGCATCACGCAGAAAGAAATAACGCGATGGGTTTTTGTTTTTTTAATAATGTGGCGGTCGCTGCGCGCCATGCTTTGGATCAGTATGGTCTGGAGCGGGTAGTGATTGTCGATTTTGATGTTCACCACGGGAATGGCACTGAAGATATTTTCTGTGAGGATGATCGGGTGATGATGGTGAGTTTTTTTCAGCATCCTTTTTTTCCGTACTCAGGGGATGTGCCTCGTGGTGCGAATATGCGTAATTTCCCGATGCCCCGTGGCACAACGGGCGCACAGTTCCGTGACTTGGTTTTGGAAAAATGGCTGCCCATTTTAAATGAGTTCTCTCCACAGTTAATTTTGATTTCCGCAGGTTTTGATGCGCATTTAGAAGACGAAATGTCGACCATGGGCCTCGTGGAGGCGGATTATGCATGGGTGACTAAGCAGCTTATGAAGGTGGCTGATCAATATGCAGACGGGCGCATCGTGTCTTTTCTGGAAGGCGGCTATGATCTTTCGGCCCTGGGGCGCAGTGTGGCGGCTCATATTAAAGAGCTGGCTGATATTTAGGGGCTATTGTCGCTCTTTCGGCATTTCGCCGGGGCGGGAAGGGGCAGAGCGCAATGCCCCGCCTGAAAGTATCCGTGCCGATAAAGCATCGGATGGCGCGCTTGTCGTGGATGTGCGTCCTTTAAAAACATAAAAAGCGGCCGGGGGCGATTAAGCGGGAAGCGGATACCCAGCCGAGGTGTGTTTATATTTATTACTTGCGATAATCTGACAAGCTTCTGTGCTTCACCTTTGCTATAAATGCCACTGAGATAACAATAAGTGGACAGCAAGATGCGGGGCTTACTTTTACTTCTGTTGTTTGCTGTGCTGGCCGCCTGTGGCGGCGGGGCGAGCGATGTAAGCAGCGGGGCCGCCAGTGCGGTTGCTGTGGCCAGTGGTGCGGCCCAGCTTTCTGTGGTGCTGCAAGATAGTGCCGGGCAGACCTCCGCAACGGTTTATGCAAACTCCATCTCTGCCTTGGTGGTAACGCTGAGTGATGCAAAGGGGCAGCCCCTGAGTAACCGCGTTGTTAAACTTGGCGTAAGCACCTCTTCCCTCAGTCAAATCAGCCCCGATACGGTGTTAACCGATGCATCAGGGCGGGCGCAGTCTCAGCTGATAAGTAACGATAATACGGGTGCAGATTCGATTAATGCCAGTATTGATGTAGATGGCAAATCGTATAGCGCTGCGTTTAATTACAGCGTCAGATCGCTTAATTTTGCACTGAGCACGCCCAAGCTCGATCTGAGTACCGTATCGGCAGGCGGCAGCGTGGGGGTATCGGTCAATCTGAGCAATAGTGATACAGGGCTGGCTTTGGAAACGCCTGTGAACGTGAGTTTTAGCTCGCCCTGTGCCGATGCAGGCAAGGCCTTGATGTCTTCACCCGTTTTGTCGGTGGTGAGTACGGTTAATGGCGTAAAAGCGGCGGTGGCATCCAGTACTTATCAGGATAAATCCTGTGCGGGTAGTGATGAAATTACTGCAACGGCCACGCTTGGGGGCGTGAGCAGGTCTGCTAAAGCAACACTGTCTGTGCTGGCTGCCTTGGCGGGCAATATTGAATTTGTAAGTGCTGTTCCTGAGCTGATTTCTTTGCCGGGAACAGGCGGTAATACCAGTGCTGTGGTGCAATTTAAGGTGAAAGATTTACAAGGCAGCCCCTTGGGTGGGCAATGGGTCGATTTTGCTTTGAATACCACGGTGGGTGGCATCACCTTGGTGCAAAGTGCCGCGCAAAGCCAGCCTGGCACAGGGCTCGTACAAGTGGTGGTGAATGCCGGTGCGGTGAGCACGGTGGTACGGGTAACGGCTACGCTGCGGGGTGCTAATCCAGCAATCAGCAGCCAGTCTAATGCGCTGACGATTTCAACTGGTTTGCCGCATCAGAACGGCTTTAGTTTATCTGCAGATATTGTGAACCCAGAGTTTTATACCCTTGATGGCAATAGCGTTGTGCTGACAGCTAGGGCATCGGATCGCTTTGGTAATCCTGTGCCCGATGGCTCTGCGGTGAGCTTTATGACTGAGGGCGGTATCGGGACGATTACGCCGCGCTGCACTATGGTAAATGGGGCTTGCAGCGTCACTTTAGTCAGCTCCGGAAACCGGCAAAAATTAGTGGGTGCCGGGCGAATGACCGTGCTGGCGCATATGGTGGGGGAAGAGAGCTTTAATGATCTGAATGGCAACGGGGTGTTTGATACGGGGGAAAGTTGGTCGGATCAGGGCGAGGCTTTTTTAAACGCCGATGAAACCGCACACGCTGCGCCCATGACACTGCTGGCCGTTGATGGCGCTGGCTATGTTGAGCCTTTTATCGATTTTAATGGCGATGGCGTCTATAACGGGCCGGACGGGCAATATAACGGCGTGCTGCGCTCGGCAAGCATTCCTAGCTCAGTTGCTAAAACCATCCATGTATCAAGCAGCAGAGTGGTAATCTGGTCGGCAAGCGCCCTTGGCAGTAATGTGCTGACTTATCCTCTGAGTGCAGGCAGGCTTTGTGCGTCAGGCAGCCTGATTAGCCAGTTTGCTTTAGCTTTGCGGGATGCGAACGGCAATGTTTTACCGGCTAAAACACAACTTGATTTGGAAATAACACAGACAGTTTTGGTGGATGCTCTGGGGAACGCAATTAATAACCCCGCACAGTTAACCGGCCTGAGCAGTTTTACGGTGCCAAGTACTGCGGTTGTTCCGCAATTTACTGGTACTTTATCGGCCGTGGCCTGCCCGATTCCTGCTGATGCGCAACTGGTTGTAAAAGTGAAGTTTCCCAGTGGGGTTGAAACCTCACAAAGTGTGCCCTTGAATTAAAAAAAAGCCATGTCAGATGACATGGCTTTTTTGCTATTTAATCCAGTGACTAGCGGCAATAAACATCCCGCCAGCGAGCGCCATTGATACCGGCAGGGTCAGTACCCATGCCAGCAGAATGTTTTTTACGGTCTGGCTTTGTAAGCCGCTGCGATTGGCCACCATGGTCCCCGCTACTGCAGAAGACAAGACGTGGGTAGTTGAAACAGGCATGCCGGTGAGGCTGGCAATACCAATGGCAGATGCGGCGGTGATTTGCGCGGCCATCCCCTGACTATAAGTCATGCCCTTATTGCCGATCTTCTCACCAACGGTCAGTACAATTCGCTTCCAACCAATCATGGTGCCAAGGCCAAGTGCTAAGGCGATGGCTACGATGACCCACTGCGGTGCATATTCGGTGGTGGCGGATAAATCTTTACGCAAGCGATCTAGATCTGCTTTTTCAGTTGAGGTGATGCTGGGCAGCTTACTTACTTTTTTTGCGGTGTCGTCAAGACAGAGCAGCAAACGGCGTACACGAATACGTTCTGTTTCAGAAAGTTGTTCGTAGTTATGAATGCCAGCCAGCTTGGTCACCAGCTCATTACTGGCTGGCATGGTTTGCTTGGAGTCGCATTTAAATTGTGGTGGCAGCGGGTCTTGTGCGTTTTGATCAATGAAGTCGTTCAGGCGGTAGCTGTTGCGGCTGTAAAATTGCTGCAAATGCAGTGCCGCGTCGTGAGTACGCTCAATTTGGTAGGTAGTGCTGCTCATATCCACCACAAATTTACCCGGTACAATGCCGATCAGAACCAGCATTAACAAGCCAATGCCTTTTTGCCCGTCGTTGGAGCCGTGGGCAAAACTGATGCCCAGTGCAGATAAAATCAGCGCAACGCGAGTCCAGAACGGAGGATGTTTTTTGCCATCCAGTGCTTTGCGTTCGTCCGGCGTGTTGTGCATGCGCGAATCAGCGCGAAATTTTTTCAGCAGCAGCAGTAGGCCCCCAGCGACCAGAAAACCCACGGTAGGGGAGATCAGGAGGGAGAGCATAATGTCGATGGCTTTCTGGGTATTGATGCCTTCAAGTAGAGGAATGTCGGTCATCCATGCATTGGCAATACCCACACCCAGAATAGAGCCAATCAGCGTATGCGAGCTTGATGCAGGCAGACCCAGATACCATGTGCCCAAATTCCAGATAATGGCTGCCGCCAGCAGCGCAAAGACCATCACAAGGCCTTGTCCGGATCCTACATTCAGTAAAAGCTCAACAGGTAGCAGATGAACAATGGCATAGGCAACGCCTAAGCCACTGAGTAATACACCAAAGAAATTACAGATGCCCGATGCAACCACGGCAAGATGCGGAGGCATTGCTTTGGTGTAAATGACGGTGGCAACAGCGTTAGCCGTATCGTGAAAGCCGTTAATAAATTCGTAGGTAAGTACAAAGCCAAGGGCCAGAACCAGGCTGATGGCAACGCCATAGTCAAGGCCACTAAAAATATCGGGCATGGTAGGGGTAAATGAGTGATGACGGCGCGATTATGCCCCAAAAAGGCCCTAACCTGCTTTGATTTCAGCCGTATTGCAGTAAATATTCTTTATAAAATATTTACTGCTTTTAGGACGAGCAAGAAACGCCGATCTGTGCCGCCCACTCTGGCGGCAGCTCTGCATAATGTTCAAAATCGGTTTGCTCATCAAAGGGGTGCATCAGGCATTGCTGTAAGGCTTTGATTTCTTTGAAGTCACCTTCGTCTCTTGCTTTGCGGATGGCGATCTCGGCCAGATAGTTGCGTAAAACATATTTGGGATTAACCCGGTTCATCTCGGCTTGCCGTTCGAGTGGGTCGCGGTTTTCGGTGCTGATACGAATTTGATAATCAGCATACCAAATATCAAAGGCACCTCTGTCTTGAAAGTGGTCACGCAGCTTTGCGCCAAGCTGTGGCAGATTGCGCCAGAAGTAAGTCCAGTCGCAGCGGCTGCGATGCATTAGCTCAAATAGGGTGGTAATTAGCCCCCAGTCGCTCTCCTGCCAGCAAAGCAGGCCCAGCTTTTGGCGCAGTAAATCGGCGAAGTGGCTTTCAAAATGCCCCTGATACTGCTGCAGGGCATGTAGGGCTGATTCTCTGTCCATTAGAGGAAGTAAGGCCTGCGCCAGTACCTGCAGATTCCATAGGCCCATCTCCGGCTGCTGCTTGTAAGCGTAGCGGCCACTGTCGTCGGAGTGGTTGCAAATATGCCCCGCATCAAAGCCATCCATAAAGCCAAACGGGCCGTAATCAAGCGTCAGACCCAGAATCGACATATTGTCAGTATTCATTACGCCATGGCAAAAGCCGGTGGCCTGCCATTTTGCAATCATGACAGCGGTGCGCTCAATGACGTTTTCGAGCAGGGCCACATAAGGATTAAGGGCAGAGGCACATGCCGGGTAGTGATGTTGTATCACCCAATCGGCCAGTTCTCTGAGTGAATCAATATCATTTCGATAGTGCTCAAAATGACCAAAGCGCACAAAAGTGGGCGCAACTCGCAATACAACTGCGGCGGTTTCCATGCTTTCCCGCCATACGCCCTGTGCTGATCCGGCCATTCCCAGTGCACGGGTGGTTGCAATGCCTAGCCCATGCATGGCCTCAGAGCATAAATATTCACGAATCGATGATCTGAGCACGGCTCGGCCATCTGCGCGGCGGGAATAAGGCGTAGGTCCTGCCCCCTTGAGCTGCATTTCCCAATGCTGGCCATTATCCGCTAGGTACTCGCCGATCAAAATGGCTCGCCCGTCGCCCAGCTGGCCTGCATTGACGCCAAACTGATGGCCAGAATACACGCTGGCAATCGGCTCGCTGCCCTGAGGTAAGCGATTGCCGCAGAGAAAATCCGCGAGGCTGGCTGTGGGCTCTGCTTCACTGGCAAGACCCATCTCATCCGCTAATTCGGTATTCCATGCAATCAGATATGGGGAGGGCAAAGGCGTTGGCTGGATGCGAGTGTAAAAATGTCCGGGTAGACGGCCAAAACGCGGTGTGAGTAAAATTTGATCAAAAGTAAGTTTTGTCATGGATTAACCGCGTTAAGCTTGAGTAATTTAGTCGGGTATTATAACGCTTACACCTCGTTTTGAGGCGGGAAATAAGTAAAAAACGCCAGCCAGTTTGATGATTTGCTTAAACATAAAAATATTGGAGAAAACCAAAATGCGACATTTTCCTGAAACCCCTGCAACCCTGTTTTTAAAGCAACATGCGGCTGTTTTTGCCAGCCATCTTTATGCTTATGAAGAGCATGGGGGCACGAAGGTTTCTGCGCGTGAGCTGGATGTTGCAGAAAACTGTGTAGTAAAAACTTTGATTATGGAAGACGAAGCAGGAAAACCTTTGATTGTGCTTATGCATGGCGATTGCAAAGTGTCGACCAAAGAATTGGCGCGTCAGGTTGGCTGCAAAAAAATTGAGCCGTGCAAGCCTGAGGTGGCCAATAGGCATACCGGCTTTCTGGTGGGGGGGACGAGCCCCTTTGGAACTAAGAAAAAAATGCCAATTTATATTGAGAAAACAATTCTTGATTTGCCTCTGATTTATATCAATGGCGGGCGTCGGGGCTATTTGGTCTCGCTGTGTCCTGCAGAATTAATGCGAATACTTAAAGCGCACATTGTTGAAGCTGCACTCCGTTGAGTTAAAGCCAGTCTTTGGGTTTATTCAGGAGGGGAGATTGTTTCTTTCTCCCCTTGGCTACAAGTTGCCTGCGTGAGGTGAAATCAATGCCTCTGCAGGGTTAAAAAGTACCGGCCCTTGCTAGGTATTGCGGTTTGTGCCTGATCTGGCCTCGCTTGGGTGGAATAGCATGGATGGATTTCTTTCTATTGCTTATTGAGGAGTAGGGCTTATTTCCTCGTATATTAGAGAGTAATGTCAACCTGTCTTTGTGTGGAGTGACCGGTATTAATTTTGAAGCGCGATCAATGTTTAAATGTTGCCGTGTTAACTATTAAATGTGCCGCGTCATGAATGTTCAGTTCCTCATTGACCAACTCAGAAAAAATATAAGTCCGGAGCACTTTCCCATTCAGCTGGAGGCGCGTTATCCACGCGTTTTGGCGCAAATAATGAATAGCTGGGAGCTGGATCAGCTCGATGCTTGTTTTAATGATTTACTGCTCCAGGGGCAGCAAAAGCAGGATGAATTCCCCGGGGAAATCGTTCTGGAGATTTTTCGTCTGCAAGTTGCACTCGATGCCGTTCCTCAGAAAACGCTGGAGTTATGGGGCGATATCCCGGAAGCCAAGGTTAATCCAGAGGTCAAGGCTTATCCTCTGTCTAAGGCCGCTCTGCAAGCTCAAATACGCAGGGATGCCCAGGCTATTCTGGCTCAATATGGATTTAGTGTAAGTTCCGAAGGGTTGCATCAGGCGATTGAGCAACGCCACTATAACTTGCTGCCGCAATTTGTCCGTGCGGGAATGCCGGTAGAGCTGGCAGACGATGCGGGCTGGACGCCCGTTATGCACGCCTGTTTTGCCGGAAGACTTGATATCGTCGTTGAGCTGATTGCGCTCAATGCCAATCTCTTGGTTACAGATTGCTATGGATATACTTTGCTGCATTGGGCTGCGCTAAATGGCAATGCCGATCTTGTTGCGCTCTTAATGAATTATGATTTAAATCCGCAGCAAACGAGCAGTAAAGGAATTACGCCGCTGATGCAGGCGGCCGCTGGCGATCATGTTGCGGTAATGAAACTCCTCGTTGCAAAGTGCGGCATGCTGGCTGTTCACGCTCAGTGTAAGGAGGGCTGGACCGCGCTGCATAAGGCGGCGGTGAACAAAAAAGTGAGTGCTGCGCTCTGGCTTGCTGAGCACGGCGCCGACCCCTATTTACGCAATCAGCGTGGCGAATCCGCTTGTTCATTGGCGCTTGAACTCAATCAGCATCGTTTGTACGATTTACTGAGCGAATGGGCCGATCGTCATGCTGCAAAGTAAATGGCTACCCTGCAAATCAAAACGCAGCAAATGTGTTGTGGCGTTTTTTGCAAATGTATCTATTTAAATTCTTGCAACGCATCAAGTCATCCGTATCCGATTGAATTTAGCCGTTATTAAAAGGGGGGGGGCTCTGGCTCTTTGATTGGAATGGGCCATTTTTGAAAGAAATTCGCCCTTGCTGTAGTGTGTAAGCAAGCGCCGTTAATGACGAAAAAAGAGACCGCTTATGCAGTCTCCTTTTATGCGCGTGAATCTTTAGATTAATTCCAAGTAAAAGCTTACAGATTGAACCGGGCAACCACCGTATTTAACATGAGCGCTTGTTTATCGAGCTCCATTGCGGTATCTGTGTTGGCTTGTACCGCAAGATTGTTTTCTTCGCTTGCCTGGGCAATACGCTCGATATTCTGGCTGATCAGGTTACAGACTTGGCGCTGTTCGCGCAGTGAATCCACAATGGCATGAATAGCGGTGTGGACTGATTGGGCCGCATCATGGCTGTTTTGCACTGATTGGGCGGCCTCGCCTGCGTGCTGCACCCCAATCTGCACTTCGCCCAGAGCCTGATTCATGATGGTTGCGGCTTCGGTGGTGCCTGTCTGAATGGCATTAATGGTTTCGTTAATTTCCAGCGTGGATTGGGTAGTGCGTTCGGCTAGTTTTCTGACTTCGTCCGCAACAACCGCAAAGCCCCTGCCCATATCTCCTGCGCGTGCGGCTTCGATGGCCGCATTCAGCGCCAGCAAATTAGTCTGATCTGCAATATCGCGGATCACCCGCGCAATCTGGCCTACTGCGTTGGAGCGGTCTTGCAACTGCAGAATACGCTCTGTTGCCGAGCCTATGGTGTCGCTCATTTGTGATAGTGCGGTTTGCGTAGCCCGAATTACTTCGCTGCTGGTGTGGGTGGCTGCCAGTGCAATATTGGTTGAAGTGCTCACATCTTCTGAGTTGTCAGTAATGATGGAGACGCTGACCGTCATTTCTTCTACCGAGGAGGCCAGAGAGGCTGAGGCCTGATTTTGTAAATCAATGGCCGCAGATGTTTGTGTGCTGCCTAGGCTTAGCTCATTCGATGCACTGCCGATGGCTCTCGAGCTTTTGGCGATTTCCTGGACGGCGCTACGCAGACTGCTCTGCATATTTCCAAGGCTGTCGAGTAATGCGCCCAGCTCGTCTTTGCCTGAACTGGGCTTGTCTTTGCTTAAATCGCCTGAGGCAATGATGCTGGCAAAGAGCGTGGTGCTGCGGACGGCGTGGCTGATATCACGGATGAGCCATGCTGATATCACAACCAAGATGAGAGTGATTGCGGCAAGCAGCATGATGTTATACATGCGAGTGGAGAGATAGGCCTGCTCAGAGGCCTCGTGATCTTGTTTGGCCACATCAAGCTGCAAGGTGATGAGCTCTGATATTTTGTCGGATACCGGCTCTATTGCTGGATACATATCATGAACAACCAATTGATCTAATGCGGCCGTGTCTTTGTTTTGCATGGCCTGTTTAAGTTTGGTGCTGATTTGATTGGCCCGTTTCATCAGCTGCTCATTTTCATGAGCGAGGCTACTTTCTTTGCCGTCCATTTTGCTGGCCATATAATTGCCCCAATCACGGCTGATGCCTGCTTCTGCCGTATTGATCAGGCTAATGCCCTGTTCTGCCGCCAAGCTACCATTTCGTACTTTATGGCTTGTATCCACAATATTCACCGCGTAGAGGTCTGCTACGCTTTTAAGATCGCGTAATGGCACAACGCGGTCTTGGTAAATACTATTCATGGTTTGGTTTGCTTGGTGAATACCATTGAGCCCAATTAGGCTAGTAATCACTATGGCAATGATTCCCAATGCACTCATGAGGATTAAACGTAAGCGTAATGACATGGCTGTCCCCCAGTTGTTCTCTAAACATTATGTGGGGTATTTTTAAATAGATTAGTATTTTTTTCTATTTTTTTTGTATGGAATAAAAGATGCATGTTTTTGTGTTGTATTTTTAATAAATTATTGTTCTTTTTTGCGGGGCAGGGGGGCTTTTGCTTTTTCAGAAAGTTTTTCGGTAAGGATATATTTTGTTGGTTTTCTGTGGTCAAGTCTGGACCTGTGTTTTTTGATCTGAAGTGATCGGTTTCTATTTGCTATTGTGTGTTTTGTTGCTTGATTTGCTGCGGATGTATTTTTTTGTTGCACGCCATCATTATTCTTAAAACTGAGTGTTTGTGAATAACGAGTGATTTTCCCTATGTTTTTTTACAAGTAAAATGACTGTTTTATTTAATTGTAAGTGTTTTATTAAGAGAAGATTGCCCGTTTGCGTGGCAATCCTCTGTGTGATGGGTAAAAAACATGCCGTTCAGCCCTAGTGCCGTTCACTTAAGGTATTGGTTTTGCTTCCCCCTTTGTAAAAGGGGGATTGAGGGGGATTTGCCTTTGGTTATTTGCTTATTAAAGCTCAGTGTCTACTGCAAATCCCCCCTGGCCCCCCTTTTTCAAAGGGGGGAATTAAGCAAAATCGCTTAAGTAAACGGTTTTACCGTTCAGCACGCTGTTTTTATGTAAAAGGGTGCTCGGTTTGTATCCATTCTTCGAAATGATCATCTTCAAAACGGTATATGCCACGGTCTTCCCTGGATAAATGCTGCTTTTCAAATAAGCGGGCCAGCGCATTATTGACTGTGTGGTTAGCAAGCTCGCCAAGCCCTAAGTGTTCGCCTAGTTTTTGCCGTGTGCTTTTACTGCTTAATCCGGTTAGTCTTGCTGCAATGTATTGCAGAATGATTTGATCTACAGGAAGTAATTCATTCCAGAGGCTGTCAAAACCCTGATCGGTATATGTTTTCGCCAGCGCTCTTTCTATAGCCGCTTCGCAGCCATAAAAGGGGCGAATTAAATATTCCTCTAAAAAGCGCCGGAATAATTCGGGGGTTTGTTTGAGTCTATTAAATGCAGATATGCCGTCCTCAATGCTCAGGTGGTAGTTACTGTCTAGGATATGATTACTTACATTGATCATATATTGGACGAATAAATTATCCAGCAGGGGGAAGGGTTCTACTGGCGCCCAGTTGTAAAAGGGCTGATTGGACTTGGCAAACATATCGCGCAAAGTATGCTCGCTGCTGCCTGTAAATATCACGTGAATTCTCTGCTTACGAATATCCAGCCCGGCGCGCAGCGCAGCGGCTAAATCGTTATTGCTGGCGCTGGCTAAAATTTGCGCTTCGTCGATAAGCAGCAAAATGGTGTCATTGGTTTGGTCTATTTTTTGCCACATCTTACTGATCAGGCTGGACGTGGCCGCGTCGCTTTCAAAGCGGGTTTCCAAGCTGCCTTCGGCCAGCGGGCTTTTGGCGCTGAGCTTGATGGAGCCCATTTTTTTGCTGCTCATTTTTTTTAGGCGGTCAAGTAAGCCATCGCTGTTTTGCAGGCTGTGAATTACGGCCGTTGCAACACCCTCGCTGGTGTTGTCCCGGCACTCCCATAAATTAATATAAATTACCCGGTAGCCTTGCCTGCTGGCGAGCGGGGCAAGGTCTTGCAGTAAAAATTCAGTTTTTCCCATGCGCCGCCGTGCAAACAGGGCCCTGCTGTTGCTGAGCTTTAATGCAAAGCTTTTAAGATAGTAGTCCGCTAGCTCCGTGCGCTGAAAGTGCCAGTCAGGCGCGCTCTTTTCGCTCATGTTTATCAATATCTATAGTAATTAAACATGTCTTAATTATATAGATATAGGTAAATGAGTCCATCTATGGCTTGAAGTGTCTTGATATTGTGGTTTTTTACGTCTTATTCGGCGGTTTCATTGCTGGGCTTGCTGGAAGGGCTGAGTAATTCATCCAGATCATTGCGCAGGCTGAGATAAACGCTTTCATCAACATGCCCGCGCAGCCTGCTGATAAGTTCGTTGGCGGTTTTCAGAAGAGATGGCCGCATTTCGGCTGGGGCGTCAGCTTTAAGGTATTTAACACTGGCGTGGGCTGCAGACAGGGTGAGGCGCGAGTTGCGAGTGTTTTGTGCTTCCGGGACAAGCAAGGCAACCGCTTCATTAAAGCGCGATTTCAGCATGAGTTGCACGCCGGTATTATTAACATCGGTGATTTCTTGTCCTGTGGTTTGAATGAATTGCTTCCACGCTGGTCTTTGGTTGGCTGTGCTTTCTAGTATGCCGGACATATTTTTGGTCGTCACAAAGCGTTTGGAGAGGATAGACAGCCAGCGGTAGGGTGGAGCACTGCAGTTGGCGGTTTCTGTTTCGTTGCTTGGGGGGCAAATTAAATGCGCGGTCATGATGAAGCTGATGGCCAGCTCCATGCTGAAGTCGTCATCCACCATGGCGGTTTCTATTTTGCTGAGGTCTTCTGTTTTGCCGCTAAAAATAGCCGAGGCGAGCTGTGCGGAAATTCTATTCTGGTGGGAGTCGTCTTTACGGACTCTTTCCTGAACCATGCGCAGGTATTTTTCGGCATCAGCGAGTGAATCTTCAATTTTTGCTGCAATCGCTAGCTGCAAAATGGTGTTGGCAGAAAGGGCCGTGGAGTTGCCCCCACAGTTTACTGCTCTGCTTAACAGCGTTTTGGCCTTGGCGCTGTCTCCCAGCATATTGGCTAAATTGCCTGCTTTTTGCAGGCGATTAATATTGTTGGGTGTAATTGCAAGGCATTTATCAAAGACCACCATGGCTTCGTCAAGGCGGCCCTCATTCATATACATATTGGCCAACTCTTCGTAAGCGTCAACATATTGGCTGTGCTGCACGATAGAGGCTTGCAGTAGCTGATCGGCTTTGGTTTTGTTGCCCTGCTTATTGTAAACCTTGGCCAGCCCCAGTTTTGCCCATGGAACAAGGCGACTCGCTAGAATTTCTTCAAATAAAATACGCGCTTCTTCCAGCTGGTTTGTTTCCAGTAAAAGGGTAGACAACAGGCGCAGAAGATCTGATTTATAAGGGACTTCGGGTTTGGCCAGAAGACCACGGGCAGCGTCAATGGCGCCCTGCATATTGTCTTCAGCAATGCAGTCATAAATAACCTGCAGGGCTTTCTTTTTTTTCCATGCAATATTCAGCCTGTCTATCAGCTGAGAGCCGGAAAAAGGCTTAATCAGGTAGTCGTCAGGGCCAACTTCGGCAACGGCCACCACTTTTTCATAAGAGGCTTCTGCGGTGATCATAAACCACACCGTGCTGAGCGGCAGCTCGCCATTTCTGCGAATTTCTTCAAGCAGCTCCTGGCCGTTCATTCCTTCGCCAAAATCGTAGTCACACAAAATAACGTCGTATTCTGCATTACGCAGCCGACGGCGGGTTTCCCCTACACTGCTCGAGGTGTCTACGCGGGTGATACCCACTTGCGCAAGTGTCATGCGTAAAGACTGACGAACAGTTGGCGCGTCATCGGCGATAAGTGCGCGTGCGTTGCTAATTAAGTCGGTCATCGTAGTTTGGCAAGAGGAAATTGACGTGTATATTAACCATTACCTGATTATGGGGAAAGCGTGGGCGTAATGGATGTAAAGAAGGGTTTTTGAGCGCCAGCTGGTTGCCGGGCATGGCGGATAGGACTGAGAAGGATGAATAGGCGTAAAAAAACCCAGCTTGGCTGGGTTGTTTTGCTACCGGCGGTTTATTAGCTTGCCAGTAAAATGCCTGAATATTTTGCCATAATGCCTGAGCTTATTAAAGCTAGGCAATGGTCTAATCTTACTGGTGCCCAGAAGAGGACTCGAACCTCCACACCCGAAGGCACATGGACCTGAACCATGCGCGTCTACCAATTCCGCCATCTGGGCAATGCTTAAAGCAAAGCTTGCTATTTAATACGGAGTCACTGATAAAGCTGACTCATTTACTACATATTACTGGTGCCCAGAAGAGGACTCGAACCTCCACACCCGAAGGCACATGGACCTGAACCATGCGCGTCTACCAATTCCGCCATCTGGGCAATACTTAAAGCAAAGCTTACTATTTAATACGGAGTCACTGATAAAGTTGACTCATTTACTACATATTACTGGTGCCCAGAAGAGGACTCGAACCTCCACACCCGAAGGCACATGGACCTGAACCATGCGCGTCTACCAATTCCGCCATCTGGGCAATACTTACTTCTTTTTCAAAAGTGACTGCTGCTTAGTCAATGCGGATTAAACCGTTTTTGATAAGACACATTTAATACAATTAGAACGTGGTGCCCAGGAGAGGACTCGAACCTCCACACCCGAAGGCACATGGACCTGAACCATGCGCGTCTACCAATTCCGCCACCTGGGCGCTCTAAAAGCGTTAGAATGTTGCTGCGCCTCACTTAAGAGGAGGCGATTATTGTTAAAAGCGGACTCCATGTCAAGAAATATACCGAAGAAATCTTTAAGAATTTCCACTATCCCCAAACAGGAGGCCCCGACGATGAGCGGCCGTTCCAAAAAAATCAAAGGCATACGCGCGTCTGACCCATTTCTGGAGCGTGAACGCGAACGCTATGAATTTCCTCTTCCTTCACGAGAATTTGTGCTTCAAGTGCTCACCGAGCATGGCGCACCGATTTTTGTTGATGAATTAATGAGCATGTTATCCATCCTTCCAGAAGAAGAAACACAGTTTCATCGCAGAATGGCGGCGATGGAGCGCGAAGGTCAGGTGATGATTAACCGGAAAGGGGCGCTGTGCCTGCCGGATAAACTCGATCTTTTACAGGGGCGGGTACAAGGGCATGCAGATGGCTTTGGCTTCTTAGTGCCTGACGATGGCAGTAGCGATCTTTACCTTGGCCCTAAGGAAATGGCTAAGGTTTTACATGGTGATCGTGTTTTAGTACGGCCAATGGGGCTGGATCGCCGCGGGCGTCGTGAAGGCAGTATTGTTGAAGTGCTGGTGAGGTCTACTCAAAAATTAGTGGGCCGCTTACACGGTGAACACGGTGTGTTTACTGTCACTGCTGAAGATAAACGGATTAGCCATGAAATTCTATTAGAGCCCAATGGCACGATGGGCGCTGAATCTGGTCAGGTGGTCATGGTTGAGCTGGTGACGCAGCCTTCGCGCTATTCACAGCCGGTAGGTCGGGTGGTTCAGGTGCTGGGTAACTATGCTGACCCGGGTATGGAGATTGAAATTGCCCTGCGTAAGCATAATCTGCCGCATGAATTTTCTGCCGAGGCCATTTTGCAGGGTGAAGATACGCCCACCAAAGTGCGTAAAAAAGATTGGAAGAAAGTACTGGATACGGTAGAGCGTGAAGATTTACGCGATTTGCCGCTCGTAACCATTGATGGTGAAACGGCCAAAGATTTTGATGACGCCGTTTATGCAGAGAAAAAGGGCAAGGGCTGGCGCTTAATCGTAGCCATTGCCGATGTCAGTCACTATGTATTGCCAGGGGATGCGCTGGATGTGGGCGCAATCGAGCGTGGTAATTCGGTGTATTTCCCGCGCCGGGTTATTCCGATGTTGCCTGAGGCCCTTTCAAATGGCATTTGCTCTTTGATGCCTGATGTAGAGCGCCTTTGCATGGTGTGTGATATGCAGATTACGGCTAAGGGCGAGATTAAAAAATATCGCTTTTATCCTGCTGTGATGCATTCAAAAGCGCGCCTGACTTACACCAAAGTGTGGGATATGATTCAGCACCCTGTAGGTGAAATGGCCCAGCAATATCAGCATGTATTACCGCAAATCGATACACTTTATGCGCTGTTTAAAGCTTTTTCTGCTGCACGTGCCTTGCGCGGTGCCATTGATTTTGAAACCGTCGAAACAGAAATGCGCTTTGATGATAAGGGCAAAATCAGTGAAATTGTGCCTGTTGTTAGGAATGATGCACATAAATTAATCGAAGAATGCATGCTGGCGGCGAATGTATGTGCGGCAGATATTTTGCTGAAAAAAGAGCACGACTGCGTTTACCGCGTACATGAAGGGCCAACACCAGAAAAGCTGGAAAATCTGCGCACTTATATCAAGAGCGTGGGTTTAACGCTGGATGGTGAAGAGGATCCAACGGCCGGTGATTACGCTGTGCTGCTGGAGAAAATCAAGCTGCGCGAAGATGCGCCGCTGCTGCAAACTATGCTGCTCAGGTCGCTCTCTCAGGCTGTATACAGCCCTGATAATAAAGGCCATTTTGGCTTGTCATATGATGCCTATACCCATTTTACTTCACCGATTCGCCGCTACCCTGATTTACTGGTGCACCGCGCAATCAAGGCTATTCTGGCAGGAAAAAAATACACCCCAGCCATGAAGTGGGAAGCTTTGGGCACGCAGTGCTCAATGACAGAACGCCGTGCGGACGACGCCAGCCGCGATGTGCAAAACTGGCTGAAGTGCTATTACATGCAGGATAAGGTCGGTGAAGAATTTGAAGGCGTGATTTCCGCTGTTACCGGCTTTGGGATCTTTGTTCTGCTGGACAATGTGTTTGTAGAAGGCTTGGTGCATATTTCCGAGCTGGGTACAGATTACTTCCACTTTGATGAAGTCCGCAAAGAACTGAAGGGCGAGCGCACGGGGCAGGTTTATCGTATTACTGGTCGTGTAAAAATCAAAGTAGCGCGTGTTTCCCTAGAAACCAGCAAGATTGATTTTATGCTGGTTGAAGAAAAACCCATGTGGGGCGATAAGCCTGTAGCCGAAGTGGCCGCTGGCCGCCGTAATGCACCACCGCGCAGCCCGGCTCCAAGGCGTGGCAAGCCGGTTGCTGCACCTGCGGCAAAAACGGCAACCGCAGCTAAGCCGGCTGCGGGTGTAAGAAAAACCAGCAAGAGCGTTGCTAAACCCACTGCTGATTTATCTGCTAAAAAAACCGGAGTGGCCAAGACTAAAGCGGCCACTCCGAAAGCCGTGGCTTCAAGCCCAGCGGTGACGAAAACTGCAGCAAAGAATGTACGAAAAAAAGCGGTTGTTCGTCAGGTTTCCGGGCCGGGTAATTTGGAGGCTGCTTCCGCTCCTGTTGCCAAGACGGTGGTACCTGTAAAAAAAGCCGTGGCACCTGAGGTTGCTAAAACACCCGTAGCCAATCAGCCCGCAGCCGCGAAGGCTGTGCCTGTAAAAAAGGTCGTGGCGCCTAAGGTTACTAAAGTACCCGTAGCCAATCAGCCCGCAGCCGCGAAGGCTGTGCCTGTAAAAAAGGTCGTGGCACCTAAGGTTACTAAAGCACCCGCTGTCACCCAGTCAGCTGTGGCTAAGGTGGTTCAGAAAACGCCGCCTTATGCGCCTGAGGTTGTAAAACCCGCTGTAAAAAAACCGCGTGCACCTAGGGTAAAGCCTGCTGTTGTTAAGGAGGTAACGATAGATGGGGGCGATACAGCGCTGAATAAGCGTAAACCAAAGTAAGCCATGGACTAAAAGCAAAACAGCCCGCTGACGGCGGGCTGTTTACTGGCTGGGCTATGAGGTGGATTTAAGTGCTTTAAGTAAGTTTTCACGCTGTATGGAGTTGATCTCTTTAATTTGCACAATGTGGCGGAACATACTGACTTGCCCCATCAGTGAGGTGCAGCTGATATTGCCAGTGAAGTCGACGTAGTTCTTTTTATTGACTTGTGTGCCTGGAATATCCAGATAAACATGGCAGGAAGTCCCTACTTTGACTTCTTTATCTGCAAGGATGATGAGGTTGTGTTCGGCCACTTCTACAGCAATACCATAGACAGGCGGAACACTGGGAGCCGTGACCATGGCCGCTCGCCAGCTTACTTTTTTACGAGAACGAGTATCAGTTGTTTGATTCATGATGCTTATCAAAATGGGCAGATTTATTTGCCGTTGAAAATACAGCGTAGCACTCGTCGTGCTAACCTTGTGCCTGAATACCGCACTGCGGTAAAGATATACTTTTAACCAAGGAGTTCTGCATGTTTATCGTCGATCGCTCGGTTGCTATCATTAAGCCACGGCAACCTTTTCTCGATTGGCTCAATCAGCTACCTGGAAATGACATCCAGCTGACTTTAGAAGAAGTGCGTTGTGACTGTACCTCTATTTTGATCCCTGAAGCGAATGAAACTGAAGACGGCATCGCATTCATTGATGAAATTGCTGAAAAATTATTCGAAATGGAGCTTGCTTCCTGGGTTGCTGAAGAGCAGCACTGGCCAGAGAAGCGTAATCTCAAAACATTCTGGGAATGGTTTGATGTTGAAGTGCATCTGGGTGTTATGGATGCGGTTGCAGAAGATATTCACAACACCCCTACAGATCATGGCTACCACTAGGCGCTAGTATAAAGCTTTTGCTAGGTATATTTACTTATTGAGTGTAATAAAGGGGCGAATTATCGCCCTTTTATTTTGCAGCAGCATTTAAATACACCCTTGTTTTTCTCATTTTGCTGCAAGTCAACCCATGCTGCTTAGTAAGTTTGCAAATAAACGTTTGTGGGCAGATGCATGAAGCTTAGGGCTAAAATGCATGGATCAAGAAAAGATGGAGTAAGTATTGTGGGCGGCTTGGTTTTTCAGGACAAGCTATAATCGTTTTGGTGTGATTTTTTACTTATACCTTTCTTGTTTATTTTGATTAAAGTGCAGGGCTTGGGTTGATCTTGTAAGTTATGAAGAGGGTTTGAAATGAAATATTTTCTTTCTGCGGCAATGCTGGCGGCAATGACATCCGCAATGGCAGCAAACGAAGCACCGGTATTTAATGTTGTAAATCTGGATGCCAGCGTCACGCGCGAAGTGCCCAATGATTTGGCGAGTGCCATTTTATTTGTTGAATTTACAGATACTGATCCGGCTCGTTTAAGTGAGAAAGTCAATCAAACGCTGGGTGCGGGCTTAAAACTGGTTAAGCAGCAAAGTGTGGTGCAAAGCGGTGGTACGGCTTATGCAACTTATCCGCTTTATGGCAAGACCAATAAACAAGAAGGCTGGCGCAGCCGTGGTGAATTGCGTATTTCATCCCGCGATTTTGCTGTGTTGTCTAAATTATTGGCGCAGCTGCAGCAGCCACTTGCAGGGGGCTTGCCAATGCAGTTGGCCAATGTTAGCTATGGTGTTTCGGATGAGGCAAGGGCAAAGGCCGAAGAAGGCTTGATTGCGGAAGGCCTGCAGGCTTTTAAGCAACGTGCTGACCTGATTCAGAAGGGGTTTTCTGCTAAGGCATGGAAGATGATGAATGTGAATGTCAATACTTCAGGCGGTCATCGTCCGCAGCCTGTCATGATGATGAAAGCCAGCCCGATGATGGAAATGTCCGGCAGGGCGGATGCGCCGATTGAGTCGGGTGACAGCCGCTTAACGGCCAATGTTTCAGGCAGTATTCAAATCAGCGAATGAGCCCCGCGCCGCTTGTGCTGACTCCCTCCCTTTGGGAGCTGCGCTGCGTATACATAAGCCACGCAGCTGCAGCACTTGCCTGCGTTTTTTCTCCTTGGTTATGGGCCATCACGCTTGTGGTGGCTTTTTCTTTGTATTACAGCCTTTATCGAAAGCCACTTGCGCCTTGCAGCGTGATGGCTTTGCCTGACGGGCAGCTCAGGCTGACCATGAAGGATGGCAAAGAGGTGGATGCCTCTCTTTTGCCTTCCAGCCGAGTGATGGGCGCACTGATTGTTTTGCATCTTAAGGGGGAAGGGCAGCGAATTAATCTGGTGCTCTGGCCTGACAGCGCTCCGGCTGATTGCCTGCGTCAGTGGCGGATCTGGCTGCGCTGGCAGTGGCCGGTGTTGCAAAGGCCAAGCCGGTGATCTGTGGGCATTATGCTGTGAAGGCAGAGTGGTTAAGCTTGGTATCTTGAAGATGAATCGTGTGCTGTTTCTGAGACGGTTCTAACAGCGGCTTTCACTTGGTGGTGTCAGATGAGAAGCCACTGCATAAGGACTTGTGATGGTGTCTGTTACGGAAAGCCATTGTGGCAAGTGGGTCGTATTCATTGAACCGGCAAAAGCTTAATTGCACATTTATATAAAAAGGACACCGTAAAGTGACAACACGACGTCATTTTTTAAAGCAAAGCTTGCTGGTGTATGGTGCGCTGGCTGGTACAAGCGCCTTGAGTGCCTTTGTCACCTCAGGTGAAAGTAGCTGGCGCATGCCGGAGGAAGGCGAGCCGCATGTCGCTACCTGGATGGGTTTTGGCCCAGATAAAGAAATCTGGGGCAGGCGCTTGCAGGCGGGTGCGCAGGATAATCTGGCAACGATAGCCTCTGCTATTTCGGCTTTTGAACCCGTTAACATGCTGGTGTGCGAGGAGGATTATGCACTTGCGGCTAAAAAATGCGGGGCAGGAGTAAAGCTGATTGTGCGGCCGATGGATGATTTATGGCTGCGGGATACAGGGGCGGTCTTTGTAAAAAATGCGCAAGGCCAGCGTGCAGCGGTGAATTTTAATTTCAATGGTTGGGGAAATAAGCAGGCGCATGGGCAAGATGCAAAAGTTGCGGGTTTTATGGCTGGTGCTGTACAGCAAGAAATGCTTACAACCTCGCTGGTACTGGAGGGAGGGGGGATTGAGGTGGATGGTGAAGGCACTGCCATTATCACTGAAAGCTGTGTGTTAAATGCCAATCGTAACCCCAAAGTGAGTAAGGCACAGTGTGAAGCCGAGCTGAAACGCCTGTTAGGTATCCATAAAATAATTTGGCTACCCGGTATTGCTGGGCGCGATATTACTGACGGGCATACTGATTTTTATGCCCGCTTTACAAGCCCCGGTGTGGTGGTGGCAGGTTTTGATGCCGATCCTTCTTCTTATGACCATGCGGTGACCAAGCGTCACTTAGAAATACTGCGTAAAGCCACCGATGCCAAGGGGCGAAAATTAAAAGTGGTGGTGCTGCAAGGGCCATCATCTGTGCGCTCAAAGTTTGAAAATAAAGATTTTGCGGCGGGATATATCAATTTTTATGTGTGCAACCATGCCGTGATTGCCCCTGAATTTGGCGATGTAAAAGCCGACCGTAATACTCGGGATATTCTGCGTGATCTATTCCCACAGCGCGAAGTGGTGCAACTGAATATCGATGCCATTGCCGCAGGTGGCGGAGGCATCCATTGCACCACTCAGCAGCAGCCTGCTTAATGGATTTATCTTCTGAATGTCAACGCCCGAGAAAGGCGCTGCAAGCCATTTGCGAAAGCTTTAGCAGATTTAAAAAAGGAGTGGATTGCCGCTGCACTAGGGTGATGTCAGGAACGATCAGTTTATTCTCCCCAAATGCCTTGTGCCGGCTTACTCCTATCCAACAGTACTTATGGTCTATCCTCAGTTAAACTATCGTCTGTGACTAAATGAAGAGAGCGCTTAGCAATGAGCCAAAAACGCATCGTACTTGGGGTAACCGGTGGCGTGGCCGCGTATAAATCAGTTGAACTGGTTCGCTTATTAATCAAAGCGTCTTATGAAGTTCAAGTGGTGATGACTGAGGCCGCAACAAAATTTGTCGGGCCGGTTACCTTTCAAGCGGTATCGGGCCGCCCTGTATTTGTTGATTTGTGGGATGGCCGCGCGCCGAATAATATGGCGCATATTGATTTAACCCGTGGCGCACATGCCATCGTGGTGGCACCGGCCACGTCTGATTTTATGGCGAAAGTGGCCAATGGCTTTGCCGATGATTTACTGTCTACTTTGGTTGCCGCCAGAGATTGCCCGTTGTTATTGGCGCCTGCGATGAACCGGCAGATGTGGGAAAACCCGCCCAATCAGCGCAATCTGGCGCAGCTGATTTCTGATGGGGTGCATATTCTGGGTCCTGGCGAGGGTGAGCAGGCTTGCGGTGAAGTGGGCCTTGGCCGGATGCTGGAGCCTGAAGCGTTGCTGCAGCATATTGATGCATTTTTTCAGCTGAAATTACTGTCTGGCAAACGCGTATTGATTACTGCCGGGCCCACTTTTGAGCGTATCGACGCCGTGCGTGGCATTACCAATAGTAGCTCAGGAAAAATGGGCTACGCCATTGCCCGTGCAGCTTGGGAATCTGGCGCCGATGTGGTGCTGGTGTCGGGTGAAACCGCCTTGCCTGTGCCGCTGGGCTGCCGCCGCATTGATGTGGTAAGCGCCGAGGAAATGCTGCAGGCGGTGAATGCCGAAGTAGAAGAAGCAGATATCTTTATCAGTGTGGCTGCCGTTTCTGATTACTATGTGCTTAATCCTTCTGAGCAAAAAATTAAAAAAGACGCGCACATTCTTACCCTAGAGCTTGGCCCGAATCCGGATATTCTGGCCAATATTACGGCAAGGGAAAATCCGCCTTTTTGTGTGGGGTTTGCTGCTGAATCTGAAAACCTGCTGGAGTATGCGGAAGCCAAGCGTAAGCGTAAAAAACTACCGCTGCTGGCTGCAAATTTAGTGCAGAACGCAATGGGTGCGGATGAAAATGAAATTATTTTGCTTGATGATGACGGCGAAACCCGTTTAACTCGCGCCCCCAAGCTCGATGTAGCACGCCGTTTAATTGCTCATATCGCTCGGCTTTATCAAAAAAGGTAAGAAAATGTCACAGATTGATGTAAAGATTTTAGATGGTCGGTTGAAAGAAAATCTGCCGCAATACGCCACCAAAGGCTCAGCTGGCCTTGATTTGCGCGCCTGCCTTGATGTGCCGATGGAGCTGGCTCCTGGTGCAACTCAGCTAGTGCCAACTGGCATGGCGCTGCATCTGGATGACCCGGGCCTTGCCGCCATGATTTTGCCACGCTCTGGCCTTGGCCATAAGCACGGCATTGTGTTGGGCAATTTAGTGGGTCTGATTGATTCAGATTACCAGGGGCAAATTTTTGTTTCGGTATGGAACCGCAGCCAAGTGCCTTTCACGATTCAGCCTATGGAGCGCATCGCTCAGTTAGTGATTGTGCCTGTGGTGCAGGTGGAATTTAATCTGGTCGATGAGTTTGTCGATTCAGACCGTGGCGAAGGTGGCTTTGGTAGTACAGGCAAGCATTAAGCTGCTTAAGTTTTGCCAAAAAAGCGGGGGCTGAGGCCTCCGTTTTGCGTTTTCTGATTAAATCAGGCCGGATGCTTAAAATAACTCAATGCTTCCATTTACGGGGTGATGAATATTGAGCGTATCAACCGGGGCAATGGTGACTTTATTGCGGCCATTACTTTTTGACTGATAGAGCGCTTCATCCGCACGCCCTAGTACCGTACTGAGAACTTCGGAATGCAGCAGCCGGGTAAAGCCTATGCTGATGGTCACTTGGCCTACTTGGGGGAATGTTGTCTGCGCCACTCTTTCCCGGAAACGTTCAACTGCAAAAATGGCACTGCTTTCACCCTGCGGGCCCATCAAAATCACAAATTCCTCCCCGCCAAAACGAAATAAGTAGTCACCACTGCGAAAGCTTGCCTGCATAAGCTGTGCAATCAGCAGCAGCACTTCATCGCCATAGATATGACCAAATTGATCGTTGATACGCTTAAAGTGGTCAATGTCCATCACGGCTAGGAAATAGGAATCATCCTCTTGCTGGCTTCGGCGATTATTTTCTTCTATCGCAGAGGCGTCTTCGATGCTGATGGCGTGCGTTTTTTCTTGTGAGCCCATGATTTTCTGGAAATGGCGCTCTAATGTTTTTCGATTAAGTAAGCCTGTGAGCGTATCTGTTTCACTGTATTTAAGCAGGGATATATGGTTTTCATAGATGCGGGTCATGCCTTGCAGGGCCCTTAAATCTGTTTGTTTAAAAAGATGTTTGCCCTGACAGTCGATTAAAACATGGGGCTGATCGTTCATTTTAAGCGTGCGTACCAGACGGAAGTGGATGCTCTCCGCTGTGTTTAAATCGGAAAGGGCGCTTTTAAGGATAGGGTCAAAGTCAGCAGAATCGCTGTTTAGGGTGTTTTGGGGCCGCCATTGCCACGCTTGTTGAATTTCTCCGTTGGCAAGGCTCAGTGTTTTTTTGATTTGCCAGACGGCTTGCGGGTGTTCAGTACTGGGGCGGCAATGATAAAAATCGACCCGTTCTAAATCGAATATTTCTTGCAGGCTGATGCCAAGGCTGATTAAAAGCGCGTCCCTGTCATCTAGGCTGGTGAGGTCGGCCATTGCATCCAGCATAATAAAAGGCTTGAGGGGCATAAACAGACTCCCGCGTGTTGGATCAGCGTTTTTATAAAATGCGCTTTGCTTTATAGCTGACGGCTTATGCTGTATGGCCAGTTTGTTGGATGGCTGCGGTTAAAAGGTGAACTATTTATCAGATTGGGCGGCATGGCAAAAAAACAGCCGCTCATGCGATGCAGTGAGCGGCTGTTTTTAACGCAATAAAATCTTAGAGCTGTGTTTGTAAATAGTTTGGCAGGCCTATTGCTTTAATCAGGCCAATCTGTTGTTCCAGCCAGTGAGCGTGATCTTGTTCGGTGTCGTCCAGAAGTTTAACCAGCATGTTGCGGCTAACGTAGTCTTGCTCCTGCTCGCAAATGGCGATAACACGTTTCAGTGCGGTGGCTACATCGTATTCAGTCAGTAAATCATTTTGCAGCATGGCAGGGACATCTGCGCCAATACGCAGTGCGTCACGCCCGGCTACATCGGGGATGCCACCTAAAAATAAAATACGGGCAATCAGCAGAGTGGAGTGGCCAATCTCATCCTGGCGTTCGTGATCGATGCGCTCATAAAGTTTGCTATAGCCCCAGTTGTGATACATCTGGCTATGCACAAAGTATTGATCAACCGAGGTGAGTTCGGTAACGAGCAGCTCTTTTAAGCCTGCAATGACATTTTGTTTACCTTGCATGGTGATCTTCCTTATGCGTCGATTTGTGATTGGAGGTAATTTGCAAGGCCAAGGGACACTTGTAATTCGGCCTGGGTTTCCAGCCAGTCAACGTATTCTTCTTCGTCTTCGAGCAGATCTTCCAAAATGTCGCGGGAGACGTAGTCTTGCTCCAATTCACAGGTTTCAATCGCCTGGCGCAAAGTAGTGAGGTGGCTGCTGACCAGCTTTAAATCACAATCCAGCATTTCCGGGGTGTTTTCACCGATATATAATTTGCCAAGCTGCTGCAAATTTGGCAGGCCTTCCAGCATCAGGATGCGGGTGATGAGTTTATCTGCACGTTTCATGGCATCAATCGATTCGTGATACACCGCATCATTCAGTTTTTTTAAGCCCCAGTTGCGATACATCCGCGCATGTAAGAAAAACTGATTGATGGCGACCAGCTCATTGCCAAGAACGCTGTTGAGCGAGTTAAGGACGAGTTTGCTACCTTGCATTGTGTATTCTCCATGGACCCGGTCTAATTTTTAATTGATTAGTGGCGGGGTATTTGTCAGTTTTAAATCCCTTCTTTCTATGTGGGAATTGAAATGCAGTTTCCCTGATTTATCAGCTGTTATTCTATTCTTTTTATTATTTATTGCCAGCCCATAATTTACCATTGAGCGCTTTATATTGTTTTATTAAGAATGGTTCTTGTTTTCTTAATGAAATTGTATTTAAAAATGAAAAGGACTTCATTGGATAAGTATGCTTAATTATTTTGGCAGAGAATAAAAACTATTATTGTTTGTGCCTTATTTATGTTATTTTTTGTGGAAGATAATCGTGATTTAGGAGTGTTTATGGTATTGCCTGATGAAATCATTGCCCTGGCACATCAACTGGCCGATGTAAGTGCTGCGGTCATACGCCCTTATTTTCGCAGCCCGCTGGCGATTGACGATAAAAATGATCACAGCCCAGTCACCATTGCAGACAAAGAAGCCGAGCGTGTAATGCGCGAGCTGATCCTACAAAAGCGCCCGCAAGATGGCATTATCGGCGAAGAGTTTGGCCGGGAGCGTGAAGATGCAGAGTGGGTATGGGTGCTGGATCCGATTGATGGCACCAAGTCGTTTACGGTGGGCAGGGCCTTGTTTGTGACGCTGATTGGCCTCTTGCATCATGGCAAGCCGGTATTGGGCATTATTAATCAGCCTGTGCAGAATGAGCGCTGGCTGGGGATTGGCGGCCAGGGCGCATGGCTCAATGGCGAGCCGGTTGTGGCAAATCAAATTGATCAGCTGCAGGCGGCAAGGCTGGGAACAACCGGGCCTCAGTATCTGCTTGCAGGTGCGGCAGCTTTTGCGCGTTTATCTGCGGAGTGCCGTTTTACCAGTTATGGGGGAGATGGCTACCTCTATGCGCAGGTGGCAAGTGGCTGGCTGGAGCTGGTGGTGGAAGAGGGCTTAAAATTGCATGATTTTGCCGCATTGGCTCCTGTCGTCAATGGGGCGGGCGGCCTGATGACTGACTGGCAGGGAAAGGCACTGGATATTCACAGTGAAGGGCGGGTTTTAGCAGCGGCTAACCCTGTATTACACGCGGCAGCACTGCCATTTCTGCTGAACGCGGTATAATGGCTTTATTCGTCACATCTAACGTGGAATGCCATGTTTAAGAACACACAATACGTTTCAGAATTCACCCAATTTATGCAAGGCTATTTGGTGGACAATCCCGAGGTGGCTCAAGGCCAGCTTGAGGGCCGTGCACTGCTGTGGGATAAAGCACCCTTGGATTTAGACGAGCGGGTACGCGCTGCTGAATCAAAGGTTCAGCAAAAACCTTATCCTTACCAAGCTGATTAATTTATTAGCTTTGTAAAAAAACCGCTGTTGATATCAACAGCGGTTTTTTTATGCATCAAGCGATGGGTATCAGGTGTGGTATTGGCTGATTATGGTGTTGAGCGTCATTGCGATTTGGCGCAGCTCTTCGGAAAGCTCGCTGGTGCTGCTGGCTGTGGCGTGATTTTCTTCGCTGGCCTGGGCTATTTTCTCGATATTGTTGGCAATATCCTGGCTTGCGGAGCTTTGCTCGCCAATGGCGTCGGCCATTTGGGCGATATCGCTAACGGTGTTTTTAGATTGCTGCTCAAGGTGGGCTAAAGATTCGGCTACGCTCTGCGTATTGCGTACGCCGCTTTCTACCATACGGCTGGCGTGTTGCATGCCCTCAGATGCCGTGCCGGTGTCTCTTTGTACCGATTCAATTTTACTGGTGATTTCGGTGGTGGCTTGTGTGGTGCGCTCGGCCAGCTTTCTGACTTCATCCGCAACTACCGCAAAGCCACGGCCTAAATCTCCGGCGCGCGCGGCCTCAATGGCTGCATTGAGAGCCAGCAGATTGGTCTGGTCTGCAATATCTTTAATCACCATCACAATGCTGCCAATTTCGCCTGAGCGCTGGTTAAGCTGATCGATGACTGCAGCGGAGCTATTGATGTTGTCAGCAATCTGGCGAATCTCACTGGCGGTGCGGTTGGCAGAAAGGGCACCTTCGGCGGCAGTTGAAGCGCCTTGCCTTGCTTCCGCATTTAAACCTTCTGCGCTGGATGAAATCATATTTACACTGACAGATAATTCTTCAACGGCTGCTGCTGTAGCGCTTGAGGCGGAAGACTGAATTTCTGATGAATCAGTCATTTGCCTTGCTGCCGTTGAGAGTGTTTCGGCGGAGCTTAGCAACTGGCTGGAATTTTTGCGAGATTCACTGATTACTTTACTCATATTAATTAGCAGGCGATTAATGACTGCTGATGACTGGCTGATTTCATCAATCCCCGCTTGGTTAAGCCTGAGCGCTAAATTACCAGTCTGATCAATCTCAGTAATCACCGCCTGTAAAGCCGCCAAAGGTTTTCGAATGCTGCGAATAATCATTAGTGCGCTGGCAACGCCGATTAAAATGGCAAAAAACATCAGTGTAATAGAGATGCTGATTGTTGCTGTGGTAATGGTGCCCAGCGTTTTTTCCATGCCTTTTGCTTTTGCGATGGCGTCATCGGCCAGGGTGGTCAGCCCATCTTGCATTGAACGAACAGGTTCTTTGTATTTTGAAAACTCGGCATTGATATCTGCGGCTTTCAGGTATTTTTTTGCTTCTACTTCATCTGATATGCGATTAAAACCATCGGCATAAACTTTAAGGTGCTGAGTCAGATCATTTAATTTTTGAACATCTCCAGAACTGGCATTGGTCAAGCCGCTTTTTATTGCTGCATTCGCTTTTTCAAGAGCAATATGCCATTTTTGATCGTATTCTTTGACCTTTTCAATGCTTTCAAAATTTAAAAAGATATCCTTTTCAAAACGTCTTAAATCTGTAACCTGATGGCGGGCTTCGATCAGATCAAGTGAGTAGTTTAAATCATGCTGTAACATGTTTTCTGTGAGGCTGGCCTGCCGATTCAGCCCCCATAGCCCGAGTACACCCACGCTGATAAGTAAAAGCAGAAGGAGGGCAAATCCTCCTATTAGCCTTGCGGCAATTGTAAACTTTGATAGCATGGGATTCTCCAAAGGGAAGCTTTGTAATAGATTGTAGAGTTGATTTAGCGTATTGCTAGCAGAAAGCGCAGAAGGCTGATAAAGAGTCAGGCCAAGGGGGATTTTTTATTTTTTATGCGCAAAAAAATACCGTATTCAATTGCATGAATACGGTATGGGCAGGGGGGTATTGCGTCAATCGGGTGTTAATTGCAGCCGATCGAGTTAATTATATTTATTACAATAAAAGACAGCGTTTAATGTGTTTGAATTAATGCTGCATTATTTATTTCGCATAAAATCGGCTGTGCGAAAAAACGCATCTTCTAGGTGATCACGTAATGCTGCTTCCATGGGAATCTCTTCCATAGCCTGAAACATGCACATCAGCCATTGATCACGCTCGTCTTCACCAATAGCAAAAGGCATGTGGCGTGCGCGCAGCATTGGGTGCCCGTATTTTTCGATAAAACGCTGCGGCCCGCCTAGCCAGCCGGATAAAAAATCAAAAAACTTATCGCGAATCACTGTGCTATCCCCTGCGTGCATGGCGCGGATGCCACTGGCGCGCGGGTCGCTATACATTATGTCGTAAAAGCGATCGACCAATTGACGCAATACTGCGTCGCCGCCCAAAAGCTGGTAAGGCGTCATTTCTGCTACTTCTTGCATATTTAGCCTTTTACTGGTTTGACTAAGCTGGCTGCCAGCTTGGCGCGGCTGCGTGCTTCATTCGTATCAGCTCCAGCTGCGAGTGCCACACCCATGCGGCGGCGGGTAAAGCTCTCCGGTTTGCCAAATAGGCGCAGATCGGCGCGAGGCACCGCAAGCGCCTCTGCTAGCCCTTCGAAAGCAATGCCTTTTTCCTCCATTCCGCCATAAATGACGGCGCTGGCTGCGGGTTCACGCAGTGTGGCATCAATGGGTAGCATTAAGATGGCTCGGGCGTGCAGCTCAAATTCAGAAAAACGCTGGCTGGCAAGGGTAACCAGACCGGTGTCGTGCGGGCGCGGGCTGACTTCAGAGAACCAAACATCATCGCCCTTTACAAATAGCTCTACCCCAAACAAGCCACGACCACCTAAATCTTGTGTGATTTTTTGGGCGATATCACGGGCGCGCTCCAATGCCAGCGGGCGCATTGCTTGGGGTTGCCAGCTTTCTACATAATCGCCATTTTTTTGGATATGGCCGATGGGGTCGCAGAAGAAGGTTTCAATTTCGCCGGACAGGCCTAATGCCCGAACGGTAAGCAGCGTGATCTCGTATTCAAAATCGATAAAGCCTTCCACAATCACCCGGCCCTGATCTACACGGCTGCCGCTGGCGGCGTAATCCCACGCAGCATCAATGTCTGCTGTATCACGAATAAAAGACTGGCCTTTGCCGGAAGACGACATCACCGGCTTTATCAGGCAGGGCAGCCCGATGGTTTCGATGGCGGCCCGCATTTCGTCCAGTGACGAAGCGAACTGGTAGCTGGATGTAGGTAGGCCCAGTGTTTCAGCAGCTAGGCGGCGGATGCCTTCCCGATTCATGGTGAGGTGTGTAGCGCGGGCGCTTGGAATGACCACAGCAAGGCCGTCTGCTTCTATTTCTAATAGGGCGGATGTTGCAATGGCTTCGATCTCGGGAACGATTAAATGCGGGCGTTCAAGCTCCACCAAGGCCCGTAGCGCAATGGGGTCTGCCATATTAATCACATGGCTGCGATGCGCCACTTGCATACCAGGCGCGTTTGCATAGCGATCAACGGCAATTACTTCAACGCCAAGTCTTTGCAGCGCAATAATCACTTCCTTGCCCAGCTCGCCGCTACCTAGCAGCATTACTTTGGTGGCAGAGGCGGAGAGCGGTGTGCCGATACGCATAAGATTTCCCTGAGCAAGTCGATATGTGAGGGGGAAATTTTAACATGATCAGCGGCATGGCTGAGTAGGTATGAGGCTGGTTGGTGTGAAGGATATGTGCATTATTTGTGCAGATTCTTGATCGTATTGGCGCCTGATCTTTGATTTTTGGGCGGTCTGATTTGATTCGCTTTTTTAATGGGTAAAGGGCCGGCCATTTTGGCGTGTTTGTTTTTTAGGGAAAAACGCAGGAATGAGCTATTAAATGAGATTGCTGTGTGTTTAGTTGAGCGCCCTATTGCAGGGTCATGATATTTTATTTGACCATTTTTAATGGCGGGTTAATTGGCGCTGTATATGTTAACTGTAGGGGTATTAATTTATTGTGTATTTGTATGACATAAAAACAGCATGGCCTGCCATCGTATTATTTAGAGTGAGTACGATTTTCTTAAGGTTAATCAATAATATTACCGTTCAAATCCATTAATCTGCTTTTTAAACGTATTTTATTTACTGGCGTAAATAAACTCGTTATGCTGCGCTCCCTTGTGTCGGTTGAGGGAAGAAGGTTTACAGATTTTTACCGAATTAAATAATAAAATGATGAGCTTAATATGAAACTACGCAATATTTTAGTCGCAGCCAGCATTATTGCTACTCCAGCTGCATTTGCCGGCAACGACTGGTCTTTTAAAAACGTCAGCGTGAACTGGCTTGATTGGTCTGGTGGTACTGAAACCCGCACCAATGCGGGTGCATTTGCCGGCAAAAAAGACTTTGCTTTTTTAGAGGTTGAAGGCGGCTTCGGTGGCGACTGGGGTGAAGCATACGGTTTCTTCGATGTTGAAAACCCAACTAAGGGTGCGAGCGAAACCGATGGTCGTGACAAGCGCCGCTATGCAGCAAAAGCCATTGCCCGTTTTAATTTGGTGCAATTGGGTGGCGTGCCTGTACAGGCCTATGTTCATCTTTATGATGCACGTGATCATGGCACTTTCTTTAGCCAAAACCGCGTTTTAGGCTTGGGTACCAGCCTTTCAAATGGCAATTTCTGGATTAAGCCCTTTATTGGCGGCCATCAGCAATTCGATCGTAATATCGGTGCGCACGCCAATGGTGTGATGGCGGGCTACGTCGCGGGTTACAGCTTCCAAATGTTCGGCCAGTCTTTTATGGCAACCCAGTGGCATGAAACAGAATTCAACCGCGATGATAAATTCCTCACCATGGGTAGCCCGGCTGGCGGTGTGACTCAGGGTAATGCAACAGGCCAGAACGGTGCCGTGTCGCTGTGGTGGAATGTCAGCAAAGAATTCACAACCGGCGTTCAGTACCGCTATGCGGATCAGAAGTTAGGCTCGGCTTCATATCAAAATGCGATGATTTACACTGCTAAATACAATTTTTAATTGATATTTAATGTGACAAATAAAAACCCGCTGCGGCGGGTTTTTATTTGCCTGTTTGTTTTATCGTCATGAAAAATGCGGGCTTACAAAAAATCATATGCAAGGGGAGGTTTGAGTATCGGAGCGCTGCACGCTCAATTAAAAATTGCTGCTGTTTTAGCAACAAAATATGTGTTTCGTGGTGACTGAACATTGATTAATTTTGCGCGCTGATGCTTTTGCACTGCTGGTCAAACTTGTTTGTTTTCGCCACATACATGAAAAACATAAATGTAAGAATGGCTTGCAGGGGTGATGGTTTCTTTCTGTGGTTTTACACGTAGTCAGAATGCGGTATTTAAAGTTTCTTCGTGTATGAGACAAACTTTGATATGCTTTTGTCTTGAAATTTGGGGCTTTATTCAGATCGGCGTAGTGGCTTGGTAAGGTGTATTGCGTATTGCTTACACTTTATCTATTTATAATTGATTTAGAGGGGTGGGTATGAAAAAAGTTTTACCGCTTTTGTCGCTATGTTTTTTATTTGGCTGCGCTAACCCGGTTCGGGATGGCATCAATAATCTGCGCACTTCGGTGCGGAATGGATTTCAGGATATTAAAATTGAAGTGGCGCCAGAGGTTACTAAAGTAGCAAATTTGGAAGAATTAAAGTTGGAAGCCTCGCTGGATGATCGTTTTGATTTAAATGGTTACGTAACGTATACAAAGTCATGCAATTCTTTTTTAACCATGGATGTTCGGTTTTATAGTGCAAATGGATCTGCCTTGGGTAATAGCATGGCAATGTCAAAAAGTTACAAGTCGGGTGAGCGTGCTAAATTTAAAGCATCGTTCAAACAAATTGCTAAAGATCGTGGTGAGCTGATCAGCAAAGCGGTTGTTAGTAATTTAAAGTGCATATGATTGTACGCGGCCTGAATGGCCCACAAAAAAAGGAAGCGTGTCGCTTCCTTTTTTTTGTGTAAAGACGCTTGTTATTCGCACTTGGGCTTATTGGGAGTGCCAGCGAAAGCGTGGCATGGTTTCACCATTATGGGTGATCTCTTCAGTAAACATTGCCAGCGGCCGCACCCAAAGATCAAAGTCACCATAGAGACAGCGGTATATCACCATTTCTTCTTCTGTTTCACTGTGTCTGGCGACGCCGGTGACTTGATAAAGCGGGCCTTTGTAATGCTGATAAATGCCGTTTTTAATCGTTTTCATGGGTTTATCCAATCTTTTTTTCCAAGTTATCAGGGAAGACTTTAGTCAGGATTCAGGATGGTGCTTTTTGCTTCGCTCAACATGCCGGGATAATCGCGGCTGTAGTGCAGGCCGCGGCTTTCTTGTCGTGCCATGGCGCAGCGTACGATCAGCTCGGCAGATTGCACCAGATTTCGCAGCTCGATCAAATCGTTAGAGACGCGGAAATTGCTGTAGTAGTCGTCGATTTCATGTTGTAGCAATTCGATGCGGTGCAGGGCGCGCTCTAGGCGTTTGTTGGTGCGCACAATCCCGACGTAATCCCACATAAAGCGGCGTAATTCATCCCAGTTGTGTGAAATCACCACTTCTTCGTCTGGATCGGTCACCTGGCTTTCGTCCCACTCCGGAATATCGGGGCGATCACTCTGTGTGATTTGTAAAATATCGGCCGCCGCTGCTTTGCCAAGTACCATGCATTCCAGTAAGGAATTGGAAGCCAGTCGGTTAGCGCCGTGCAGGCCGGTGCAGGCCACCTCGCCTACCGCATATAAATTGGCCACATCAGTGCGGCCAGCGGTATCACTGACAATGCCGCCGCAGGTGTAGTGCGCAGCCGGTACGACAGGGATGGGTTCTTTAGTGATGTCGATGCCCAACTCCAAGCAGCGCAGATAGATATTAGGGAAGTGCTCTTTGATAAAGGCGGCAGGCTTATATGAGATATCTAGGTAAACGCAGTCAAAACCGCCTTTTTTCATTTCAAAGTCGATCGCACGGGCCACGATATCGCGGGGTGCCAGCTCGGCGCGCTCGTCGTGCTGGGGCATAAAGCGCGTGCCATCAGGTAGCTTTAAGATGCCGCCTTCACCGCGTACGGCTTCGGTAATTAAAAATGATTTGGCATGCGGGTGATAAAGGCAGGTAGGGTGGAATTGAATGAATTCCATATTGGCCACACGGCAGCCAGCGCGCCAGCCCATGGCAATCCCGTCGCCCGTTGCTACATCTGGGTTGGTGGTGTAAAGATAAACTTTGCCCGCGCCGCCACTGGCAAGGACGGTGGACTTTGCCACGATGGTTTCAACGCGGTCGGTTTCTTTATCGTAAACATAGGCGCCGTAGCAATGCTTGCCTTCGCGGCCTAATTTTTGATCGGTGATTAAATCAACGGCAATATGTGATTCAAGTACGGTGATATTGGGGTGTGCGGCGACTTTATGCGCTAGTGTGTCGATCACGGCTGCGCCGGTGGCGTCTGCCGCATGGATGATGCGCCTGTGGCTGTGCCCGCCTTCCCGGGTAAGGTGGTAGCCTTGATAGGCGCTATCGCCTTCGGTGTCTTTGGTGAAGGGCACGCCCATCTGGATTAGCCAGTCGATGGCTTCTTTGGAATGCTCAACAATAAAGCGCGTGCTTTCCTGATCGCACAGGCCCGCGCCGGCGACATGGGTGTCACGAATATGCAGCTCTACACTGTCGGTGCCATCGAGCACTGCTGCAATGCCGCCCTGCGCCCAGCCGCTGCCGCCATCCCGCAACTCGCGCTTGGTCACCAGGCCCACTTTGATGTGGTCAGCTAAGTGCAGCGCCATGGTCATTCCGCCAAGGCCACTGCCGATGATTAATGCATCAAATTCACGCATTGCAGGTGTTCCATTCCCAGAAAAATGGAATATTAACAGAGGCCAGACCGTCTACGCCGTGTATAAAGCCAAATCTGTCAGCTTTTGTATGTGCTGGCTTGATAAAAATCATGGTCAACCCCATGTGAGTGTAAATATCTTTTGGAGACATCTTTGATTCAGCGAACCGATCGTGATATCGATCAGGAGCTTGTTCTGCGGGCTCAGGCGGGAGATAAGCGAGCCTTTGAGTTGTTGGTAGTGAAATACCAGCGGCGTGTCGCACGTCTTTTGTCGCGGCTGATTCGCGATCAGTCAGAGATTGAGGACGTGTCTCAGGAGTCGTTTATCAAGGCTTATCGTGCCTTGCCATCGTTTCGTGGCGAAAGCGCTTTTTATACCTGGTTATATCGTATTGCTATTAATACGGCTAAAAACCATTTGGCTACCCTTGGCCGCCGCCCGCAGCTGGCAAGTCTTTATGAAGACGAGGAAGGGGAGTCACTGGATGCTGCTGCACAAATACCGGATTACCATACGCCTGAAACTGAACTCTCTAACCGGCAGATTGTCTCTACAGTGAATGCAGTGGTTGATGAGTTACCTTCCGAGTTGCGAACGGCAATTACGTTGCGCGAAATGGATGGTTTAAGTTATGAAGATATCGCCGCCGTGATGAATTGCCCCATTGGTACGGTTCGTTCTCGGATTTTTCGCGCTCGTGAGGCTATCGCAAATAAGCTGAGGCCTTTATTGGATGTCGTCGGAAAAGATAAGCGCTGGTAAGCTTCGAAGGATATGAGAGGGTAATGTGATGAAAGAAAAACTTTCCGCCTTGATGGATGGCGAGCTTGATGTGGCAGACATCGATGGTTTACTTGCTGAAATGAAGCGCGATGCCTCGCTGAGTAAGGATTGGTATGATTGGCATCAGCTCAGCGATAATATGCAGGAACACCCCTTGCTTTCTCCTCAGTTTATGACGCGCTTTTCTGCGCGCTTGGCAGCAGAGCCAACGGTGGTGGCGCCGCAGCGCTTGAAACGCAGCTCGGTAATGAAGAAATTATTAGTGCCTTTAACTGCTGCTGCATCAATCGCCTTTGTGGGCGTGGCAGCATGGCAGACTAAAACGAACTTTAATACTGCGCCGGCAATGGTTGCAGTACAAAATGCGAAGCCTGTTGATAAAAAGCCACCCGCTATACGCGCCTACTTGGCTGCGCATAGCCAGGAATCTGGCAATGTACTGGCGGAGCGGGATATTGTTTATGCAGATTTTGGCACGGAGAATATGCGCTAGATGAGCGACTTGCTGGGTAGATTAAAGCCATTTGTGCTGTGCATCAGTTTGTTTTTGCCTGCGGGCGCCATGGCCGCAGCAGAGCTGAATAATTCAGATGCCGTGATTGTATTGAACCGGATGTCTGCTGCAGCTAAACAGAATGATTTTCAGGGACTCTTCACGCATCAGCATGGTGATTCCACGGAAACATTCAGAATTGTGCATGTGGGCAGTGAGCCGGTGGAGGTTGAGCGCCGTGAGTCGCTAGACGGCCCGCGCCGTGAGTATTATCGCAAGGGTGATCATGTCAGTATTTATTTGCCATCTAAGCGGACAGTCTCTTTAGACCGGCGTTTCAGCTCCAAATTGTTTCCCCAGCATTTGCCGGAAAACGCCGATTCGGTGCTGCTGAATTACAAGCTTAAAAAAGGCGGTATGGAACGGGTTGCAGGCTTAAATGCACAAATTTATGAGCTGGAACCCAGGGATGTTTACCGTTTTCCGCTGCGTTTATGGATGCATATTGATAGTGGGCTAGTTTTAAAGTCCGAACGCTTGGGGCCGTATTCTCAGCCTGTTGAGCTCTTTGTTTTTTCTGCGCTCACCCTCGGCAAGGTTGATCGCGCATTATTGAACCCGGTTAATCCTTTACGCCCAGTCGTTATTGAATCAAATCAGGGCGTGGCCAGTGCCCCAGTTGAGCCTGCGTGGATGATTGATCATCTCCCTCGCGGTTTTCGATTTATGAAAAGTATTCAGCGCACGCTGATTGGCAAAGAAATGCCCGTGGTGCAGCATTTGTACAGTGATGGCCTTGTTACGGTGTCGGTCTTTTTGGAGCCCGCCGTAGCAGAAGCCAGAGAAGGGGCTTCGCATCAGGGAGCGATGCATATGCAGGTGCGGCAAATTGATGGAAAAATGGTCACCGTATTGGGTGAAGTGCCTGCTGAAACAGTGAAGGCGTTTGCTCTTGCTTTTCAACCCCGCTAGTGAAAAACAATGATTGAAACAGAGGCACAGGTGCAGCGGCTGGATGGCGCTCATGCATGGGTAAAAATAAAACCACATACGCCCTGTGGCCGGTGCGATCCAGAAACTGGCTGCAAGGCTATGGCGCTAAGCCGAATGTTTGCTCAGTCGCAAGATGGCTTCAAGGTTAAAAATCCTTTGTCTTTTAAAGCGGGGGATTGGGTGATCGTTGCTGTTGAAGAACAAATGCTGCTTAAAAGCGCTGTGTGGGCTTATGGCGTACCGCTGCTGCTGCTGATTGCCGGCGCTGCAGCGGGCCAGTGGCTTGTGCCTCAGTCTCCTGTCAGTGCGGTGTTGGGTGGTGTATTTGGGTTTGTAGCAGGTTTCGTGCTGCTGAAACAGCAGCACCAGCTGGCGGCTTCGGCCGAGCCAGTCATTGTGGCGGGCAAAGCCGTAGCTGGCCCGCCGTTTCTTAGTCCTTGTCAAATGAAACGTAAACCATGATGAAAAAATTACTGTTAAGCCTTACTTTAGGCTTTGTTTCTGTCTCATCCATTGCGGCCGCTAATTTGCCTGATTTTACTCAGCTGGTTGAGAAAGAAGGCCGGGCAGTGGTCAATATTTCGACGACCTCTACGATCAAAGAGCAGCCACAGCAGATGGGTGATGAAGACGGCATGGATATCTTCCGTCGTTTTGGTTTCCCTGTGCCGCGGATGCTGCCGCGAAATGGCCAGCAACAGCAGCCCCGCGAGCGTCAGGCCCAATCCTTGGGGTCCGGTTTTATTATGGCGGCGGATGGTTACATTCTGACCAACGCCCATGTGATTGCTCAGGCCGATGAAATTACCGTAAAGCTGACAGATAAGCGCACCTTTAAAGCAAAAGTGATCGGTGCAGATGCCCGTACCGATGTGGCCTTGCTGAAAATTGATGCCACAGGTCTGCCTAAAGTGACGCTGGGCGATGCGAATAAATTAAAAGTAGGTGAGTGGGTTGTGGCGATTGGCTCGCCTTTTGGTTTTGAAAACACGGTGACCGCTGGGATTGTTTCAGCTAAGGGCCGAAGCCTGCCAGATGAAACCTTTGTGCCCTTTATTCAGACCGACGTAGCGATTAACCCAGGTAATTCCGGCGGCCCGCTCTTTAATATGGCCGGTGAAGTGGTTGGGATTAACTCGCAAATCTACAGCCGTTCGGGTGGTTTTATGGGCTTGTCGTTCTCGATTCCGGTTGATGTGGTGATGAAGGTTGCTGATGAGCTGAAGGCTACCGGTAAAGTGACACGGGGCCGGATTGGTGTGGCCATTCAGGAGTTAAATGATGATTTGGCAAAGAGTTTTGGTCTGAGCAAAATCAACGGCACACTTCTGGCAAGTGTAGAGAAAGATGGCCCAGCGGATAAGGCCGGTTTAAAACCGGGTGATGTGATTCTGAAATTTAATGGCCAGACCATTGCATCAGCCAGTGATCTGCCTAAATATGTGGCTGCTGTGCGCCCTGGTACAAAAGTGCCGGTGCAAATCTGGCGCGATAAAGCCATGCGTGAAGTGAGTGTAACGATTGGTGTGCTGGAACAATCTGATCGCACCACCGCTGAGCGTGAATATCGTGGTAGCCAGAATGACGAGGGCGGGCGCTTTGGCTTGTCGCTGCAGTCGGTGGATCCCGCTCAGCTGAAGGGGATGGGGCTGAAGTTTGCAGTGTTGGTGCAGGCTGCACGTGGCTCCGCAGCGAAGGCGGGTCTGCAGGGAGGGGATTTAATTGTAGGCGTTGCAAATCAGGAGCTGACCAGTCTTGCTCAGCTTAAGCAATCACTCACCGCTTTAAAACCCAATGAAGCAACGGCACTGCGTGTGATCCGTGGCGATGCCTCTATGTTTCTGACTTTGCGTGCGCCTGCTAAATGATTCAGCTTAAGTTATACGGAAGGGAATATTGCAGTCTGTGCCTTGTGATGCGGGATCTTTTGCAGCAGCAGGCACAGACTGCAGGCTTTGAGCTGGAGTGGATTGATATCGATGATATCGATCATCTGGAGGCGCAATATGGTGAATGGGTGCCCGTTTTGGCGGGTTCTGACGGAGTGGAAATTTGCCATTACCACCTCGATCAAGCGGCTCTTGATGCCTATATTGCTAATTTCCGTTAAAATCAGTGGAAATTAATATTTGGGGTACGATCGCGTACCCCTTTTTCGTGAAATATCTGGCAGGCCAATGGATCATATTCGTAATTTCTCGATCATCGCTCACATCGATCACGGCAAAAGCACGCTGGCTGATCGCTTTATCCAATTCTGTGGCGGCCTTGAGCTGCGGGAGATGAGCGCGCAAGTGCTCGATTCGATGGATATCGAAAAAGAGCGTGGTATCACGATTAAGGCGCAGACTGCTGCGCTGTCTTATAAAGCCCGTAATGGTGAGATTTATAATCTTAATCTGATCGACACCCCAGGGCACGTTGACTTCTCTTATGAAGTGAGCCGTTCTCTGGCTGCTTGTGAAGGCGCGCTCTTGGTTGTTGATGCCTCGCAAGGTGTTGAGGCGCAAACCGTGGCTAACTGCTACACCGCGCTGGAGCAAGGTGTGGAAGTGGTGGCGGTTTTAAATAAAATCGACTTGCCAGCTGCCGATCCTGAGCGTGTGATTCAAGAAATTGAAGACATTATTGGGATTGAAGCGACGGATGCTGTGCATGCCTCTGCCAAAAGCGGCATTGGTATCGAAGATATTCTGGAAACGCTGATTACCAAAGTACCACCACCTAAGGGTAATCCGGATGGCCCGCTGAAGGCACTAATTGTCGATTCTTGGTTCGATAATTATGTTGGTGTGGTCATGCTGGTGCGTGTGGTGGACGGCCAGCTTAGCCCGAAAGAAAAAATCATGTTTATGTCGAACAAGTCGCAGCATCTTTGCGAACAAGTCGGTGTATTCACGCCAAAAACAGTACAAAGAACCGTACTGAAAGCCGGTGAAGTGGGTTTCATCATTGCGGGTATTAAAGAAATTGCTAATGCCAAGGTGGGCGATACCATCACCACGGCTAAAGATCCGGCAACCGAGCCTTTGCCTGGTTTTAAAGAAGTAAAATCACAGGTGTTTGCGGGTTTGTACCCGATTGAAGGCCATGATTATGAAAAACTGCGTGATGCTTTGGAAAAGCTCAAGCTCAACGATGCTTCCCTGCATTATGAGCCTGAAGTTTCACAGGCTTTGGGCTTTGGTTTTCGCTGTGGCTTCTTAGGTCTATTGCACTTAGAAATCGTGCAGGAGCGCTTAGAACGCGAATTTGATATGGATCTGATTACCACTGCTCCCACAGTGGTTTATGAGCTGTTGCTGAAATCAGGCGAAGTGATTCATATCGAAAACCCGTCCAAGCTGCCGGATCCTTCTAAATACGAAGAAATTCGTGAGCCGATTATTACAGCAACGATTCTTGTGCCTCAGGATTACGTGGGCGCAGTGATGACGTTGTGTAATCAAAAGCGCGGTACTCAGCGCAATATGCAGTATATGGGTCGCCAAGTCATGCTGAGCTACGATCTGCCGATGGCAGAAGTGGTCATGGATTTCTTTGATCGTCTTAAATCTGTCAGCCGTGGCTATGCCTCGCTTGATTACGATTTCAAAGAATTCCAAGCCGCTGATTTGATTAAGCTTGATGTGCTGGTTAATGGCGAACGTGTGGATGCTCTGAGCCTGATTATTCACCGCAGCAGCAGCCAGTACCGTGGCCGTGAGCTGGTGGCGAAAATGCGCGAGCTGATTCCGCGTCAGATGTACGATGTGGCCGTGCAAGCAGCCATTGGTAGCCAGATTGTCGCGCGTGAAACAGTTAAAGCAACGCGTAAAGATGTTTTGGCAAAATGTTATGGTGGTGACGTTTCGCGTAAGCGTAAACTGCTGGACAAGCAAAAAGCGGGTAAGAAACGCATGAAGCAAGTCGGTAACGTTGAAATCCCACAAGAAGCTTTCCTTGCGATCTTGCAAGTGAGCGATAAGTAACACGATAAAAAGGAAAACGGATGAACTGGTTGTTTCTCGGGATTGTTTTCGTCATTTTAGGGCCGGTCCTGGTGGGTATTGGCGCCAAACATGAGCGTAAAGGCAGTGAGCCGCCTTCTTTAGTGCAATACGGCTATCTTTGTGTGGTCATGGGGCTGTTTATTGTGTTGGTGCAATATTGCTCGATTTCTGCGGCGATGCTGATCTTTGTACTGGTGACGGGAGTGATCTGGGGGCTGGACCGGTTTGTCTGGGGGAAGAAGCGCGGTGAAAAACCGGTTGCAGACTGGGTTGAGTATGGTCGAGGTTTCTTCCCGGTATTGCTTGCGGTATTTGTATTGCGCTCTTTTCTGGTTGAGCCATTTCAAATTCCATCCAGCTCAATGCGCCCGGGTTTAGTGGTGGGCGATTTTATTCTGGTGAATAAATTCGCTTATGGCCTGCGTACTCCCGTGATTAATAATGTGATGATTCCGGTGGGTAAGCCAGAGCATGGCGATGTGATGGTATTTAATTATCCGGAAAATCCTTCGCTTAATTATATTAAGCGTGTCATCGGTTTACCGGGCGATACCGTTGAGTATCGGAATAAAAAATTAACCATTAATGGCAAGGCGGTACCAACTGCCGATTTGCCCGATCATGAGTATGTTGAGCAGGGCACTTACCTGATTAATAATAAACAGTTTAATGAAAAACTGGGTACGCATGATTATTCAACCTTAGCAATGGCTGATGTGCCATCGGTTAATTTGGGCGAAGTGCGCGATTTTCCATACAGAGAAAATTGTCGCTATGATGAAGAAGGTTTCAGCTGCAAAGTACCTGAAGGTCATTTCTTTATGATGGGCGATAATCGCGATCACAGTGCCGATGGCCGTTATTGGGGTTTTGTTCCTGATAAATACGTGGTGGGTAAAGCTTTTCTTATTTGGCTTAATTTTAAAGATCTGGGGCGCGTTGGCACCTCGATTCGCTAAAGGAATAAATCATGCTTAATCGCCAGCGTGGTGTGTCTTTCGGTTCTTTTTTAATGCTCGCTATTGTGGGCTCCGTGATTGCAATTACAGCATTAAAAGTTGTTCCGACTTATATGGAATTCTTTACTGTAAAAAAAGCCATTGAGCGTACGGTAAGAGAATATGGTGCACAGCAACCCGCAGCAATTCGCGAGGGTTTTATGCGCCAGGCTTCGGTTGATAATATTCGGGATATCAGTGCTGCTGAATTAAAAGTTACTCAGGCAGGCAGTGATACCACGGTAAGTTTAAGCTACGAGCGGGTTGTCCCCATCGTGGGTAATATGAGTCTGTTGTTCGCTTTTGATATCCAAAAATCGAATACGCAGCAAGCTGCGGGTAATTAGTCGTGAGTGTTGTTCTTCCCCCAGAGCGCCTTTTAAGGGTGCTCTCTTATACTTTTAAAGAGCCAAAACTCTTTAAACAAGCTTTAACCCATCGTAGTTTTTCTTCTACGCATAATGAGCGGCTGGAGTTTATTGGCGATGGCATTTTAAATTCGCTGATTGCCCGTGCGCTTTATCTGACGTTTCCTAAACTTCCCGAGGGTGATTTATCGCGTCTTCGGGCCAGCTTGGTTCGCCAGGAAGCACTGGCCAGTATTGCCAGCGAGCTTAATTTGGGTGACTTTATCTGGCTTGGTGAAGGCGAGCTGAAAAGTGGCGGGCATCGCCGGCCTTCAATTCTGGCCGATGCACTTGAGGCTATTTTGGGTGCAATCTGGCTTGACGGTGGTTTTGATGCGGCAGATACCGTGGTCAATGCTTTGTTTGCCTCTAGGATTGCTGCCATTGATCCGCTGCTTGGTGCAAAAGATGCCAAGACCAGCTTGCAGGAGTGGCTGCAGGCCCGCCGTTATACGCTACCAGCGTACACTATTCTCAGGCAGGACGGCGAATCGCCGGATCAGATTTTTGAAGTGAGTTGCTGCATTGCGGAGGCCAAATTGCTGACTAAAGGCGTGGGCACCAGCCGCCGCGCTGCTGAGCAATTGGCGGCTGAATCCGCTCTTGCCATTCTGAGGGAGCAGTTTCCGGGTAAACATAAAAGCCCGGACAGCGCCCCGTTAAAAAGTAAACACGCTGCTAAACCGGCAGCAAAAGGTAAACGTGTATGAGCGAGATGGATATCCAAAACGAAGCTGTTGATTTTCGCTGCGGCTTTGTGGCCATTGTGGGCCGCCCTAATGTGGGTAAATCAACGCTGTTGAATCAGCTGATTGGTCAGAAAATCAGTATTACTTCACGTAAAGCACAGACAACGCGCCATCGTATTACGGGTGTGCATAGCTCTGATACCGCTCAGTTTGTATTTGTTGATACGCCAGGGTTTCAAACCAAGTATCAAAATGCGCTTAATCAGGCGATGAATCGCAGCGTCACCAGCACTTTGGCTGATGTCGATGTGATTTTATACGTGATTGAGGCGGGATATTTCAGTGCTGCGGACGAAGAAGTATTAAAGCTATTGCCTGATAATCGCCCTGTGTTGTTAGTGCTCAATAAAATTGACGAGCTGAAAGATAAAAACGAAATGTTCCCGTTTATTGAAGCGATGAATGAGCGTTTTAAATTTCATGCGATTGTGCCTATTTCCGCGCAAAAAAATCTGAGTATCGATGTCTTGCTGAAAGTGGTTGAGCCACTCTTGCCAAAATCAGTGCCTCTGTACGATGTCGATCAGGTGACCGATCGCAATGAGCGCTTTTTAGCCGCTGAAATTATTCGTGAAAAGATTTTTCGCCTGATGGGTGAAGAGTTACCTTACTCCATGACCGTTGAAATCGAAAAATTTGAAGACGATGAAACGAGGGATGGGCGTGAATTGCGTCGCATCCATGCCGCTGTTTTGGTAGACCGTGACGGGCAAAAAGCCATGCTGATTGGTCAAAATGGTGAAAAACTCAAGCGCATCGCCACCGAAGCACGTCAGGATATGGAAAAACTCTTTGATGCCAAGGTGTTTTTGGAAGTCTGGGTTAAAGTGAAAAGTGGCTGGGCAGATGATACACGTCTTGTCCGTCAGTACGGCTACGAATAAGCACTGTGGCAAGACCTACTAAGCTACGCATTGATCATCAGGCGGCCTTTGTACTGCACCAGTACCCGTACAAAGAAACCAGCCGCCTGCTTGATGTGTTCAGCCGGGATCATGGCCGCATCATGATGGTGGCCCGGGGTGCCCAGCGCCCTGGTTCACAACTTCGCAGTATTCTCCTTGGTTTTCAGCCTGTACTTTTATCCTGGTTTGGCGTGGGTGAGCTTAAAACGCTGCACTCGGCAGACTGGCAGGGGGGAGTTCCGCAGCTGAGTGGTTTGCCTCTGCTTTGCGGCTTTTATCTTAATGAGCTGCTCTTACGCCTTTTGCCTCGGGATGAAACCCATCCTCTGCTGTTTGCCAGTTATTTCGAGGCGATCAGAGCGCTCTCGGTTTTGCCTGCCAGTGGCGCGGGTGTAGAGCCAGTGCTGCGTGAGTTTGAGCGCATCCTGTTGGATGAAATGGGCTATGGCGCAGACTGGATGCATTGCATTGATCAGCCGCTTGAGGCCGGGCGGCGATACAGCTTTGATCCTACTGAAGGCATTGTCCCTGCGCGGATGAATTATCCGCAATACGATGGCAGTGCTTTATTGGCTTTTGCTGCGGGTGATTACATACGAGCGGCAGCCCAGGGTAAATTATTAATGAGGCAGGCTTTTTCTGCGATTTTGGGTGATGCGCCTTTGCATACCCGCCAGCTATTAATTGATTTACAAAAGCTATAAAAGTCAAAGCACTTGCCATTACGCACCCGAAGCGGTTGTTTTATATTCTGTTATCAATTGATGACCATCAATATAATCAATTACCTATAGTCAAAAATTCAAATTCAGAATGCGTGTTTGCAATTAATATTGCATGCTAAATGTACAAGACAAGGGAAAGTAAATGATAAAGGCGGGTAAAGTTGTAAATAGATGGTATAAATAATTAAAATAAATGTAACCCTTGTCGAAGCAGGGGGAAGCTCAGTAAACTAAGCAGAGGCTATTATTTTAAGAGCTGGCATGTATTCGTAAGTTTTCCTTGAGGGGAGTACGTGATGATTAGCATTTCACATGAAAATGATTATATTCAGACCGTGGTTTTTGGTGAATTTACCCTGCAGGATTATCGTGAATTTGAGCAGGCCGTTCTTTACCAGTCTGAATTTCACGGGCCAGTTGCTTTGTTATTTGATTTACATGAAATGCTGAGCTATACGCTTGACATGGCTTTGGAAGAAATTAAGTTTGTCCGCGAGCACGGGCAAATATTTCAACGGGTGGCGGTCGTGAGCTCTGATCAATGGGTAACGTGGTCAGCATGGATAAGCCGTCTGTTTACGGATGCAGAAATTGGCATGTTTACCGAAAGTGACGATGCTAAAACTTGGTTGATGGAAGAAACCGACCTCAATGGGGCGACTCCAGCCTGACAGGCGATTTTATGCGTAATATTCTCTCTGCTATTTTTTCCAAAGATAAATCGCCATTTGTAAATGCGAAAGCAGCTACAGCGTGGTGCAAACGCCTGCAAGAAATTGATACGCAATCCCAGCAGTTAAAAATTCATGATGCAGTGACTGCTTTTATCCACGAAGGCAGGGCTGCAACTTCAGATGGCTTGCAGGCCTTGTTGCTGATTGATGATGCGGCACAATCTTCGTATGATGCTGTTTGTTACCAATATATTGCTAATCCTCGGATGTCTAAAGACATCGAAAGCCGGTTATGGAAGCAAATTACCAGTTTTGCTGCGGATATGTCTTCGGTATATCAGCTGTTTGTTCAGTCAGATATGGAAGGCAGCAAAAAAGCTGAATTGGCTTTGTTAATGCCTAAAGTATTGGCACGCAGCCTGCATTATTTATCCATTCAGGCAAAATGGCATTATTTTCGTTTTGAAAAGGTTCCTCCCAAATTATGGACCCTTTCTCATCAGCTTTATCGTATTTCTGAAATCGAAGGTTGTGACAGCAATCCATTTCCTTTGTATCCATCCCATGCAAATGAAGTGACTTCATGCGCAGATGAATATATCCAGATGTTAATGCTGGGCTCTTTATCCAATAATAATTTATCAGTCAGGCAAATTGACTGGGTGGATCACTGGCTTAATCAGTGGTCTAAATTAATTCAATTGTCACGGAAATTCCAGGAAGGCCGCTATCATTTATGTGTGAATTTGCAGGCAGCAGAAGGCGTGCAAAAAATTCAGGCAGAAAGCGAAGGCGAGCCATTCAGATACTGGGGTTTGCATGATTTAATGCATGAATTAGAAGATACTTTACGCCGCCTAGAAAATGGTGCTACGCCCCGTGATCTGGGTATGGGGAAGGAGTGCCCGGCGCCACTTGCTGTTGAATTACTTAAACACCTCGATCTTTTCTGGCTAATGAGTATCCGTAATAGCGTGGTCCAAAGAAGTGAGCGTAAAAAGGTTGCAAAGATAGCCGATATTATTTCCGGGCTTGATTCAATCATTGCGCATGTGCGTTTGGATAACGATAAAAATATGCGCAGAAATGCGGGTGATGATCGTGGCAAGGTCGATTACGATGAAATTATGGATATGCGTCTCTATGGTTTTGTTTCTACCCGTACAAAAGAAAAGGGTGCGCCTTCTAAAACGGTAGAGAATAAACCGCAGGATTGGCAGGTCTGGAATATCGAGAATGAAAGTGTGGGGGGCTATGGTGCCGTTGTTCATCTTTCTGAAAATGAGTGGATTAGGCCGGGTTTATTATTGGCTAATCGCTTAGGGCGAAATGAGAATTGGCATTTAGGCGTGATTCGCCGTTTAAATCGCCTAGGGGATGATGAGGTTTATGTGGGCATTCAGTCGCTTGCGGTCACCCCCATTGCGGTCAGTTTATATCTGGAGAAAGAAGAGCGCCGCGAGCACATCTCTTTAGCTGCAGATTCCACTTTGGGTGTGGCGGATTTGCCGCATGTGCGTACTGCACTTTATTTGCCACATCAAATGGATGGCAAAAATGTGAATACGCTGATTTTGCATTCTGCTGATTATGGTACAGATAAAATTTATCGTGTACAGGCGCGTGAACGGGTGTTTATGGTGCGTCTTGGCTCTGTGATTGAAAAGGGCGTGGATTGGATTTGGGTGACTGTCTTTGTGATTAGCCAAGAATAATCATAGATTTTAAATAAAAAAAACAGCCAGAGAATTTCTCTGGCTGTTTTTTTATTTCCAGTCGGCGCGTAATGTTCTAACTTGTTGTTCTAAATATTGGCGGCTTGCCAATTCCGCGGGTACGGGCTCGCCAACCATAAAGCCAATTTTGGCCCAGATGCTACGTGGCATTTTCATCATCGCAGCGCCATCTTTGCGGCTGAAAAAGCTGCCCCATAAACCTTGTAATGCAATGGGCACAACGGGGACTGGAGTGCGTTTAATAATCTCGTCAATGCCGGGCTTGAAGGTATTGATTTCACCTGTATGAGTGATTTTTCCTTCAGGAAAAATACAAATGATTTCACCATCATTTAAGTATTCAGCTACTTTATTAAAAGCCTGCTCTTTCATGTTTGGATCTTCACGCATGGGGGCAATAGGAATGGTGCCTGCGGTGCGGAATATAAAATTAAGTACCGGGATTTTAAAAATGCGGTGATCCATCACAAAACGCACAGGGCGACGTATGGCCCCCGCAATAATCATGGCATCCATAAAGCTGACATGATTGCAGACCAATACACACGGGCCTTTTTCTGGAATGTTATCTAGGCCCTGATGCCGGACGCGATACAGCGTGTGAGTCATGACCCACACCAGAAAACGCATCATAAATTCAGGAATCAGTGTGTAGATATAAATGGATACGCCGATATTCATCAGCGCAACAATTAATAATAATCCGCGTATGGATACGTTACAGCTTAGCAGGGCAATGCTGATGCCTGCAGCCACCACCATAAATAGCGAATTCAGAATGTTATTGGCGGCAATAGCCCGTGATGTGAATTCTTTTTCTGTGCGCATTTGCACCAGAGCATAAAGCGGCACAATAAATAAACCGCCAAATACGCCCATCAGGGCGATGTCGGCCATAATGCGCCAGTGCGATGCCAGACTGACAAATTCTGATAATGAGTAATGCGTTGTTGAGGGTTGCCCAATAGCAAAAAAGAGGTCAATGCCAAAGAATGAAAGCCCTAAAGAGCCAAATGGTACTAGGCCTAGCTCAATCTTTCGCCCAGAAAGTTGTTCGCAAAGCACAGAGCCTAAACCTACGCCAATCGAAAAGAGGGCTACTAGCAGGGTATAAACAGCTGCATCACCGCCTAAAATATTTTTTGATAAGCTGGGAAGCTGAGTTAAATAAACCGCACCAAAAAACCAGAACCATGAGATTCCTAATAAGCTGTTAAATACCGTTTTATTCGCTTTGACATGTTTAATAATTTGCCATGTTTCGGCAAATACATTCCAGTTGATTTTAAGGTCTTTAACAGGAGCGGGGGCTGCAGGCATGCTTCTGCTGCTGATCCAGCCTAAAATAGCGACACCAAGGCAGGCCCAGATAATTAAAGATTCACCATGTGGCTGGTGTTGAATAATCATGGTGCCGGCAATTTGCCCCAAAAGAATAGCCACAAAAGTGCCCATTTCAATCAGGCCATTACCGCCTAATAATTCTTGGTCTTTTAAATATTGCGGCAATATGGAGTATTTTAATGGGCCGAATAGTGCTGAATGCACGCCCATCATAAATAAGCAGCCCATCAGGATGGCCGCATCTTTTTGCCAGAAGCCAATGCCGGCGGCCAGCATAATGGCAATCTCAAGCAGCTTTACCCATTGTGCAACACGGGCTTTGTCGTATTTTTCTGCTAATTGCCCTGCAAATGAAGAGAATAGAAAGAAAGGCAGAATAAAAATACCCGCAGCGGCATTGACTAGCGCATTAGCGCTTAGCCCTGCTGCGGATAATCCATGAAATGTGATCATCACCAATAAGGCGTTTTTAAATAAATTGTCATTAAATGCGCCCAGGGATTGCGTAATAAAGAGGGGCAGGAAACGACGTGACTTCAGAAGATCGAACTGGTTTGTCTGGTGCATAAAATCTTATCCGCAGGGAATTTCGACCAAGTCTAACCGAGAAGGGGTACTTATAGAATGGCTTTTTTTGCCTGTGGTTTGAATCTGCTCTTTTTATGTCACCTTATGCATGGCGTAGCGAGTAATACCTTGCTTAAGTCATTGAATCTGATGGGCTAATGGGGTGTTATGCTTATGCAGGCCAAATCGCCCCGAGTATGCGTAAGCCTCGAGCGCCGGTGACACCGGGAAGATTGGCTGGTTGTCGGTCTAGGCAGCACTTTGCCAGCCATGCAAAGGCGTAGGTTTCCATCCAGTCTGGCGCAACACCCAGTGCCGCTGTGGTGGCGATTTGGGTTTGTGGCAGCTCAAGGGCAAGCATACGCATCAGCGTTGGGTTGTGTGCGCCGCCACCACATACATAAAGTGTGCTGATCTCATCTGCCCGGAGCGTATCGGCAATGCTGCGGGCGCTGAGGGCGCAGAGCGTGGCTTGTACGTCGCAGGGAGCATCGCTGCGCTGGCTCAGATTCATTTTCAGCCAGTCCCGGTGAAATAAATCCCTGCCTGTGCTTTTGGGTGCTTTGAGGGCAAAGTAGGGGTCTTGCAAAAATTGCTCAAGTAAATCCGGTAAGACTTGCCCGCTGGCCGCCCATGCGCCGTCTTTGTCGTAACGCAGGCCTTGGTGCTGGTGAATCCATAAATCCATCAGTACATTGCCCGGTCCTGTGTCAAAGCCGCATGCAGGCTGGTGAGGGATGAGTAGTGAGATATTGGCGATCCCGCCGATATTGACCAAAGCACGTTTTTGCTGAGGGCTGGCAAACAGAGCTTGATGAAATGCGGGCACCAGCGGTGCACCTTGCCCGCCCGCAGCCACATCGCGAGACCTGAAATCCCCCACCACGCTGATGCCGGTTTTTTCAGCCAAGCGGGCGTGGTTGCCAATTTGCAGGGTGTAACCGCATTCCGGCCGGTGACGGATGGTCTGGCCGTGATTGCCAATGGCTTCGATATCGCTGGCAGCAAAGCACGCCTGCGCTAACAAGGCATGAATGGCATCGGCGCAGGCATCGGAATGCGCATTGGCGGCCAGCTGAGCCAGGTGCAGCTCGTTGGGTTGAGGGGATTGCAGATTAAGCAACTGGCTGCGCAGATCATCGCTTAATGGCGTGCCTTGGGCTGCAATCAAACGGGGCGGCTTGCTGGAAAAATCGACCAGAGCGACATCAATGCCATCGAGACTGGTGCCTGTCATTAAACCTATAAATAGCCGTTGCCCGTTCAATTTATGATCTCTGTTATGTGTTCTTTAACGTAAATTGCAAACTTATTCAGCCCGGGCCTGCTCAATTCTCTGCAAGAAAGCCAGCTGGTTCCTCGTTTGAGTGGCGATGGGCTGAAAGTGCGCTAAGTAGCGGCTTTCAATGGGTTTTGCGGTGGGCAATTTCAGCGCGACCGGGTCAACCTGCTGGCCGTTTATTTTAAATTCGTAATGCAGGTGCGGGCCTGTCACGCGGCCTGTGGCCCCTACAAGGCCAATTACTTCGCCTTGCTTGATCTTGGAGCCTTGCCTTAAGCCCGGAGTAAATGCCGACATATGTGCATACAGCGTGCTGTATTTGCCATCATGGTTAATTTCAATATGCTTACCGTAGCCACTATTGTCCTCGGTGATTTTGCTGATTACCCCATCAGCAGTGGACATAATCTTGGTGCCGGTGGACGCTGCAAAATCGATCCCTTTATGTTGGCGCCATGATTTTAACACGGGATGAAAGCGTAGCTTAAAGCCTGAGCTGATTCGGGAGAATTCAACCGGATTTTTCAGGAAAGATTGCTTAAGACTATGACCATCCGGTGTGTAATACGCGCCTTCTGTGCTGCCGGGCGGGGTGTACCAGAGTGCCTGCAGGGTTTTGTTTTTATCGCTGAATTCAGCGGCTAGGATTTTCCCTGTTTTAATCTCAATGCCGTCGTGGGTAAAGCTTTCATAGACTACGCTGAAACGGTCGCCTTTTTGTAATCCACGGTGAAAATCAATTTGGCCAGAGAAAATATCGATTAACTGCTTGGTGACATCGTCAGGGATATTCAGCTGATCGGTGCTGGCGTAAAACGAGCTATTAATCGTGCCGGATTTAACGACCGTGTGCTGCTGGGTAGTGGCTTCATCAATACTGGCTTTAAAGCCGTCTTTCTGCCGGGTGATTTTGATTTCCTGGCTTTTATTGTTGAGATAATGCAGCTCAAGCAAGGCACCAGAGCGCTCTGTTTTAGCGCGCAGGGTGCGCCCGGTATGCAGTTCATATAGCGATTTGGCGATAGGGTCGGTTTTGATAAATTGGGCGGCGTCCTTGTCGTCCACATTCAGCCGGTTCAGCGCCGCAGACAAGGTGTCGCCGGCGCGAATGACGTCTTCGTGCCAGATGGGGCTGTCATTCTGGGCGAATGATAAAGGCGGTGTTGCAATCGGCTCGGTTTGGGTATTCAGCCTGATTTCTTCCTTTGGCCCAAACTCTGCCACACCATAGGCGGTAAGGGTAATGCAGGAAGGAATCAATACAATCAGCCAACTGCGGGAAATAAAGCGGGGCGTAATGCTGGCAGAGCGGGTACTTATTCTTTTAACAAAATCCTGAATCATTCGAGGCATAGGATGACCGATAAAATGCGCTGGCTAGCTGGCTAGCTGGGTAGCAGAGCGTTCGTTATAAGAAGAAAGGGCGGTTTGATCCGGTATCATGCATTTGTCAGGCTGCTTGGCATCGCATCAACAGCTTAATGGCGGCAGGCTGCAAGGGTGAATGGCTGGAGTAACGCAGGCAGACAGGTTTTATCTGATTTTCGTTACAGAACAGTCTTAAATCCGACCGGTCGCCAGCATAACAGAATGCTAATTTTCGTCAAACTTCCTTTATTAACATCGGTTTAGCGTAATAATTACACTTAAAAACATGAACTGAATTTTGTTTCCAGAATGATATTAAAAAGATGTCTCATGGTGACGTAATCCCTTTCATTTGGCTGCCAGCATTTTCAAAGAGCATGTTCTTTAACCCATGTTGTGGCTTGCTTCGTGAGAAATAATGACGTTAGCAATGAAAAGTATCATGCACTCAGGTTTGAGCGTGCTTCATCTGGCTAAGCAGGCAATGCAGCATTTCAGTTGATAGCCCATGCAATACCAGCCGGTGGCCTGCGTGTAAGGTAGAGAGCGGAACCAGCGGGTGTTTATTATTTAACAGTAATAAATGCTGCGGCGTATTAAGCAGGGTGGCGACGTAGACACCCATGGTTTCATCCATTTGCAGCGAGTTGGCCGCGCGCCAGAAGTCGTTATCTGTAAGAAATAACTGGTAAACCGGTGTGAATATTTCGATCGCTGTTTGTACATCAATCCAGTTTGAGCGTCCCTGTGGCATGGATGTCAGTGCCAGTGGCGGCTCGCCGATCATGCTGAAATCGATATTTGCAACGGCCTCGAGCGTTTTGTCTTCATTGCGCAAGGCTTGGTTTAGCCGGATGATAAAGTTGAACAGGTTTAAATCGTGTTTCAGAAATAATTCATCGGTCAAATCATCGATCGTCAGTGGTCGCAGCGATGAAAGCGGCACGCTGACGGGGGCATTGCGCTCGATAAATTCAATAATCTGCGCGCCTAAATGAAAGTGCCGCAGGATCAGCCAGTTGGCCTCGGGGGACACAAAGCCCTTTAAGCCCCAGACCAGTATGCGGTGCAGCATTTTGGATGCAGACCAGTGCTTGGGCAGAATGACTTTTAAAATCTGAATCAAAATCATGCAAAGCCGGGCCAGTGGTCGCACAAAGGGCAGCAGATACTGGCGGGAAGGCGATGCCAGCTCGCTTAGCCATGCACGTTTAACATGATCGGGTAACGGTGTGCTTTGATCCAGATACATGGCAAGCCAGGGATTAGGGTCGCGTGGGTCGTGGGCGGCTTGCAAGAAATCGTCTTTAGGCATGGGGTGCTCAATATGTTGATGAGACTGCGATATTTAGTGCCTACGGCACGTTGATTTAGGTGCGGGATCCCCGCGAAGTATTTAATTTCTGAACGGCCAGAAATCATAGTACGCAAAGAGGCCGCCCCGACCAGCACGAAGGCCCCTTACTGCGGACAGCGGCGGCTGCGGAGCTCGCTTCGCTCAGACAGTCCTCGCCGAAACCCCTCCCGCTTGTTCCTTATTTCGGCGTGCTTCAAGGGCAGATTTAAGACCCATGCTACTAGCCGTGATTAAAGTTCAGATTATCTGGGCTTTAAAAATTCTTAAAAACCCAATAGAAAAGACCTAAATTCAAAGACAGCTTTTTTCCGTGAAACTCCGTGTTTCAAGATTTTGTTTTTACTAAATATGCTCAAACTGCATTAAATAAAGCTGCGCGCAGCGTTTGGCGGTGTTGAGTATGGCGTGAGCTGCTTTTGGATCGATGGCGAGGGTGATTTCTACTGCGGCCAGCCAGCGAGCCAAGTGGTGTTCGTCATTGGTGCCATGGTATTCCAAAAATTTAAATGCTTGTGGTGGCAGGTCCACTTGCTGGCGTAGCATGGGCAGGAGCGCAGGCACGATGCGCTGGCCGGTGCCTTCGATGATATAAATTGCGCCCAATAGGCCGATTGGGTTGGGGGTTGCGGCGAGAGCATGCAGATAGCTGTTGAGCGCTTCGCCACCGGGGTTACGTTTAAGTGCGGTCAGCGGCAGCTCGCCACCGGCGGCTTGGTAGTCTTGGTAGAGAATTTCAAAGTCATGTTGTTCGTCATTGGCGTGCAGCTCAATCAGGCTGGCGAGTGGGGCAAAATCACCATTCAGGGAGGCTGCCGCTTCTCTCATCCACAAGCTGCCTTCACGTACTTGCGGCACCCATGCGGCGGTCCAGTCGCGGTAGCTTGCCACATCAAAACGCTGGCTCACCAGTTGTGAAATCACAGGGCTGCGCCAGACTTGCGAGCGATAATCTTGCCACAGGCTGGCGAGCTGAGTGAGCAGCGGTTGCAGCGCAAGCGGGGCATTCTCGGCTTGATGTGGCGCAGGGATGTTGGGCTCGAAGGAGTTTGTGGTGATCGCTGGAGCAATCGCTGGGCTGCTGGTTTCACCCTTTACCACTTCAAATAGCATATACGCCGCGCTGATTCGTCCTGATTCCGGAATAAAGCAGAAAATCTTTTCACCGGCTTTAAGTGGTTTGGTTTGTAAGAAATCGGCCAGCATAATAAAAATGGATGCCGCACCGGTATTGCCGCGCGTTGCCAGATTGCTATACCAGCGCTCGGGCGGGATGCTCAGGCCTGCTTTTGCGAGTAAATCCTCCACTACCGGCATGAATTTGGCCGATGAGTAATGGCAAAGAAAATGGTCAATGTCGGTCGATTTAATCCAGCCTTCATTAACCAGTTTGACGTATTCATGGATACACACATCAAACAGCTGCGGCAGCATGCGGATATCCTGGCGCAGCGACATCGCCCCTGCGGCTTCAGCTTCATCGGAAGAAGCAAAGTCCAGAAAAGACTGGCTGCGATCCTCCGTCAGCCCCAGCTGCATACACACGGGATAATCACCAGAAAAGCTCTTTTGATGGATCCATTTCAGCTTGATATTCAGCCCTGCCTTGGCCTGGCGGCTGAGTAGCAGCGCGCCTGCACCATCGGATAGCATCCAGCGCAAGAAATGTGCGTCAAAATCGCTTTGATAGCCGCGCGGGGCAAAGCGGCTTTTTTTGAACATGCGTGATGGCATTTCGGCGGCCACCGCTAGCGCTTGCTGATGAGCACCAAGCTCGATGGCTTGCGCAGCAAATTCAATGGCGCTGACGCCTGCTGCACATACGCCCTGGCAGGATACGGTTTGCATCGGCGGCGCGGCCAACTCACCCTGAATCATATTGGCAAAGCCCGGCATCAGTGCGTCCCCCCCTGATGAGCCTACGGCCAGTAAGCTCACTTTATCGAGTGATACTTGTGCTCTGTCTAAACACTGATGCACTGCGGTAGCGGCCATCTGGGCGTGGTTTTCTACGGTCTGGCCCTCTGCATCAATCCCGTAATGCCGCGTTTGAATGCCGTTTTCAGCCAAAATCCGGCTTTTGATACGCATGGAAATACGGTTGATGGGCGCAATATAGGCATCCATTTCTTCATTATTGACGGCTGGCCCGGGCAGATGCAGCCCCGCTGCGGCAAGGTATACATGTTCAAACTGAATCGGCATCAAGATTCCTTAGTGGGTTTCATCAGGCTATAGCTACGCCAGCGCGGGAAAATAGGGCTTAGAAAATAGCTGCGGCACATATACCAGAGTAGTGGGCCCGCATTAAGGCGGGGATCGATCTGATCACGGTATTGCAGATGGAGCTGATTGAGGGCAGACCAGTGCGCGCGGGGGTGGCGATGGTGCGCCGTATGTAGGCCGATATTAAACAGCAGCGGGTTGACCCAGCCTTCAAAATTGCGGGCAAAGTTAATCGGCGAGTTGCCATCGGCATGGGCGTGTTGCAGGTAATTGGTGGCGAGCAGCCAATGCAGCCCATAGAGCTGTGGCAGTAAAACAAAGATCATAAACTTTTGCCAGTTCAGCCAAGCCAGAATACCCCAGAGTAAGAGCACGGCGGCATATTGACGCAGGCAGTAATAAAATACGCCTCTATGTCGCTGCCTTAAGCCCAAGAGCCAGTTTATAAACAGCGGGTAGAGTACGATCGTGGCTTGCAGTGGGTGTAAAAGATAGCCGGCCAGGTTGTTGCTGTCGCCACTAAAGCGATAGGTACGCGCCACGTCTTTGGGGCCGTGGCGATAGCGGTGATGATTGCGGATATGCGCCGGATAAAACACAAAAGTCGGGTGGCCCTGCAAGAGCGTGATCCAGAAATCGCTGATCCGGTTGAGCTGCTTACTGCGCCACATCCGCAGATGAGTGTGATTGTGGTGAATAACGCTGATGCCTAGGGTGAGAAAAAGCATCAGGGCGAAAAGAGCAAGGTTGATTAAAGTATTCAGCCCGGTGCGCCACAGCCATGCCACCAGCAGCGGTTGCAGAATTAAGTAGCTCAAGCTTTGCCAGTCGCGTTGATTACGCAGCATGGCGTTTAATCTGCTTGTCAGCGGCGTCCGGTGGCAGGGCGGTGTTTAATAAGCGGTCCATAAACGGAAACATAAAGCCGTAATTACCGTGAAAACAAGCATGGTGCAAATGATGGCGGCGCGCGCCATTAAGCCACCAGCGGTCATGATGGGCATCAGGTAAAAAATCGTAATTGGAATGGCCGATATTATTGAAAATAATACTGAAAACAGGGACAGCCGCGAGTGAGTAAATCGAGAAATCGTGCACCAGCATCGGCAGCATAATCACATTGCCCAGCATGATGGCTTCGATGGGGTGAAAGCTATAGGTCGACCAAGGTGTGGTGACCATCGAGCGATGGTGTGGCAAATGAAAATGCTTTAGCCAGCGGGTGTGTAGTAGGCGGTGGTTGATATAAAAATGGATTTCATTCCAGATGATTAAGGCGCTGATCTCGATGGTTAGCTGTGTCGCCGACGCCTGCAAGGCCAAATGCGCCCAGCCCAGCTGCAACATGCCCCATGGGAAAACCATGCCCGTGCCAAATAAAAAAATGGTCAGTAGGGAAAGGCGCAGCTCGCGGCGCAGCTGCTCATGCCCTTGTGGGCGGGGATCAAGTACATGGCCATAGGCGATTTTTGGCAGCAGCCAGTGACTTAAAAACCAGGTTAGCCCTCCAAAACCAAAATACAGCGCGGCAAAAAACAGCACGCCAACGCCCATGATTTCATGCCACTGAGTAGTCAGAATATATTCGCGCACATTGTGACAAAGGAAAAGTGATAAATGATTGTATGCCAATTGGCTGGCCATTCACACTGAAGCGGCTGATTTTCTGTGTACGCTTGTTACTTATCGATCGTTTTTTTGTTAGATACCTTGCAATTTACTTACTTAACACCTTTGTTTTTAGTATGGGGTTGGCCTGTTTCTGCCGTAGCAGCATCACTGAGCCGCCAGATAGTCGTATACCACGCTGCCCATTCCTAGGGTGAGATCCGCCAGAATATGGGTGCCGCTGAGCACTTCAAGCACGGGCAATTGTGCAACGGGAGCTAGGGCATGTTGTGCCAGCTCTATGGCTGCAGGGCCGGTCCATGCGCCTTTGACGGTCACGTCTTCCAAGTAGTAGCGAACTAATTCGCAAATTCGCGGGCTGCCATCTACATGCGGAATAATCTTTAGCAGATAATTGGCCGCCAGCAGGCTTTCCCGTACTTTGGCATGATCTAAAGCCTGATATTTATAGCCCATGGTGGCGGTGACCACACGTACAGGGCCATAGTCCAAAGTGCCAAGGTAAGTGTTTTTATCAACGGAGAGCGCAGGTGAGGCGAGCTTTTTAGGAAAGCCCCACAGCTCGCGGCCACCGGCAATGGGGGCTTCTGCATTTAAATACATTGAATGCACATAAGCACCTGGCTTGCCCTCAAACTGAACCGGGATCACCTGGCCCGATTCGGTATAGTCGCCAAAACCAGAGCTGTCCGGCATGCGGATAAACTCATATTTCACAACGGGTACATCAAAGCAGAGCGGCTCAGGCAAGATGGCGCGCAGCGCATCTGGATCCGTGCGGTAGGTCACAATCAGGTATTCGCGATTTACAAATTTGTAAGGCCCGGGTGGGAAGGCGGGATTAGTCAGTGGCATGGCAAACGCCTTGCGCCGGATGTCTGCAATATTCATATTTGCTCCTGAAGCAAGTAAGGCGAAGAGAGGGGCACGCAATAAGCAGGCGGCTCGAAATAGCCAGCAGGTCGTTTTATGCTACTGAAACGGAGGCATCAATTTGCGCAAGATAATGACAGCAGGCTGATGGTTAAGTGTATATTGCTCAGTTTTTAATTTACACCAAATATGTTTTATATTTCCGATGACTGTAATTAAAAAATATTTATTCTTTGTAAAAGCATGACGACGGGCATAAAAAAGCCCGTCTAAACAACGGGCTTTTCGAGGGGCGTATCTTACAGTGCGGGGGTAAGCTGCAATGCCTCGGCATCACTGATTTTCCACTCTGCTTTTAAGCGCCACTGTCGGGTAGTGTCACTGAGCTCAACTTGCCAGCGGGGTTGGGTGAGCGCGTTTTCCAGCTTGCCCACATAAAACTGTGGCGCTTGTTTGGTCAGGATAATGGTTTGGTCTTTACCTGCGCGGGTAGGATGCATAAGTTTAAGCACCAGATCATCTTTAACCGCTTTATTGAGCTGGATGCGGATGGATTTGCCATCTTCACCCAGCATCAGCTGGCCGCTCAGGCCTAGTGTAGTGGCTTTGGTGTCCCGATGAATCTGACTGTTGATTTCCTGGCCTTCTTTGTAATAGTCATCGCTCACCAAGCCATCATCTGTTTTGACCGCCTGATAGAACATATTGATGCCACCAATAACGGCAACAACAGGAAAAAGAATCAGCAGCCAAACATGGCGATGTTTATACCAAGGCTGATTTTCCATTGGGTCTTTTTGCATCTTATCGTCCTATAAAGCTTGATTTTTCGCGCGTTTGAATGGCGGGGTTATCGCTGGCGGTAATAATAAAGTGCATTTCATGCCCGCCAGGGCCTGCTTTGCCAGGATCTACCTGAATGCGTACGCCTATATCCTGGCTACCAGTGGCAGGTACAAAAATTTGACCCGTGCCTTCGATAATAGTTCTTGATCCGGGTAGACCATCTGTGGTGATGATATAGCTATGGGCTTTTTCATCCGCGTTTTGGATTTGTAAACGGTAGCTGTTTTCCAGCCAGCCATCTTCGGCTTCCCTTACCATGGCAACCCGATCCCGTGAGATATTTACTTTAATTGGTTTACGTAAGATTAAAGAGCCAATGGTTGTGCCCAGTACAATCAGCAAGACCAGCAGATACATGATGACTCTGGGGCGGGTTATTTTTTTGATAATGTCGCGTTCAGGATATTTGTGCTCCAGCGCGTTTTCGGTTGTGTAGCGGATCAGCCCGCGCGGGTATTGCATCTTATCCATGATTTCATCACAGGCATCAATACAGGCCGCGCAACCAATACACTCATATTGCAAACCATCACGGATATCGATACCTACAGGGCACACCTGTACGCAGACGGTGCAATCGATGCAATCGCCTAAACCGGCGGCTTTATAATCTGTACCTTTCTTACGGCTGCCCCGTGCGTCGCCCCGTTCGGCATCGTAAGAAATAATCAGGGTGTCGGCATCAAACATGGTGCTTTGAAAGCGTGCGTAGGGGCACATGTACTTGCATACTTGTTCACGCATCCAGCCTGCATTGCCATAGGTGGCAAAGGCATAGAAAAATACCCAAAAGGTTTCCCATGGGCCAAGGCCAAACTGGGTGATTTCGCTCCAGAGTGTGCGGATTGGCGTGAAGTAGCCAACAAAGGTAAAGCCAGTCCAGAGCGACAAGATGATCCAGATGCTGTGCTTAATGGCTTTTAAGCGAATTTTATGTGCGGTAGTGGGGGCGTTATCAAGCTTGATACGCGCCATCCGGTCGCCTTCTACCCATTTCTCTATCCAAAGAAAAATCTCGGTATAAACGGTTTGTGGACAGGCATAACCACACCAAAGCCGCCCGCCAGCGGTTGTCCAGGCAAATAGGCCAATGGCGCTGGCGAGGAGTAGGGCGGTGAGATAAATAAAATCTTGCGGCAGGAAAACAAAGCCGTAAATATAAAAAGTGTGCTCGGTGATGTTAAAGAGCAGTGCCTGACGGCCATTCATCTGCAGCCACGGCATGCCGTAGAAGAAAAGCTGAGTGATCACCACAAACAGAATACGCCAACGATTAAACAGGCCATTTACCCAGCGCGGGTAGATTTTTTTGTGTTTGCTGTAAAGGTGGATTTCTTCGTATTCGCCATCGTCTTTGATAACGGTGACAGGAATATCGCGTAGTTTTTTACTCATTTCCTTACCTACTCCTGGCAAAACGTTTTGCACGAGCCTTTATGCAAAATATTTCGATCAAGGAAAAACGGGCGGGATATCCCCGCCCGTTTTAATGGTGTTTTGTGAGTGTCTTTGCGATATTTTGCAAGGACACCCCGACCATCATGTTTATTTTGCTTTCTCGTTATTAGAAAGGCCATAAACATAGCCAGCCAATAAATGCACTTTGGCATCGCCTAGGAACTCTTTCCATGCAGGCATCACATTGCTGCGACCATTGGTCACTGTTTCAATGATTGCTGCTTCAGAGCCGCCATAGAGCCAAGTATTGTCAGTCAGGTTAGGCGCGCCCAAGTCCTGATTGCCCTTACCCTCTGCACCGTGACAAGCCACACAGGTTTGCTTGAAGGTTTCGGCACCACGTGTGGCACGCAATTCATTACGTGGTTTGCCAGAAAGTTGCAAGACATAGTTAGCGACGTCTTTTACTTTCTCTTCGCCCAATACAGCACCCCATGCCGGCATCTGACCATGACGGCCGTTAGCAATGGTTTCCAGAATTTTTTCTGGTGAGCCACCGTAGAGCCAGTCGCCATCAGTCAGGTTAGGGAAGCCCTTGGCTCCGCGTGCATCTGCACCGTGACACTGAATACAGTAAGTCAAGAACAGGCGTTTACCCATGTCTCTGGCTTCCTGATTTTGTGCAACAGCGGCGATCGGCATTTTGGAGTACTTGTCATACAGGCCCTGATACTTGGAATTAGCCTGTACCACTTCTTTGCCATACTGATTGTCAGAGGTCCATTTCCACAAGCCGCCCCAGATGCCAGGGTAGAGCACAAGGTAAACTGCACCAAAAACAATGGTCATATAGAACATCATGACCCACCAACCAGGTAGCGGGTTGTTGTATTCTTCTAAATCACCATCCCATTTGTGGCCGGTTACTTCGGCATTTTCACCTTTTTTAAGCTTAACAACACCTTGGCTCATTAAGAGCAAAGTCATTGCTACAATACCGCCGATCACAATGATCGCGATCCAATAATCCCAAAAGATACTTTGAAAATCTGTCATTTTTTATATCCTCTAGAAATCAGGAGGTTTTGTTTGATGAGGGCAGATCATCGTCAAGGAATGGCAGCTGCGCTGCTTCATCAAAGGATGCTTTGCTGTTTTTGCTGCAGGCCCAAACGAGGATACCTACAAAGCAGATAAAGCTGATTACGGTCGATAAAACCCGCAGATCGTTGAGCATTTCCATGATGAATTACCTTTTGTTTTTGAGCGCAAGACCCAAACCCTGCAGGTAGAAAATCACTGCTTCCATTTCTGTTTTGCCTTCTACCGCTTTGACAGAATCTGCAATTTCTGCGTCGGTATAAGGAGTGCCCAGTGTCTTAAGTGCTTTAAGTTTGGCGGGCATAATGGCCGCGTCTACTTTATTGGCAGCAAGCCACGGGAAAGCAGGCATATTGGATTCAGGCACTACATCGCGCGGATTCATCAAGTGAGCACGATGCCATTCATCCGAGTAACGCGCACCTACACGAGCCAGATCAGGCCCTGTACGTTTAGAGCCCCATTGGAACGGACGATCGTAAACGGATTCACCTGCAACCGAGTAATGACCATAGCGCTCGGTTTCTGCACGGAAAGGGCGGATCATTTGTGAGTGGCAGTTGTAGCAGCCTTCACGAATGTAAACATCACGCCCGGCTAAAGCCAGTGCAGAGTAAGGTTTAACGCCATCAATAGGCTTAGTGGTTGAATTGCTGAACATCAGCGGTAAGATTTCAACCAGCATCGCGATACTGAGCGTAATCAGGGTGAGGATGATTAAGAACGCAACGTTTTCTTCAACCCGCTTTTGCAGCTGGTTCATAAAGTTTTTCATGGTTTTCTCTCCGTTCGATCAGGCGTGTTGAGCGATGGCCGGAATTTTGGCATCGACGGCTTGGCCCGAGAAAACGGTACGCAGCACGTTGTAAAGCATTAATAACATGCCCGACAAGAAGCACAGGCCACCTAAGAAGCGGATAAAGTAATACGGGTACGATGCTTTAACCGAATCAATAAAGGCATACGTTAAAGTACCGTCAGTATTCACTGCACGCCACATCAAGCCTTGCGTTACACCGGCAATCCACATGGATGAGATGTAAAGCACGACGCCAATCGTTGCAATCCAGAAGTGGGTGTCGATCAGTTTGACCGAGTACATTTCTTCTTTATTAAAGAGGCGTGGGATGAGGTAGTAAATCGAGCCGATGGTAATCATGGCCACCCAGCCCAAAGCACCTGAGTGAACGTGACCAACGGTCCAGTCTGTGTAGTGCGACAGTGCGTTCACTGTTTTGATGGCCATCATCGGGCCTTCAAAAGTGGACATACCGTAGAACGACAGCGCAGTAACCAAGAACTTCAGGATTGGATCGGTACGCAGCTTATGCCATGCGCCCGACAGCGTCATGATCCCGTTGATCATACCGCCCCAGCTTGGTGCCAGCAGAATCAGGGAGAACACCATACCTAGCGACTGTGTCCAGTCTGGCAGTGCGGTGTAGTGCAGGTGGTGAGGACCCGCCCACATATAGGTAAAGCACAGTGCCCAGAAGTGAACGACGGACAGGCGATAGGAGTAAACCGGACGGCCTGCTTGTTTTGGCACGAAGTAGTACATCATGCCGAGGAAACCCGCGGTCAGGAAGAAGCCTACGGCATTGTGGCCGTACCACCATTGCACCATGGCATCAATTGCGCCAGAGTAAACGGAGTAAGACTTTGTTGCCGATACAGGAATCGCCAGACCATTCACAATGTGCAGCAACGCTACAGCAAGAATAAATGCGCCATAGAACCAGTTGGCTACATAAATATGCTTCACTTTGCGTTTGGCAATCGTGCCAAAGAACACAATTGCGTAGGCTACCCAGATTACTGCGATCAGCCATGTAATAGGCCATTCCAGCTCGGCATATTCTTTACCGCGGGTTAAGCCCATAGGTAAAGTAATGGCGGCTAAAACGATCACCAGCTGCCAGCCCCAGAAATGGAAGGCGGCGAGCTTGTCGGAGATCAAACGCACATTACAGGTGCGCTGAACCACGTAATAAGACGTTGCAAATAATCCGCAGCCACCAAACGCAAAAATAACCGCGTTAGTATGCAGAGGACGTAAGCGGCCAAAGTGAAAGTAGGGGCCAAAATTAAGTTCTGGCCAGTACATCTGGGCAGCGATGATCACGCCAACCAGCATCCCGACAATCCCCCAAATGACTGTCATGATGGCAAATTGCCGCACCACTTTGTAGTTGTATGTACCTTGGTGTTCCATGCGAGCTCCGATTGATCTCCAACAGCTTGGACTTTGAAAATTTGGACTTGAAAAATGTACAACCTGTCTGCATTTAGCCAGTTGTAAGGAATGACTGGCTTTTTGCTAGTTGTGAATATTTCTTATGTAATTATGCCAACTGAACTTTAGCTGCTTCAGCGGGCTGTCTTATTGACGAACATCAATGCCTTTCGTCAGATCGCGGCATTTTACACCCCGTCAGACTTTAATTCTTTGTTTTTTCTTTCGTCAGAGGAACTTTTCTCTATTAGCATGCTGTCATCATCTTGCAAAATCTGCCAGCCAGGCCCCTCCATATCATCAAATTGCCCTCCTTTAACCGACCACCAAAAAAGAATTCCAATTAAAAAAACCAGCAAGACCGATAGTGGAATAAGTAAATAAAGGCTTTCCATTTAGTTTTTTCCTCTGAGGCGCAGCGCATTAAGCACCACCAAGAGTGAGCTGCATGCCATGCCAAGGCTTGCAATCCAGGGGGTAATCAGGCCGCATACCGCCAGAGGCAGGGCGGCCAGATTATAAATAATGGCCCAGGCTAAATTCTGACGGATGATTGTGCGGGTTTTTTTTGCGAGGGCCAGTGCTTTGGGAAGCCGGTCCAGCTGATTGTTGAGTAAAACCATATCGCCGGCAGCATGAGCAACATCCACACCTGCTCCCATGGCCATCGATACATTGGCCTGTGCTAAAACGGGTGCATCATTGACGCCATCACCAATCATTAATACACAACGGCCCTGCTGCTGAAGCGTATTGATGTAAGCGAGCTTATCCCCAGGCGTTGCTCTGCCAACAGCGTTTTCAATATGCATGTTTAAAGCCAAAGCTTGCACGGTAGCGTTGTTATCGCCCGATACAAGGTGCAGGCGTAAGCCTGCTTTGCTTAAGGCGGCAATGGCATCCGCCGCATCGGCCCTTAAAGTATCTGCCACAATAAAAGCGCCTAGCCATTCTGTTGTACTGGCGATGGCAACCAAACTGCCTTCTGCATGCCGGATGGCATCGGGCATCAGCATGGCGCACTGGCGATTTACAAATTCCGGATGGCCAATAAAGTAAAGCACCCCATTCACTGCGCCACTTAAACCCCCGCCAGGATAGGTCTGTATCTCTTGAGCCAGTGGCGCATTGGCCTGCACAAAGGCACGAGCAAGTGGGTGGGCCGAGGCTGATTCCAGTGAAGCGGCAATCTGGCGGGCCTTGTCTTCGGTGCTCTGGCTGGCAATATAGTGTTGAATTCGCGGCTCTCCGTGAGTGAGGGTGCCGGTTTTATCGAGCATGACATCTGTGATTTGCGACATCGTTTCCAGCGCCGGGCTGCGTGCCACCATGAGCCCCAGCTGTGCCAAGTGTCCGGTAGCCGCAGTCAGGGCAACCGGGGTAGCCAGTGCGAGCGCACAGGGGCATGAAATCACCAGTACGGCCACCATAATGGGCAGGGCATGAATAGGGTCGTGCAAATGCCAGTACAGCCATGCCAGTGCTGCGGTCACTAATAAAATACTGATAAACCAGCCCGATACCTGCTCTGCCAGTAAGGCAAGGCGGGGTTTTTGTGCCAGCGCTTGATCCAGCAGGCGCACAATGGCGGCAAGTCGGGTGTTTTCGCCGATTTGGGTGATTTCAATATGCAAGGGCGCTGCCAGATTGAGCGTGCCGCCTGTTACGTTCATGCCTGCTGTTTTAGGGACAGCGAGGCTTTCGCCAGTCAGCAAAGCCTCGCTGACTTCGCCGCTGCCCTGGCGGACAATGCCGTCTGCCGGGATGGTTTCACCAGACTTAACTAAAATCTGCTCGCCAATTTTTAGGCTGTTGACGGTGACTTCGCTTGTGCCTTGTTCATCTATTTTGTGGGCAAATGCGGGAATCAGTTTGACCAGTTGCTCGGTGGCTGCACCGGCTTTTCGCCTTGCACCCATCTCCAGATAGCGGCCTGTGAGCAACAAAAAGACAAACATGGATACCGAGTCAAAATAGATTTCGCCATGGCCTGTGATCAACGAATAGCAACTGGCTGTAAAAGCCGCCAGTACGCCAATGGCCACCGGCAGATCCATGCCGGTGCGGCGGCGTTTTAAATCGCGCCAGCTTGAAATATAAAACGGCGTTGCAGAATAAAGAACCACGGGCAGGGTGAGGGCCAGACTAGCCCAGTTCATCAGATTGAGCCATTCAGGGGCAATCTCGCCAGCTTTAGACATATAGATGGGCACTGAAAACATCATGACCTGCATCATGGATAAGCCCGCTACCCACAGGCGGAAGAGTGCACTTTTGCGCTGCTTTTGCCAGCCTTCTTCTTGCCTTGCCTGATCATAGGGCTGGGCGCGGTAACCGATGGCTGCAATGGCTTGCAAAATGGTGGACAGCTGAATCTGCTTTTCATCCCAGCGTACACGGGCACGATGGTTGCTATAGTTAATGCTGGCTGAAAGCACACCGGGCAAGGCCTGGAGATGACGCTCATTCAGCCAGATACAGGCTGCGCAGCTGATACCCTCTAAGATTAGTGCAGCTTCGCGCACATCGGCATCAATATTGAGTACAAAGCTGGTTTGTAAGCTGACATCATCAAATAGCTTTAGCTGGGCCAGTAGCTCGTCAGGTAGTGGTTTGACGCGGTCTGCGGGTTTGTCGCGCTGAGTGTAATAGCTGTCCAGCCCGCTTTGGATAATGGTATTAGCTACGGCCTGGCATCCGGCACAGCAGGTGGGCTGCTCTGTTTGGCGGTAAATAATCGGGAAGGATTCGTTTGGGCTAAGCGTTTCGCCACAGTGGAAGCAGTCGGTGCGGGAGATCATGCGGCGTTGACAGCCTTAGAAAGGATAAAGCCTAAGCTCTGCAGACACAAAGAATACTAAGGAAAAATGAAGACACAGAGAAATGGGCGAGAATTTGCTTGGCGATGCGTTGCCGTTTACAAACAATCGCAGAGGTAAAGATCGGCCTTGCGCTACCTTAAGTCTTTTCTCTGTGCGTTCTGTATTCTTATTTCGTGCTGTGCCTGCAGATCTTTTTTGAAAAATGTAAGCTCTTATTGAGTCTTGGCTTACACCAAGCCCTTAGGTAGCGAGAAGATGACGTTTTCTTCTATGCCATCCATTTGACGGATATGACCCGCGCCAAAGCTTTCTACCTGCGCGATCACCTGGCGAACCAAGATGTCTGGCGCAGAAGCGCCTGCTGTCACGCCGATATTGGTTTTGCCGGTAAACCATTCTGCTTTTAGCTCACTGGCGTTATCGACCATATAAGAGTCGATGCCTAAGTTGGCGGCGACTTCACGTAGGCGATTTGAGTTAGAACTATTGGGTGATCCAACCACGACCACCACATCGACTTCTTTGGCTAAATGCTTAACGGCATCCTGACGATTCTGGGTGGCGTAGCAAATATCGTCTTTTTTAGGTCCAACGATATTGGGAAAACGCGTGCGCAGGGCGTCAATTACAATTTGTGCATCATCCACAGAAAGTGTGGTCTGGGTGACATAAGCCAGCTTATCGCTCTCAACAGCCAGAGTGGCAACATCGCTGACTTCTTCAACCAGATACATGCCGCCCTGAGCCTGGCCCATGGTGCCTTCTACCTCAGGATGGCCTTTATGGCCGATCATGATGATTTCAAAGCCTTGTTCACGTAGTCTTTTTACTTCGAGATGGACTTTAGTTACCAGCGGGCAGGTGGCGTCAAAAATGGTCAGGCCCCGTTCAGCCGCTTCAGCACGCACGGCTTGTGAAACACCGTGCGCAGAGAAAATCAGTGTATTGCCTGCAGGCACATCGGCTAAGTCTTCGACGAAAATCGCGCCTTTTTGCTTAAGATCTTCGATCACAAATTTATTGTGAACCACTTCGTGGCGCACATAAATTGGGGCGCCGAACTTTTCCAGTGCTTTTTCTACGATGGCAATGGCGCGGTCAACCCCCGCACAGAAGCCCCGTGGCTGAGCCAGAACAATATTCATGATCATACTGTTTTCTCCGATGGCGTTTCACGGCGGAATGAATCGATCACCATTAAAACTGCACCAATACAAATGCCTGAATCGGCAATATTAAATGCCGGGTAATACCAGCGCTGCTGGTAGTGAATCTGAATAAAATCGATCACATGGCCTAGCAGCATTCTGTCGATGGCATTGCCCAGCGCACCGCCTAAAATCAAGGCTAAAGCCAGCGCATAACGGGTTTCGGCATGATGTTTTTTAAGCAAAAACACGATAAACGCAGAAACCCCCAGCGCCAGCACGGTAAAGAAATGGCGCTGCCAGCCACCCGCATCAGCCAGAAAGCTGAACGCTGCGCCGGGATTATAAGCCAGCGTCAGGTTAAAAAAGCCCGGAATGATGGCGCGCTGCTCGCCAAACTGAAACAGCGCTTCAATCGCATGTTTGCTGGCCTGATCAAAGATCAGAACCAGCAGCGCAATGGCAAGCCAGCGCCCCAGCCCGCTTTTAAGCATGAGCACGAACCTCACCTTGCTTAAACAGATTGTCGTTACAGCGGCTGCACAGTGTGCTGTGGTCACTGTGGGTGCCTACGCTGGCGGTGTAATGCCAGCAGCGATCGCATTTTGCGGCCGTTGACGCACTCACACTGATGCGGGTTGCATCGCCTTTCACCAGTCGGGCTTGAGAAGTAATCAGGACAAATTTCAGCTCGTCGCCTAAATCAGCCAGAGCAGCATAAGTGTCGCCTGCCGCAGTGATTTCAACTTCAGCCTGTAAGCTCGATCCCAGTTTGCCATCAGCGCGTTGCAACTCGATTTCTTTTTGTGCCGCCGCGCGTACTTCACGAATCTGTACAAAGCGGGCATTCAGCTGCTCTGCATCGCTGACGGCAGGCACCGCGTGCCATGCAGACAGGAACACATTTTCTTCGTTATTGAGTGTGCCCCATGCTTCATGCGCGGTGAAAGACAGAATCGGCGCAAGTAAGCGCACTAGGGCTTGGGTGATATGCCAGAGCGCGGTTTGCGCCGAGCGGCGGCCCTGGCTGTCTGCGCCCATGGTATAGAGGCGGTCTTTAATGATATCTAGGTAGAAAGAGCCGAGGTCTTCCGAGCAGTAAGCGTGGATTTCCTGCACGGCAAGGTGAAACTCGTATTTGCCGTATAGCGCAGTGATTTTCTCTTGGAATGAAGTCAGCTCAACCAGGGCGTAGCGGTCAAGTTGCAGCAACTCTTCAGCGGGCAGCAGATTTTGTTCAGTAAAATCAGAAATATTAGCCAGCAAGAAGCGCAGGGTATTGCGGATGCGGCGGTATGAGTCGGTCGTGCGTTTCAGAATTTCATCTGAAATTGACAGCTCACCCGAGTAATCGGTTGATGCCACCCACAGGCGCAGCATGTCCGCGCCCAGTTGATTAATCACCGTTTGCGGCGCAATCACATTGCCCTTGGATTTGGACATCTTCAGGCCCTTGCCATCCACGACAAAACCGTGGGTGAGCAATTGCTTGTAGGGCGCACGGCCTTCTGTGGCGCAGCCTGTGAGCAGGGACGACTGGAACCAGCCGCGGTGCTGGTCTGAGCCTTCCAGGTACAAATCGGCAGGCCAGGTGAGCTCTTCTCTTTGGCGCAATACGGCGTAGTGGGTGGAGCCAGAATCAAACCACACATCCAGCGTATCTTTGAGTTTGTCGTAATAAACCGCGTCGTCACCTAAAAGCTCGCTTGCGTCGAGCTTAAACCACGCTTCGATGCCTTCAGCTTCGATGCGCTTAGCTACGGTTTCGAGCAGCGCGCCCGAGTTCGGGTGTAGTTCGCCGGTTTCTTTGTGCACAAAGAACGTCATTGGCACGCCCCAGTTACGCTGGCGGGAAACGCACCAGTCTGGGCGGTTTTTAATCATGGCTTCCAGACGGGCACGGCCCCATGCTGGGAAGAATTCTGTTGAATCAACCGCTGTATTGGCTTGCGAGCGAAGTGTTTTACCTTCAGTGCCTGCGGTTTCCATGCCGATAAACCACTGGCTGGTGGCGCGGAAAATAATCGGCGTTTTATGACGCCAGCAGTGCGGGTAGCTGTGTTCTAGTTTTTTGCTGGCAAACAAAGCGCCACGCTCTTCTAGCAGAGCCAGTACCAGCGGATTGGCTTCCCAAACTGTTTTGCCAGCAAAGAATTCTACATTGCTGTAGAAGCGGCCATCATTACCCACCGGGTTATCCGTTGGAATCTTGTACTTGCAGCCCACCACGTAGTCTTCCAAGCCGTGTGCGGGCGCAGTATGCACAAGACCAGTACCCGCTTCGGTTGTGACATGGTCGCCGCAAATAACCGGCACCACACGCTCTAAGAAGGGGTGTTGCAGTTGCAGAAATTCCAGCGCAGCGCCCTTGGCTTGGGCGATGACTTCGGTGGTTTCGATGTCGTAACGTTTGATGGTCGCTTCGGCCAGATCTCGGGCCAGAATCAGCAGGCCTTTCGGTGTAGCGATCAGATCGTAAACCAGCTCAGGGTGAACCGATACGGCTTGGTTGGCTGGTAGGGTCCAAGGTGTCGTGGTCCAGATCAGGGCAAAAGCGGGTACATCGCCCACGCTGACGCCGCCAAAGGCTTTAGACAGCGCTGCGTTGTCGCTAACACGGAAACCCACATCGATGGCGGGGGAGACTTTGTCTTCGTACTCGACTTCGGCTTCAGCTAAAGCAGAAGCACAGTCTACGCACCAGTGAACCGGCTTTTGGCCACGGATCAGATAGCCATTGGCATGCACTTTGCCTAAGGTGCGGACAATATCCGCCTCGGTTTTGAAGTCCATGGTGCGGTAAGGATTGTTCCAGTCGCCTAAAACGCCTAAGCGGATAAAGTCGGCTTTCTGGCGCTCAATTTGGATGGCTGCGTAATCACGGCACAGCTCGCGGGTAAACGCCGCTGGCAGGCGTGTTTCTTTAGGATCAAGGCCATTGGCCTTACGGTATTCCTGCACACGCTCAAAAATACCCGGGTTGGCTGCCACTGCCTGCTTATCAAATTTAACGATTTTCTCGATTTGATGCTCAATTGGCAGGCCGTGGCAATCCCAGCCCGGCACATAAGGCGCATCAAAGCCATCCAGTGTTTTGGCTTTGATAATGATGTCTTTCAGAATTTTATTGACGGCGTGGCCAATATGGATGTCCCCATTGGCATACGGCGGGCCGTCGTGCAGCATAAATTTAGGACGGTTTTCTTCTTTTGCTTTATTGCGAATGGCTTGGTAAAGCGCATTATCCTGCCAGTCTTTTAAAAAGCCCGGTTCGCGTTTAGCTAAATCACCACGCATAGGAAATGGCGTGTCGAGTAAGTTGACAGGGTACTTATTTACGGGTTTGGTCGACATGGTGATCTCTTAAATAGCGATGTGGTTGCAAAGTAAGGGGCGATGCTTTGCAACGACCTCTGGTTTTTTATTTATTGCGGACGTCTTCATGACGTGAGGCATTTCTGTTTACCGCAAACCATTCTTTGGCTGCGATGCAATCTTTTTCGATTTGTGCCACTAAAGTCGGTAAATCAATATATTTTTCTTCGTCACGCAGTTTATGCAAAAAGTCTACACGCAGATGCTGACGGTATATCTGCCGGTTAAAATCAAATAAGTGCGCTTCTAATTTAGGGTAGAGGTCGCCGCCGTGGATGGTGGGGCGAAATCCCAAGCTTGCTACGCCTTGATATGGCTTTTCAAGCCCGTGGATTTCCACTACAAAAATGCCAAATAAAGGCGGCCGATTATGTTTTATTTGAATGTTGGCCGTTGGAAAACCAAGCGTTCTGCCAATTTTATCACCATCAACAACTCGCCCGGAAATCGAGTAGGGGCGGTTTAAATAGTGCGCTGCTAAATTCATATCGCCAGCGGCTAAGGCATTGCGCACGGCGGTGGATGAAATTCTCAGACCACCATCTGCAATGGTGGCAAGACTACAGGTGCTGAAATCAGGGCTGGCTTGCAGCAGGGCAAAATCGCCTGCGCGTTTTGCACCAAAGCAAAAATCGTCGCCCACAATCACATGCCGGGCATTTAAGTCTTTAGCCAGAATCTGATCTCTGAAATCCAGCGCGCTTAACGATGAAAACTTGCGGTCAAAGCGCTGCACTACCACGTAGTCAATTTTTCTTGCTGCCAGTAGCTCCAGTTTTTCCCGCAGGCTGGTGAGGCGGGCGGGCGCTGAATCAGGTGCAAAAAACTCCCGCGGGTGGGGCTCAAAGGTGAGTACGCAGGTTTTGAGCCCGTGCATTGACGCTGCCGATTTTAATTCGGCCAGCATGGCTTCATGGCCAGCGTGCAGGCCATCAAAATTGCCGATGGTGATCGCCGCAGGAGGAAGGTGCGCGTCGGAAACGTTTCTGAAAACTTGCATGCTTAAGCGCTTAGGCTGACTTTACAAAGCCGTAAATTGTAGCGGCTGGCGAGCGTTTTGTCAGTTCGCATATGAAGATGGGTGATTATTGCTGGATTTTTGCGCGGACGAGCACGCTGGCGCGTTCATTTTGCAGACCATTTCAATGGCTCACGTCTACGCTGCCCGTTGCTGTGGCGATGCCCTGGATGATCTGTCTTGTGCCCACGCGCACGCGCACCGATTGACCTTCGGCAGCGTTATTCATGGCAATTCCTTCGTTGGCAACTTCAATGACGTCATCGCGATAAATAACCCTCACCTTTTGGTTTTGCTGGATCACCATGGCGGCTCTGAGCATTTCGCTGCGCAAGGGTTTGCCTGAAGCAACGGCGGTGTTGAGTACGCGGCCCACGGCTTGGGATGGATCCATAATCACAGACCCGGGAAGAGTGCCCAGGTCTCCTTGCTGAGCAGATAGATCGCCCGTGCCGATTTCCTGATTACCAGAAAGAGGGCGCGCGGCCGTGTAGTAGGTCACCAGTAGAGATACTTTTACCGGCAGATTGATGCCCCAGCTGGCACCGTCCACACATTGAATTCTGAGCATGGTGTTGCCTAAAAGGCGGTAGCCGCTGGGAAGCCCTACATCGTATTGCTTGCAGGGTGCGAGCTGGATGCGTTTATCAATCTGGCTGAGCTGATAGCTCGGTACGCCATTGCTGTTGGCGAGGGACTGATCAAGCCATTGTTGCGCCGCACGCTGAATGGCGGTGATATCTGTGGCATGAATGGCACTGGTGGATAGTGCAAATAGTGTAAATAGCAGAGGTCTCATAGAAGTGATTATAGGCGTACTGCCGTACATCGCCTACAATCGTGGCGTCGCGGGATAAGTGGAAAGCCATGTTAGATCTATTGTTTGGAATTACAACGCTGGTAGTTTTGCTGGCGGGCGCTCTGGTGGTTGCGCGTTTGCAGCAGCTGGCACAGTCGCAAAGAGATGTGTTGGATACGCTGACACAGGATATGGAGGCCAAGCACAGAGAAATGCTCTCTGATTTGCATCAGGGCTTAAGCAGGCAAACAGAAAGCACGCATGCAGCCTTAACACAGCAGGGCGCGCAACTGTCTGATGCGGTCACGCGATCAGGCGAGCGCCTGCGCGACACCATGACCGAAGCCTTTGAGCGGGTACGCAGTGGTGTGGGCAGTGAATTAAAAGAAACGCGTGAATCGCTGACGCGCTTGCAAACCGCGCAGACCGAATCGCTCTCGACCATGCGCCTGTCTTTGACGACTACTTTGTCTGAAACACGCGAGTTGGTGGTGAAGCAGTTAAGCGATATTTCCAGCCAGCTGACGGGTAAGCAAGATGCTCTGCGGGAAGAAATTTTATTGAAACTTTCCCAAATGCTGGCCGAGCAATCGGTGCGTGAAATGGAGCAGATTCAAAGCGCGCTGGCGCTGACCACAACGCAGCTGACTGCTGCCGTGGGGGAGTTAACCAAAACCGCCGATGCAAAATTGGGCGAGATTTCAGGGAAAGTCACGGAACGCCTAGATGAGGGTTTTAAAAAGACCAATGAAACGTTTGCCAGCGTGATGGCACGCCTTGCGACGATTGATGAGGCACAAAAGAAAATTGATGGTTTAACCACCAATGTGGTTAGCCTGCAGGAATTGCTGGGTGATAAACGCAGCCGTGGCGCATTTGGCGAGGTGCAGTTAGAGCACCTGATCCGCAATGTGTTGCCCAATCAGGTGTACGAATTTCAATCGACTTTAAGTAATGGTACACGCGCTGATTGTATTTTGCGGTTGCCAGAGCCAACCGGAACGGTGGCGGTGGATGCTAAATTCCCGCTTGAAAACTATCATCGGATGTTTGATGGCACGCTAGATAAGGCGGTGGCGTCTAAAGCTTTCAGGGGGGATATTAAAAAGCATATCGACGATATCTCCAGCAAATATATTATCCCGAATGAAACAGCCGATGGCGCCGTGATGTTTATCCCTGCGGAGGCGGTGTTCGCTGAAATCCATGCCTATCACCCCGAGCTGGTGCAGCATGCGATGGCGAAGCGGGTATGGATTGTTTCGCCCACCACCTTGATGGCGGTACTCAATACTGCGCGGGCCGTGATTAAAGACGTGGAAACACGTAAGCAAGTGCACATCATCAAAGAGGCATTGGGTAAGCTGGGGCAGGAGTTCACTCGTTTTGATGATCGGATGAAAAAATTAGCGACGCATATTCGCCAGGTGAACGACGACGTGCAGCAGGTGAGCATCACCAGCGATAAAATTTCGCGCCGCTTTGTTGAGATCGAACAGGTGAAGTTAGAAGGTGAGCCGGAACCTGTTTTGATTGAGTAAAGAAACGCCACTTCGGTGGCGTTTCTTTATGGTGCTTTACGGGGTTGTTTTACATAGCTCTCTTAGCCGCTGATTATTGCTTTTTAGCCAAGGAACGATTTCATCGCCCGGCATGGGTTTGGCAGTGAGGTAGCCTTGGACTATATCGCAGCCTAGCTCTTGTAATACGGCCAGGTCTTCTACGCATTCAACGCCTTCAGCTACGCTTCTGAGATCCAGTTTTTTAGCAATCTCAATGGCGCTGGCCAAAATGGCACGCAGATGAGGCTTGGCATGTGCGCCATCAACAAAAGAGCGGTCTAGCTTTAACTCGGTAAATGGGATGCGGGAGAGCTGCTGCATCGATGAAAAGCCAGTGCCGTAATCATCAATGGATAAGCCAAAACCTTTGAGCCGGAGTCTGGCCAGCGTGCCCAGCGCATTGCCTACATCGCCCATTACTGCTGTTTCAGTGATTTCCAGCACAATAAAGCTGGGGTCGATGGCGTAGCTGGCTACTTTCTGGGCGATATGCTCGGCAAAAGTGGAGTTCGATAAGGACAGCATGGATAAATTAATCGCCACGGTGATTTTTAATCCACGCTCATGCCAGTGGCGGCATTGCTGAAGGGCTAGGTCCAGAATCTCCATTGTCAGCTCGTTTATTAACCCTTGTTCTTCTGCAATGGAAATAAATTGCGAAGGCATGACCAGCCCTTTTTCGGGGTGCTGCCAGCGAATAAGGGTTTCCACTCCTTTTATAACACCGGTTTTGATAGAAATTTTGGGTTGAAAATAGGCAATAAACTGATGTTCAACCAGTGCTTTGGTGATTTCAGAAGCCGCCATCACGACTTCCGGCCTAGATTGCGGACTCTCTTTGCTGATGGGTTTGAAGTGATCGAGTGCCTTGCTGAGTTGCGGAAGTGTCAGTGGTTTTTTTATCGCACCAAGCACCGGCAGGCCATAAGCTTGCAGCATGGTTTCAACCGACGAAATCAGAGCGTCTTCTTTGGCGCTGGAAACAATCACTGAGACTGCAATTTCCCGGTGTGCTAACTCCTGGATCAGCTCTATGCCATCCATGCCAGGCATTTCCAGATCGATCAGCATGACATCCGGAAGCGGGGAGTTTTGCAAGAGGAGTAATGCCTCGTTACCATCAGATGCTTCGCCCATCACTCTAAGCCCTAGCTCTGTGCAGAGTGCGGCGGCATGCATTCTTTGAATGAGGCTGTCTTCTACAATAAAAACATTGAGTTCGAAGGGCATAATCATCACCGGTTGGAAAGTTTTGCAATCACGTCAGGAATTCGCTCAAGAGCAATGACTTCATCGCATGCTTCCAGTTTAATGGCTTCTTTGGGCATGCCAAAAACCACACAACTGGCTTCATCTTGTGCATAGGTGCGTGCACCGGTGTCATGAAGTTCTTTAATGCCTCTGGCGCCGTCATCCCCCATGCCCGTCAGAATAAAGCCGGTTGCATTCCGGCCTGCGGCATTGGCAACAGAGCGAAATAGCACATCCACTGACGGGCGGTGCCGGCTGACCATTGGGCCGTCAATGACATCCACATGGTATTGGGTGCCGTTGCGCTTAACCAGCATATGTTTCCCCCCCGGTGCAATCAGTGCCAGCCCAGGTAAAATACGATCATTGTTTTTGGCTTCCCGCACTTCAATTTGCGAAAGGCTGTTGAGCCTGGCTGCGAATGTGGCAGTGAATTTTTCGGGCATATGCTGAACAATCACAATGCCAGGTGAGGTTTTAGGTAGCTCAGGCAGAATGCTTTCCAGTGCCTGTGTGCCTCCGGTTGACGTGCCTATGGCGATGATTTTTTGCGTGGTCTGAATGGTGCTCTGGCTGCCAGCAGCCTGCAAAATCGCATCAGCCGACAGCTTGGGCGAGCTCATTCTTTCTTGCATGATGCTAGCCGATGATGCTGGGGCCGAATGTGTTCTGGAGGGAGGGGGCGCGGACGGGCTGCTGTGATGTGTTTGCGGTGCGGCGGCTGGGCGCAGCCGTTGCAGTCTTGCCATGGATGCGGCACGAATGGCATGGATCAGATCGGCCGAGCTGTCCTGAATAAAATCACGCACCCCAAGAGAGGGCTTGGTGATAATGGCCAGCGCGCCTGCCGAAAGGGCCTGCATAGTGATTTCAGCCCCTTTTTCTGTGAGCGAAGAGCAGATCACCACAGGTGTCGGGCGCTCGGCCATGATTTTTTTCAAAAAGGTCAGCCCGTCCATGCGGGGCATTTCGATATCCAGCACGATCACATCAGGCCAGTCTTTTTCCATTTTTTCGCGGGCAAAAATGGGGTCAGGGGCTGAGCCGATCACCACGATGTCGCTGGCTTTTGAAAGTGTGTCGAGCATGACTTGCCGCACAACAGCAGAATCATCAACGATCATGACTTTAATGGTCATGGTTTAGCCTTGCATTATGAGCATAATCTTAGTTATAGGGGGTTAATACCGATTGTGCTTTTGGAGTTGATTTAGCTGCTTGGTCTGGCCGTTGTTTTGTGCTATTTGGCTTGGTGTAATAGTCGATGCACGATAATTTTGCCAGTGCTCAGGTCAAGTAAAACTCTGCGGGAGTGACGTCCGCCCGTATCTTCAAAATCAATTGTGAGCGAAGCGTTTAGTAATATTCTTTTTGCGGCATCAATATTACGGCCGCCAATGGATAAGGATCTGGCTTCTGCTTGTAAAATATGGCTGCCGCCGTAAATATGGTAGCGGTATTCGCCGGGAGAGGTGGTATTGCGCTGCATAAACTGGCATAGCAAATTAAAAGCATCGCTGCCATAGCGCCCGTCTAATGCGGCATTGTGCTTGGAATCGGGAAGTAAAAAATGGCACATTCCGCCAAGTTGACGCTGTGGATGCCACGCCGTAATGGCGAGGCAGGAACCCAGCAGGGTGTAAAGCTGGTCTGGGGCCTGGGAGAAGTGAACTTCGCCAGGGAGTAGGACAATGCGCTTAACCGGCATGGCGGCGTTGTGGCTCGTTTATTGTATTTCGCGGGAGTCGGAATTGGCATGGTGCTCCAGACTGAGGTTGACGTTCTCGTCAACAAGATCAGCCATTTCGCCTAAGGAAAGTGCATGGTTTACATCAAGGATAATGACGAATTTATCGTTGATGCTGCCGATTCCCGCAATAAACTCACTGCGTACTTTTGCGCCGAATTCGGGAGGTGGCTCTATTCTGGATGCGGGAATCTCAATGACCTCGTTGACTGAGTCAACCAGTACCCCTATATCGTGATATTCCTCGGCAAAAAAGACTTCCAAGATAACGACGCAAGAGCGGCGGCCAATCTTGCTGCTGCCTTTGCCAAAACGCACTGCTAAATCAATCACCGGAACCACCGCGCCACGCATATTGATCACGCCATGCATAAATTGCGGCATAAGCGGCACTTCGGTTACGCCAGCGTATTCAATGATTTCTTTAATATTATGAATGATGACAGCAAAAATCTCTTGGTTTAAGGTAAAGGTAAGGTATTGCTTTTCTTCTGCGGGCGCAGGGGTAAGGCTTTCTTCTTTGTTTTTCCTCAGGTTGCGGATATTCATGGATTTGTTCCTTGGTGAACGCCAGAAAAGTATGGCTTAGGCAGAAGGGGTATGGCGGAGTGCTACCGTTTTTCCTGCTGTTTTTGTGGCGTGTTCTGTACGGAAAAAACATATCATTTCTTGCAGGTGTTTGGCGTGAACAGACAGCTCTTCTGCGGTTGAGTTAAGTTCTTCAGCCGCAGCTGCGTTGCCTTGAGTGGCTTGTGAGATTTGCGTCATGGCCCCGCTGATTTGCTCTATGCCTCTGGACTGCTCTTCTGAGGCGGCTGAAATTTCTTCAACCAAATCTGCTGTTTTTTGGATTAACGGCACGATCTCTTCCAGACGCTCACCTGCGCTGGCGGCTTGCCCCACGCTGCTATCAGCTAACTCGCTGATTTCTTGTGCCGCAATTTGGCTGCGTTCTGCCAGTTTTCGTACTTCGGCTGCCACAACGGCAAATCCTTTGCCGTGTTCCCCCGCACGCGCAGCCTCAATGGCGGCATTAAGGGCAAGTAAATTAGTTTGATAAGCAATATCGTCGATAATTTTAATTTTGCCCGCGATGAGTTTCATGGCACATATGGTTTCTTTTACCGCTGTCCCACCCTTAACGGCTTTAACCGATGCTTTACCCGAGATGCCTTCGGTAATCTTGGCGTTTTCATTGTTTTGCGAAATGGTTGCGGTAATTTCCTCAAGAGATGAGCTGGTTTCTTCGATGCTGGCGGCCTGCTCGGATGCATTTTGAGATAAATTCTGTGATGAAACGCTTACTTGTTCGGAGGAGCTGGCAAGTGCATCTGCTGTGGCATAAATTTCGCCCATCACTTGATTAAGCGTGCCGGCCATTTTCTTTAAAGAAAAAATAATGCTGGATTGATCCTCATGAGCCAGCGCGACATTAATTGATAAATTGCCTGATGCCACTTGTTCTGCAATATCAACAGCAAGGCTGGGCTCGCCACCGATTTGCCGCACAATCTGCCTGCTGATAAATAAAGCAATGAGTAGCGAAAGTAAAAATGAGCCGATGATAATGCTGCTTATCAGTAGGGTTATTTGTTCTGAAATCTCGTTGGCATAGTTAAAGAATTGCTTGCTTTGTACCTCTTTTATATCCTGAAGGGCAGATAAGGCATCGTCGAATTTTTGAAAACTGGGCCGAACTTCATTGATAACGATTTCTTTAATAAGGTCGATATCTTGTTGCTGTTTAACAGCATCAATGACTTTTTTCTGGGCCAGTTTAAATGCCTGCCAATCAGAAGGTAGCGCCTGGATGAGTTTTTGCGCCTCCTCGTTTTGCTGCGTGTTATTAAATTTAGTAATGAGATCCATCATTGTTTTTTCATAACCATCCATTTCTGTAATCAGGTCTTTTTGCATTTTTTCATTTTTGGCTAAAAGATAAAAATTGAGCTTTCTTACAATATAAACAGCGTGTAAATTGGCTTTTGCATTGTCTTTAATCGGAATGAGCTGATCGGTATACATATTATTTACAAGCTGGTTGAGCTGTTTTATTTTATAAATGCTGATTGCCCCGGTCAGAAGGGAGGTTCCTGCAATAATCAGGAATGAAATAAGCAGTTTGTTCCCGATTTTTGAGTGGTTAATCCAATCCATATTATTCTCCAAAGTTGCTGTTTGTTATCATGGATATATGTTCCCTCAGCGGCATTGCCTTGTTGGTGGAATGGTGAGAGTAATCAGATTTTTTATGCGCAAACTGAATCAGCTGAGCGACATCCAGAATAAGCGCAACTTGGCCTGAGCCTAAAATGGTGGAGCCGCTGATTCCTTTTAATTCTTTAAACAGCAGTCCCAGAGGTTTGATAACGGCCTGAAACTCGCCAATTAATTTGTCAACGACTAATCCTGCACGGTGCTGGCCATATTGAATAACAACAATATTTTCTTTATTGCTTTTGTTCTCAGGGAAGTCGAAAAGGCTGCGTAAGCGTACAAAAGGAAGAACTTTTCCTCGTAAATTAACAAAATTATGCTGTTCGTCATCTGGTGTCAGCTCGGCGCATTCCAAAACCAGATCAAGTGGAATAACAAAAGTAGCATCGGCCACCATGACTTGAAATCCATCGATAATGGCCATGGTCAGCGGAAGGCGGATTCTGAAAATACTCCCCGTGCCCTCTTCAGACAAAACTTCTACTTCACCGCGTAATTGTTCAATATTACGTTTTACCACGTCCATGCCTACACCCCGGCCGGATAGGTGAGTGACTTTCTCTGCTGTGGAAAATCCAGCGGCAAAAATAAGCTGATAAATTTCATGCTCGCTTAAAACAGCCTCTTTACTGATTAGATTCTTTTCAATAGCCTTGTTTAAAATGCGTTCTTTATTTAAACCTGCACCATCGTCACTTATTTCAATGACAACACTGCCTGAATCGTGAAAGGCATTCAGAATGATTTCGCCTGCCGCAGGTTTTTCTTTACCAATTCTCTCATGTGGAAACTCAATGCCATGATCAACTGCATTTCTGACGATGTGCATTAGCGGGTCGCTTAACTTTTCTATCATGCTTTTATCAAGCTCTGTATCTGTTCCTATAAGCTTAAGATTGATTTGTTTGTTTAAGTCTCTGGCCGAATCACGTATAACCCTTGGGAATCGTTCAAATACCTCTTTGATTTGTACCATTCTTAGGTTGAGTGCATTGTTCCGGATTTGCTCAACCAGCTCAGACAAATTGGCACATGCTTCATTCATGGCAGGATCATTTGTTTTTTTAGAAATTAAATTAGCTGCAGCACCCGCAATAACCAGCTCGCCGACCATATTAATTAAGGCATCTAGTTTGCCTGCTTCTACTTTTATATATTTTAATTCATTGTTTTTTTTGTCTTCGACTTGTTTCTGTTTTTGTAATGCAGCAGCGACGACCGGGGCCGCAACTATTTTCTCTTCAATAAAAATACTGCCTAATTGTCGGTCAGGCTCTGTTCTTTGAATATGCAGAATTTCTTCAAGCTCTAATGGAGTGATTGATCCACCTTTTAAAATAATTTCTCCTAAAAGCTGCGGTGGCTCTGGCAGTGAGTGAATCAGATCAATATATTCCTGAATTTTTGCGTGCGGGGGCAAAATACGGATCGTGCTGTCTTTACGGATAAAGTCAAATGCGCCTTCGATGGTTTTTTTATCTTTATCCGATTCAAGATCAATCTCAAAGCCTAAATAACAGTCTTCTGTGTTGATTTTATCCAATGCGGGTATGTTATCGGTCAGCGTGCAGATGTAACTTATTTCACCTAATGTGGCTAAATAACGAATAAACTCCAGCGGATCCATGCCATTCATTAAATTATTTTTATTAAAGCGTAGTGAGATATGCCAATGGCTGTCGCCGGTTTGTTTGTGTTCATCTTTTTCGATGGAGCCGGTGGGGTCTATGGTTTGTACGCTGCTCGGTGAGAACAAAAAACCATCAAGCATCCTGAGTAGGTTTGCTCGGTTTTCCGGATCTGGATCAATGTTTTCTGTTTTATTTTCAACGGCATTAATTAACAGGCTGAGATAGTCTTTGCATTCAAGTAAAATAGAAATCATTTTTTCATCAATAGCGATTTCATTGCTTCTGACCTGATCCAGCAGGCTTTCCATGCTATGGGTAAAAACAACAATATGCTCAAGCGAAAATAGCGCTGCGGACCCTTTTATGGTGTGTGCGGCCCTGAAAAGCGAATTTATTTCTTCACTACTGACGTTGCTGCCCTCAATGGTCAGGAGTGCGGATTCCATCGAGTTAAGCAAATCTCTCGCTTCTTCGATAAGGGCTCCTCTGGCGCTGTCTAAATCCATTTGCTACTCCCGGGTCATGTCCTGAGCCATTTTCAGATTTTGCCGAGGCTAACGCAGGGTCAGTACTAATGGATCACCCAATTCGGCGGCAATATTATAAAGATCGATGACATCAAGTACGCACTGGCTGTGTTCCTGAAATTGCAGCGTTATTTTTTTATCGTGAGCATATTTTTTTAAACTGATTAAAAGCTGAATGCCTGCACTGTCTATTTCATTGACTTCAGATAAATCGATATAAATGGTGTGTTCTGTCTGTAATAATTCGAGCAGGGTTTCCTGCATTAATTTACTGGTGTAAATGGAGATTTCACCACTGATTGAAATGGTGCATAACTCATTTTGAATTTTGTGAGTGATGGGCATTGCATTCATCCTGCGGTGTTGGCCTGAGAAAGCGCGCTTTAAGTTGCTGACAGTAACGTCAGGGCTGAAAGGTTTTTGCTTTGCAGTGAGTGGCCAGCGTTGAGGAGTAACACTCCGCGGCTATATGCTTTATGTCCTGGCTGCTGGTTGAAAATGCAGCTCTGGGTTGTTTTTGTACTGCGTAATACAGGCGCACGCTTCATTTTTAAGGCTTTTATTGACTTGATCGGTAACTTATTCATAGTCAATCTTGATCAAACTTGAAAGCCACTCATTAAATTAGTGTCTGTTTACAAGGGCATACTCAACAGTTGGGGCTTGTCCCGATGTAATGAATGGCCTGCTTTGTTAGATTGAAAAATAGGATTAGGAATAATCAAAATATCGCAGTAGCCGCTTTAATCAGTTGGCCGTGTTTTTGTCTGTATAACTTTATCCTCTTCATTTGCTGGTGTATCTGCGGAGGGTGGGTAAGGTGCTTGCATGCTCCCTTCGGGTTGAGCGTGCGGCGATTAAGGGCCAGGTTTAAAGTGCTTTGGGTGGTTTTTTCTGCGCGTATTAAATAAAAATAGCGTTGTTTTATAAGGCGTTTTGCCGTGTTTTTCCGGTCTGATTCTGCTGCTGTAAATATGCCCGCATTGTGTGTTTTTAGCCTTTGGCGCGGCAGGCTGTCTGATATAAAAAGGAGTTTTGTGAATGTTGATTCGCCCGATTGAGACTGGAGATTTACCTGAGTTGCTGGCTCTGGCAAAAGAAGCAGGGGTGGGGGTGACCACGCTGCAAGCCAATCCTGAACGTCTGTCTGCGCGAATTTTAGCAAGTGAAACCTCACTCAACGCTGAAGCCCCTGATACGGCAGATGCTAGCTATGTGTTTGTGCTTGAAGACGAGCTCACCGGCAAAATTGTAGGGACATCGGCCATTGAAGCTGCGGTGGGTATGCATGAAACCTGGTACAACTACCGGGTGGGCATTAATGTGCATGCTTCGCGCGAGCTGGGTATTTATAAGCAGCTGGAAACGCTGTTTTTAAACAGTGATATGACTGGGTCGAGCGAGCTTTGCTCGCTGTTTTTGTTGCCCCATTATCGTAAAGACGGCAATGGCAGCCTTTTATCAAAAGCGCGCTTTTTGTTTATGGCCGAGCACAGTGCCCGCTTTTCTCACCGCATTATTGCTGAGATGCGCGGCATTTCAGATGAAGAGGGGCGTTCTCCTTTCTGGGAGAGCCTTGGACGCCATTTTTTCCGTATGGATTTTGCGCGTGCCGATTTTCTGTCCTATGTAGGCAGCAAATCATTTATTGCGGAGCTGATGCCTCAGCATCCGATTTACACCTGTTTCTTGCCGGAGGAAGCTCGTCTTGCCATTGGCGAAGTTCATGCGGCTACACGTCCCGCCCGGGCCATGCTGGAAGCTGAAGGCTTTCATTACCAAGGGTATGTTGATATTTTTGATGCAGGCCCAACCCTTGAGTGTGAGCTGGATCAGGTGCGTGCGGTAAGGGCAAGCGGCTGCTTCGAAGCGCAGTTGGTCGGCTCAGAGGCCGGTGTGCCGTGGCTGGTGTCCAACCGTCGTTTGGTCGGTTTTCGCTGCGTGATGGCCATCGGGCAGAAAACAGAAAATGGCCTGCAGCTGACTCAGTCTGTGCTGGATCGGCTGGGTATTGCAGCGGGAGACAGCGTGCGCGCAGTACCGCTCTCTGCCAAGGAGTAGCCATGCAGCTCATCGATGGGCGTTGGTCTGTGGGGAAGGGGGAGGCGTGGACATCACGTAACCCAGTCAGCCAGCAGGCGGTTTGGGTGGGTAATGCAGCAAGTGCTCAGGAAGTGGACGCGGCTGTTGCGGCGGCACGATCAGCGTTTCCATTATGGCGGGATACAGAACTGAGTAACCGGATTGCGGTGCTCCGGTGTTTTGCTGATTTATTGCAGGCTAATTCTGACGAGCTGGCCGCAACCATTGGCCTTGAGACCGGCAAACCACGCTGGGAAGCCGCGATGGAAGTGGCCAGTATGGTGAGCAAGGTGGAGATCTCGATCCGGGCTTTTGAAGAGCGCACCTTTCGCAGAGAATCCACCCAGGGTGATGCCAGTGTGATTTTGCGCCATCGCCCGCATGGTGTGGTGGCAGTGCTTGGCCCTTATAATTTTCCGGGCCACTTGCCAAATGGCCATATTGTGCCGGCGCTGCTGGCGGGTAATGTGGTGGTTTTCAAGCCTTCTGAATACACACCAATGACCGCTCAAAAAACGGTAGAACTCTGGCTGGCTGCGGGTCTGCCCGCTGGTGTGATTAATTTAGTGCAGGGGAGTGCTGCAACGGGCGCTTTGCTTGCTGCACATGCTGATTTGGATGGCGTGTTTTTTACGGGCAGCTCGGCGGCTGGTTTTGCAGTGCATCAGCAGTTTTCTGGCCGACCCGATAAAATTCTGGCTTTGGAAATGAGCGGCAATAATGCGCTGGTCGTGGATGAGGTGCAGGATATGCCGGCTGCAATCCATCATGTGATTCAGTCTGCGTTTATCTCTGCTGGCCAGCGCTGCTCCTGTGCTAGGCGTCTGTTTGTGCCCAAAGGCGAGTGGGGTGATTTATTTTTAGAACGTCTGGCCGATGTGAGCGCCGAGCTGAGAGTAGGTCCGTGGGATGCAGAGCCTGCGCCCTTTATGGGGGCCATGATTTCCATGGCAGCGGCAGATAAAATGTTGTCAGTACAGGCCTCCCTGATGGAGATGGGCGGCAAAGTCTTGCTGAAAATGTGCCGTTTAAACGCTGATTCGGCGATGCTGACCGCAGGGATTATTGATGTAAGCGATATCGCAGGGCTGCCAGATGAAGAGTACTTTGGCCCCTTGCTGCAGTTGCAGCGCTATGGTCCGTTTGATGAGGCCATTCGCATGGCCAATAGCAGTCGTTTTGGTTTGGCGGCAGGACTGCTTTCTGATAGCGGTGAGCGTTATAAAACATTCTGGCGCGAATCTCGTGCAGGCATTGTGAATTGGAATAAACCGCTGACCGGAGCCTCCAGTGCCGGGCCGTTTGGCGGAATCGGGGCCAGTGGCAATCACCGGCCCAGCGCTTACTACGCAGCAGATTATTGTGCTTACCCTGTTGCCTCTTTAGAAACAGAATTACTGGCGATGCCCACGAGTTTGCCGCCGGGTATGGTTATTGATTAATGGATCAGCAAACACGGTTGTAGCAGCGATTAGCCAACAGCCTGTGTTTTGTCATTAGAAGGAAGAAAAATGTCGACCAGTTTTGAAGCTAACTTTGATGGTTTAGTGGGGCCAACCCACCATTATGGCGGCCATTCTTTTGGTAATGTGGCCTCCACATCCAATGCCAATAAAGCGGCCAATCCGCGTGAAGCGGCTAAGCAAGGCCTTGCCAAAATGAAAGCGCTGGCCGATTTGGGCTATAAGCAGGGCGTGTTTGTGCCACAAGAGCGCCCGGCCATTGGCCTGTTGCGTGATTTGGGTTTTAGCGGGGATGATGCCAGCGTGCTTGCTGCAGTCGCCAAGGCTTCGCCTGGCCTTTTGGCTAATGTATCGTCTGCATCCAGCATGTGGACTGCCAATGCAGCAACCGTCAGCCCTTCCGCAGATACGGCGGATGGCCGCGTACATTTTACGGCAGCCAATTTGCAAAATAAGTTTCACCGTGCCATTGAGCATGCTCAAACCACCCGCACCCTCAAAGCCATGTTTAATCATGATGCGGTTTTTGCCCATCATGATGCGCTGCCCATGCAGGCTGTCTTTGGCGATGAAGGGGCGGCAAATCACACCCGTTTTTGCCATGACTATGGTCAGTCTGGTGTTGAATTTTTTGTTTATGGTCGTCAGCAGTGGGGCGGCTCGGTAGAGCCACAAAAATTCCCGGCCCGTCAGACTAGAGAAGCGGGCGAAGCGATTGCCCGTTTGCATGGCTTAAGCGCGGATAAGCTGGTGTTTGCTCAGCAAAACCCTGCCGTTATTGATGCGGGTGTATTTCATAATGATGTGATTTCGGTGGGTAATCAGAATGTGCTGTTTACCCATGAAACGGCGTTTTTACAGCAGGCGGCTGTTTATGCCGAGCTGGACGCAAAGCTGGGTGGCGGTTTGCAAGTGATTGAAGTGCCTCTGGCACAGGTCAGTGTGGCTGATGCGGTGAAGTCTTACCTCTTTAACAGCCAGCTATTGGCTCGTGCCGATGGTCGCCAGAATCTGGTGGTGCCGGATGAATGCCGCGCGACACCTGCTGTTTGGGCGTATTTGCAAGGCTTGCTGGCCAGCAATGGCCCGATTGCCGAACTGATGGTGTTCGATTTAAAGCAAAGCATGCAAAACGGTGGCGGCCCAGCTTGCTTACGCTTGCGTGTGGCCTTGCAGCAGCAAGAGCTGGCTGCGGTTAACCCGCATATCTGGATGAATGATGCACTGTTTGCCAAATTAAATACTTGGGTAGACCGGCATTATCGGGATCGCCTCACGGAGGCTGACCTAGCCGATCCTCAGCTGATTGTTGAAGTGCGCACTGCGCTGGATGAGTTGACTCAGATTTTACATTTGGGCTCTATTTATCCTTGCCAGCTGGCTTGATAAAAAAATGAAACAAGGCGCTTAATGCGCCTTTTTTCATTCTGGAAGCAGTTTGGTTGTTATATGTTGTGACTTTTGCTTACGCATGCCTGTCCTTTGCTTTTATAAGGCTTTCTGTTGGCCTGGGGGCAATCAGCAGGCGGTGACAGGCGGTCATGCCCGCTGTAACAATCTGCTAGACTAATAAACTACCCAAAAGAATCAGACCAGAAATGAGTAACTTTTCTATAGAACCGTCTTTTTTAGCGCAGGCTCTCGCAGGAAAAACCTGTATTTCCTTACCCTATTGCCTGCCTAATGGCACACATGTACAGGTAATGGATGAAGGGGTGATCCGTTTCGAGCCTAAAGATCCGGGAGACAGGCAGCTGGATGTGGTATTGAGCTGCGGCATTCATGGCAATGAAACAGCACCTGTAGAGTTGCTTGATCAGCTGATCAGCCAGATCCTAGATGGCCAGCTCAGAGTGCGCGCAAGGGTGCTCTTTGTGTTTGGTAATGTAGAGGCAATGCGCCAGGGTGTACGCTGTGTGGCCCAAGATATGAATCGCCTCTTTTGCCGCTTGCCGGATGTGGAAGATGGCGATGAAGCCCGCCGGGCCGCTATGCTGGAAATGCAGCTGATGCGTTTTTTCTCCCGATCGATCCAAGATGGAAAACCCCGCTTGCATTACGATCTACATACGGCGATTCATGGCTCACTGATTGAAAAATTTGCTATCTATCCGCTGCCGCCGCATGGCCGCGATTTTGATCCTTTACAGGTTGCACGTCTGGCCTGTGCTGGTGTGGATGCGGTGCTGTTGCAATCAACAACGTCAACGACGTTTTCGTTTTTTTCCAGCCAGCATTGTGGCGCAGCCGCATTTACCGTTGAGCTGGGGAGGGCCATGCCTTTTGGCCAGAACACCCATGTTGATTTAAGTAAAATGCAGGCCTATTTAGAGGGCTTAATCAGCGGCGAGCTACCTGATTGCGACGAAGTACCGGCTCATCTTGGCTTGTATAAAGTTTCCCGTGAAATCATTAAGCAAAGCGATGCTTTTGTTTTACGCGTTGATGCCAAAATGGATAACTTTACGCCACTGCCAGTTGGCACCGTATTGGCAGAAGATGGCGATATTCAGCATGTGGTTAATGAAGACGAGGCCCGGATGATTTTCCCTAATCCCTATATTGAAATAGGGCAGCGGGCGGGCCTTGTGATTGTTCCGGCAAAAGGTTATTCGCGTTAAATAGGCTGGTCGATAAAAAAGCGAAAGCGCAATGCTTTCGCTTTTTTTTACGTCAGTGGCATGGTGATCTGCCCGAGCAAATTTAGACATCACTCGCTCAAATTTCGACCGCTTGCCTGCTGAATTTTGGTGGCAATCTGGCAGGGTACAGATTGCCAAGGCGCGTGTGGCGTCGCTAGCGATGGTAAAAAATCCCGATGTATTCCCATTGCTACTTCCGCCTCATGCCGGCGTCTTCCATCTCACCGTTTTGCTTAGTGATTGACCTCAGTTTGCCCGAGCGTTGCTACGCATTCAATTTGCTATAAACCCAATTCGCTTAAGTTTGGGTGGTGGTCAGGTCGACGACCTTGGGGCCAATGAAATAGTCGTTCAGATTCGGCGATGGCTAAATCGTTGATACTGGCAAAGCGGCGATGCATCAAGCCTTGGGCATCAAATTCCCAATTTTCATTGCCATAAGAGCGAAACCACTGGCCGTTGTGGTCTAGCCATTCATAGGCAAAACGCACTGCAATTCGATTGGCGTCAAACGCCCAGAGCTCTTTGATGAGGCGATATTCCACTTCACGCGCCCACTTGCGAGTGAGAAATTCAATGACCTGTTCACGGCCACTTGGAAATTCATGGCGATTGCGCCAAATCGTATCGGGCGTATAGGCCAAGGCAACGCGTTGCGGGTCGCGCGAATTCCAGCCATCTTCAGCCATACGCACCTTTTGCGCTGCTGTTTCGCGGGTGAATGGGGGGAGTGGTGGGCGTAGTTCGGGGGGCATGGTTAATCCTTGATCAAAATTGAATTAATAAGTGTCGATGCCAGCCATGCTCACGTAAGCATGCAAGTTTTGGATTTGCTTCATCCAAGTCACGATAGCCGGAAAGCCAAGTAGATCGACTTTGTCTTCGGTTGCGAGGGCGATATAGGGGTAGAGGGCGATATCGGCGATGGTGATATGCGCGGCCGCTAACCATGTAGATTGTGCTAAGTGTTGATTGAGCATCGTGAATAGTTGCTCGGTAATGGCTTCGGCCTCAACGAGATTGATTGCGCGGCCCCATTTGTGATGCAAACGTAATGCATTGGGTCCGCGAGTGACTTCATTTGCGGCAGTGGCCAGCCATGCGACTACCTGTGCTAAAGCTGCAGGCTCGTTCGGTAACCAGGAATCCGCTTGTTTCGCGCCATATTGCCGCGCCAGATAGACCAAAATCGCTTGGCTATCACGCAAGATCACATCGCCATCAACTAACACGGGCACTTGGCCAAGCGGATTCATCGCCAGATAGTCCGCTGATTTATGTTCGCGTGTTGCGCCATTTACCATGATGGATTCATAAGGTATATCCATCAAAGACAATAAAAGCCTAACTTTGTGGCAATTGCCCGATGCGGCAAATTCATAGAGTTTGATCATGATTTTTCCTAGATGAATGATTGAAATTACAAATCGAGCTCCAGTCGCGTCGATTTTGATCGCGATACGCAAATACACATCAGCCCGGCGCGTTCACGCTCGTTTTGATTCAGCGCGCTATCTCTATGGTCAACGTCGCCACTCAGTACTTTTACTGCACAGGTGCCACAGTTACCCACGCCACAATCCGATAGCGTATCAATACCGGCCGCTTGCACTGCGGCTAATACGGTTTGATCGGCCGCAATCGGAATAATCCGCTGCGAGCGGCGCAGTAGCACTTCAAATGGCGTGTTGTGTGCGTGTGGTGCCGCTGCAAAACGCTCGAAGTGAATTCGCCCGGCGGGCATATTGAGCTGGGCGGCAGTCTCTTGCACTGCGCTCATTAAACCGGATGGCCCACATACAAACACTGGGGATGTATCGCTGGCCGATTTCAGTATTTGGGCAATATCGAGGACTTGTCCTTCGTCTTGAAAATAACGCGTCATTTTCCCCGCCAAATCGCGCTGCAAACGATCGCCATAGGCCATCTCGCGGCGGCTGCGGGCGGCATAGTGCAAATGAAATACACGACCTTGCGCTTTCAGTGTTTGTGCCATGGCTTTGATCGGCGTAATGCCGATCCCTCCGGCAATCAGAACCACCGGCGCATCACTTTCGATCAAGGTGAAATCATTCTGTGGGAGGCCGCAATGCAGCGTCATACCCAGTTGATAATGCCGATGTACAAAGCTTGATCCGCCATCTCCATGGTCTTGTCGTAGCACTGCGATCTCGTAGATATCGCGGCGGGCAGGGTTTGATGCAATCGAATAATGACGCACGCTGGTTTGGCCATTTTTCAATATCACCGGCACTTTCAGGTGCGAGCCGGCAGTGACAGCAGGCAAATCTTCACCTGCTGGGTGACGCAATTCATACGCACGCACTTGTGGCGTTAGCTGGCGAATGCCACTAATGATCAGCTCCAGTGGGCCTTCGCCCAATTTCGTGATTGGCGCAGATGCAGCGGGTTTGGCCTGCAACGCTTTCAGTTCGGCTTGTAAAGGCGCGATCAGTTGCTCGATATCGGCATCGGTGTAGCGCGGCGTGATGTGTTGTGGGCAATTCCAGTCCCACGCTTCAACTGCAATCACCATTGCCCGTTCGATCCGAGCACGGTAGGCAGGATCTTCCAGCGCGGCGATCAATTCAGGCTTATCTATTTCATGCACAATGCGGACCCGTCCCCAGATTTTCAGGCGGCGGCGGTTGGCATAGTCCATCAGGATGATCGAAACTTTATCGTTAGCATTCAGATTGCCCACCGACAAATATTGCACATTGCCACGAAAATCGGCAAAGCCCAGCGTATTGGCATCCAGTACTTTCAGAAAACCCGCCGGTCCGCCGCGATGCTGCACATAGGGCCAACCATTCTCACTGACCGTCGCCATATAAAAACTATCGCGCGCTGCAATAAACTCAGCTTCGCGTTCTGTCATCTCACTGCGCGTATCTTCGGCCAGCTCAAATCCACGATTGCTATCACGGCTTTGATAACGGGTTTGTGCAGCTTTGACACTGTCAGTAAAAGTAATGGCGGCAAAAGCGCGTGGCATGATGAAACTCCTCTACATACGCAAACATCGATCTGATGTCATGAGTATGTCTTGGTCAGCATAAATGGAGAATCACCACGATCTTGAATTTATTGTTTCGCTAAGTGGAATGAATCAAATGAACTCATTGATAACTGCAGGGGTTTTCTTCTGTGTATTTGAATGCGTAGCTTAGAAGTAGACCCCATTGTTTGATGCGGGATCAATCTGTGCTCAACGCCCTATCGTTGATGCGTAAGCTTAACGCAGAGTGTCTGTTTTTAAGAAAAGTACTCAACAACTGTGGATACTCCGCGACCACAGCGTGTTGCACGGAGGGGCGCGATGCTAAGGCTTGCCGCCATGCTTGAATCGGCTGGAGTCCTGCCAGCAGGTCGGGATAAGCAATTGCATCAAACGCATCCAAATAACGGAAAATTGGCGCAAATACCACATCGACCATGGTGAAATCTTGAGCCCCGAAAAACGGGCCTTTGCCCAGTGCCGCGTTGATTCGAGAGAATTTATGCTGCAGTTGGGTCGCTTTTTGCTGCAATGCGGCTTCATCCTTGGCCGAATAAAATCCTGCAATATCAGTCAAAATTGCCGAGCCTGACTCCATCCAGCCGCGATGCTGAGCACGCAGCAATGGATCTTGCGGATGTAGGTGCGGCGCATGGGTCTCATCCAGATACTCACAAATGACGGCCGATTCAAAAATAGATACCTCTCCCACTTGTAATACCGGCACTTTCCCTAGGGGGGAGATGGCTAAAAACCACTCCGGTTTATTGGCCAAATCAATGTTTTTTCGCTGAAAAGAAATGCCTTTTTCTAATAAAACAATCGCCGCGCGTTGCACATACGGACACAATAAATGGCTGACTAAAGTGAGTGACTGAGGCATGATGAATTCCTTGTAATTTATCTAGTGTAGACTTGCTAAATTGCATTAAAAATAGGCATGATTGCAGACGATGAATGCAAAAACGCAATATCACTTAGCTAGCCAAGATCTGGAATTTTTACTTGCAGTCACGCGGGGCGGTACCTTGGCTGCGGCGGCAGAACGGTTGGCCGTTGATGCCTCAACCGTGTTTCGTACCATCCAAAGAATCGAAAAAGGCCTTGGTCAACGCTTGTTCGAGCGCAGTAAAACGGGCTATTTCCCAACTGAAATGGCACAAATCTTGGCGGGGCACGCTGAGCAACTTGAAATCGCGCTGGAGTCAGCGCGCTCGGCAGCCCAATTACAGCCCGAAGACGTTGCTGGCAGCGTACGCATTACCACCACCGATTCGATTTTGCATGGTTTAGTCGCGCCCGCGCTCAATACGCTGGCAACACTACATCCGCGGCTGAGTTTTGATTTGCATACGGGTAATGAGCTGGCCAATTTAAGCCGGCGCGATGCCGATATCGCCATTCGCGCTACGCGCAAGCCACCTCTGCATTTAGTTGGCAAGCACCTCGGCACCCTGAAAATAGCGTTGTATGTAGCAGAGAGCAGCCCCTGGCAGGATTTGGCTGCCGCCATTTATCACCATGCGGCATGGATTGCCCCAGACGATGCCTTACCCGATCATCCATCCGTGGTTTGGCGGAAAAAACACTATCCAAAACTGATGCCGCGCTATCGCGTTAACAGCATCCTTACTGTGATGGAATTGATTGAGCGCGGGATGGGGGTGGGTTTGGTGCCGACATTTTTAGCGGCGTCACGGCCTGGTTTGCGCCCATTAACGGGTGTTCTGGATGAATGTGCGACCGATCTTTGGCTGCTCACTCATCCAGAATCCCGCCATCTGCGCCGCGTCGCTACGGTGTTTAGTCATTTGGCGCAAAATATTCAGCTGGACTGATTCATTTCGTGCCTTAGCGGATGCTTGTCACTGAATCAGTGAAGCAGAAAATGATGGCTGCGTTTAAGTGTTAATACACCATCGGCCTGCAAATAAATAACGATGGATACCAAACATAGAAATAATGGATATTCCCAGCCCCCACCTGCACTGGTGTGAACCCAGCCATTGGGAAGATGTACCCATGTTGCCACGGCCATGATCGGCAATAACAGCAGTGCGATTTGCCGCGCATAAATGCCGAGCACCAGCGCAATCCCGCCAAATAATTCTATGGTAAAGACCAGATACGCAAGGTTTGCAGGCAAACCAAGACTTGCAAAATACTGCGCGGTGCCCGGTAAGGTAAATACAAATAGTTTGAGTAATGCATGGGCAATCCACATGATGCCAAAGCTGATGCGTAATAGGCTGTTACCAAGAAGTTGTGATTGAGTATGCATTGCAAATCTCCATAGATTGGGTGTGGAATTGCAGTATCGCATTGCATTATTGCACCAAATATAGGCAAAAAGACAAGCATGCATTGCAATGACGCAATCATCAAGATTAAGCGTGTTTATGATTTGATGGGGCTTGGAAAAGGACTGAGTCCATTGCAAGTGGATTGATCGTCAAAGGATATCAGTGGCTTCAATGTCTTACATGCTCACGGGGAATTTAGTAATGTTCTCGTTGTTGCTTCACCATCTTGCTAGGCTAGGCAATCGAGCTTCATCTATTGCTAAAGAATCAGAGGTAAGACGGAACTTCAACGTCTGCAGGGCCCCAGCCTCAAAGCCTGTCATGGCTAGGTGTGGCATCGAAAGCGCAGCACACTTACACACGGCCGGTGCGTTGGAGGTTTAAGCTTAGCGGTATCAAGTGATGCCTAACGTTTTACTCAGTCATGCGGCATCTGCACAGGGATGCATTGCCGCATGACTATAAAAATTAAGCCAATGTGACTTTTGGAAAGTCGATTTCAAGGCGGCTGGCTTTACCCAAAATATTGGTCAAGATATTCATACCGACATGGGTAATGATTTCGACGATGTCGCCATCACTAAAGCCTGCATTGCGCGCTTCGATGAGCTCGGCGGTGGTGATATCCCCGTTGTGCTCGGCCAGTGAGCGCGCTAATTTCACTGCGATGGCAGCTTTGGCATCTTGGCTGGTTCCGGCACGGTTGGCCGCGATTTCATCGCCATTCAAACCGGCTTTGCTACCAAGCGCGGTGTGGGCGGACAGGCAATATTCGCAAGAGTTTTGCTGCGCTAAAGCCAATGCAATGCGCTCTCTGGTTTGCAGATCTAGGCTGCCACCTTTGGCAATGCCATGTAGGCCGAGGAAGGAGGTCAGGGCAACCGGTGAATTAGCAAATACTCTTAAGAAGTTTGGCACCACGCCCAATTGGGCGTGAATTGCGTCGAACAATGCTTGTTGTTCAGAAGAGGCAGTTTCAGTCGTGACAACATGGATGCGGCTCATGATTTTTTTCCATTTAGTTTTAGAGTTTCGCTTGGTGTTGAGCGAATGAGTGCATTTTGCAGAAAATCACTTGAGAGAAGAATAGCCATGTATCACAATAGATTGTTGCTAAATTAGGAATAAATGCGATGGATCGATTTCACCAAATGAGCGTGTATGTGGCGGTCGCTGAAACGGAAAGTTTTGCTGCCGGAGCGCGTAAACTCGGCATGTCGCCACCGGCAGTTACGCGGGCTGTTGCGGCGCTGGAAGATGATTTAGGTGTGAAGTTACTCAATCGAACCACGCGTTATGTGAGGGCAACCGATGCCGGTTTGCGCTATTTGGACGATGCACGGCGGATTTTGGCTGAAGTGCAAGAGGCCGATGAGGTTGCCGCTGGGGTGAATGCGGAGCCGCGTGGGCATTTGGTGGTTACAGCGCCTGTTTTGTTTGGCCAGCAGTTTGTAATGCCAAGTGTGGTGGGGTTTTTACGGCGTTATCCGGATGTAGATGTGTCGGCGCTGTTTCTGGATAGAGTGGTGAATATGCTGGAAGAAGGCGTGGATGTAGGCATTCGTATCGGCCCCTTGCCAGATAGCTCGATGCGGGCAATACGGGTGGGGCAAGTGCGGCGAGTGTTGTGCGCATCGCCAGAGTATTTAGCGCAACAGGGCATCCCTAATACGCCGGCTGATTTGCTCAAACATCAAATTGTAGCGGCCAGTAGCATAAGCCCAACCATCGAATGGAAATTTGGCGACGATGACGCTAATAAGGCGATTCGCATCAAACCGCGGCTAACGGTGACGAGTAACGATGGTGCGATTGCCGCAGTGCGCCATGGTGCAGGGATTACCCGCTTATTGTCGTACCAAGTGGCAGGATTATTGCAAAGTGGCGAATTAAAAACCGTGCTTGGCGAGTTTGAGGCCAAACCCTTACCGATTCATATTGTGCATCGTGAAGGCCGGCATGGTTCAGCCAAGATTCGTGCCTTTGTCGACTTCATGGCGCAAGCCTTAAAAGAAAATAGTGCATTAAATTGATGCGCTGCTGTGATGATTGCAGGAGGTCATCTAATCTGATGAAGTCCAATACCTGATGGCTAACAGCCTTTTGATTTTAAAAGCCGGTACCGATAGATCAGCCATGGCAGGCATATTTCAGCCTTGGTTTGAGGAGTGAAAATGCCTGCCAGAAGGGGAGCTCACATCATTGACCACGCTGGCAATGATTTGAGCATGGGGAGGCATTGAATCTTTAATACCGCTAGTTTCTGCTGCTTGCCATAGTGCCACATGAATGCAGAAGTAAACTTGATTAATAGGATTAAAATCGCCGTATAGATACGAAAATATAAAGCGAAAATAATGTCCCAATTTAAGATAAATTCGGCCATTATTTTTATATCTTATCTATTTTTTATCCCGGATTAGGTGGTGGCCTTTAGTTTTAAAGCAGTGATTAACTTAAGCAGGCTGGCGTGTTGCTGCTAATACAATTTCCCGTACACATACATTTTGAGGCTGATGATAAGCATAGCTGATTGCTTGGGCGATATCATTTGCGGCCAGTACGCCGCCCATGCCGTCTTTCCATTCTTCATAACCGGCCTTGATCGCCTCATCCGTGGTGTGGCTGAGTAGCTCGGTTTCAACGGCACCCGGTGCAATAGTTATTACGCGCACATCGCTACCGGCCACTTCTTCACGCAGGTTTTCTGAGATGGCGTGTACAGCAAACTTACTGCCGCAATAGGCGACGTGGCTGGGGAAAGTTTTACGGCCAGCAATCGAGCTGATATTGATAATGGTACCGTGCTTGCGTGCCACCATCCCTGCGAGCACCGCATGAATGCCATTAAGCAGTCCTTTCACGTTGACATCAAACATGCTGTCCCATTCTGCCGGGTTTTGCTTGCTCATCTCGCCTAATAACATCATGCCTGCGTTATTAATAATGCCGTCGGCTGGGCCAAACGCTGCTTCAGCTTCTTGCACTGCAGCCAGCAGCGCGGCGCGATCGGTAATATCTACTGCTTTGCATAGGGTGTTGGGCAGGTTTAATGCTTGCAGGCGATCCAGACGACGCGCCAGCAATAAGAGCGGATGCCCCTGGCTGGAGAGTAAGCGTGCCGTGGCTGCACCAATGCCGGAGCTTGCGCCAGTAATAATAATCAGAGCTTTTGTCATGTTTTGCCTCGTATCGGTAAAGTAGATGGCTTCCTTGCTTCAGCAACTCAATTATCGTGTGTAACTGGCTTGTTTAGGCAGGTAAGCAATGCAATGACGCTAGTTTAGTCAGGGCCTGTTAGAATGAAAAATACTTAATTCCTCTCTCAGCTATCGGTATTTTCTATGGATATCCGTCAACTTAAAGCGTTTATTGTGGTGTTTGAAGAGCGCAATATTACGCAGGCCGCTCAGCGCTTATACCTTAGCCAGCCTACTTTATCTGCCACCTTGCGCCAGTTGGAAGACGATCTGGGCGCGGTGCTGTTTATTCGGCAAGCCCGCGGTGTAGAGGCTACGGAAGAGGCGCGGCTTTTGTATCCTCAGGCCCGGCGTCTGGTTGATCAGGCCGCGGCGCTCAGCGGGCAATTTCGTCAGCGTCAGCAGCGCATGCCGCTGGAGCTGGGGATTGATGATGATTTGGGGGCGAGCCAGATTGAGCGTTTTCTGAGTAAAGCGGCGCAAGCCTCACCGGCTATTTTGCTTAATATTCAAGCGGGTTGCTGTGGCGATGCCAGGCTGGCTGCGGAGGAATCACGCTGTGAAGATGAGCTGTTTTTGCCGCTATGGGAAGAAGCCTTTGTTTTGGCGCTGCCAGAGCGCCATCCTTTGCTGGCGGCACCTTTGCTGGAAATGGCGCATTTGGCGCAAGTCGGGTGGATTAGCTGCCCGACGCATTCATCACACCAAAGGTTATTGGCTTTACATGGGGAAAACAGCCTAGGGCTGAGCTTTGCGGCGCAGGCGGGAAGCCTTACCTTAGCTGCTCGTATGGTTGCTGCAGGGGTAGGAGTGGCGCTCTTGCCTGAATCCTTGCTTGTGGATCATCCTCGGATTTGCATTCGCCCCATCACAGGGCCCTCTTTAACGCGGCGTGTGGGCTTGTGCTACGCAGCGCAAGCTTTAGAAATCCCTGCGGTGCAGGCATTACACGCTTTTTTACAAAGTGATTAATTAAAATAATAACGGCGTACCCATGCACGCTAGGGCTGCCAGTCCTGATAGGGCTTATGGACTTTGACATAAGCTTTTTGTAATTCACCACTGGCACGAGCGGCGGCGATGGCTTTGCTTATTGCATTGTTTACAAAATCGCCCCGCTGATTGCAGGATAAAAACAGTACATCTGGATAATCATCAAAATGGGCGCGGTGGATTTGATTGAGTTTGAATTTTTTAATAATGTAATCTGCTTCTTCCTGCGCCCAGATGAGTGAATCAATTCGCCCGGCATTTAGTTTTTTGAGAGATTGTTCTAAATTAACGACGCTTTTCGTTGGGAATCCCCAATTCACGGGGGGCGCTTCAATTGAATATTTGGCGAGATTGGCTACTTTTAAAATATCTTCTTTGGTCAGTGGTTTTTTGCCGAATGTATAAAGCACAAAGCTGACTTTTCCTAGCATTTCTTTTGAAAACTGATAGGGCGTAAAGTTATCTGCGCCTTCGCTGATTTTCATAATTGGGAATCGAAAGTCGGCATTTTTATTGTTGGTATCAAGATAAAATCGTTTCACCGGCTCAATGCTGATGCTGATCTTGCCTTCTGGATAATATTTATTGATGGTTTTTAATAAATCAGGGAATGGGCCGGTCTCTGCATTTTCTAAAATTTCGGGCAAAAAAACCGCCACACCATGGATATCAGGGTTGTTGATCGGCAAGCTGTCCGGTGTGATTGTGCCATTACAGGCAAAGGCTGATCCTGCTGCTAATCCTATTGCAAGCAGGCCTATTTTAAATCGCATTCTGATCATGGTAGCACCCTCAGTCGTTGTCCTGATTGATCTTAGTGCATCATGCCGGTTTATTTAATCTGTCATTTTAAAAGTGGATGGTTTTTATTTCTTGCCCATAAAAAATGCGGCCTTGAAGGCCGCATTTTTATACTTAGAAATAAGCTTCGCTGCATGAAATGCAGCGGAGGCTATTTGCTTAGTAGGTGTAAAACATGCGTTGAATTTCTTTACTATCTTTGGTTTTAGTCAGCGCCAGCATTAGCAGGATGCGGGCTTTTTGCGGGGTGAGGGTATCCGATACGGTGAAATCGGTTTTGTCATCGTCATTTTCGCCGCCACGTACAGTCGGGCCATTGCCCACGCGAGATGAGCGATTAATGTGGATGCCTTTTTGACGCAGCTCGGTTAGACGGGTGCGAACCGGAGTGGATAAGCTGCCATCTCCTGTGCCTGCATAAACAATACCCACGTCGCCAGCAGCGGCAAAGGCATCAATTGCAAGGGTGTTGGCATTGGCTGAGCCGTAAGCAATATCCACGGCAGGCAGTGTTTCTAACTTACTTACATCGAATTCGGTTTCGCTGGTGTGCTTACGGGTGCTGCTACGGTAAAACTTAGCCTGGCCCGATACCATATAGCCTAGGCTGCCAAGCTCTGGTGCTCTGAAGGTATTGCCTGTCATGGTGTTGGTTTTGGTGACATCGCGTGCGCCTTGAATTTCGTCATTCAAGGATACCAAGACACCCTGGCCAACGGCTTCTTTGCTGCCTGCCAGTGCCACTGCATTATAAAGATTGATCGGGCCATCTGCGCTGATCGCTGTGGCAGGGCGCATTGCACCCACGATCACCACAGGTTTTTTGCTTTTAACAACTAAGTTCAGAAAATAAGCCGTTTCTTCGATGGTATCGGTGCCGTGGGTAATGACCACGCCGTCTACATCGGATTTTTTCAGTACTTCATTTACGCGCTTGGCAAGCTTCAGCCAGTGCTCATTGCTCATGTTTTCGCTGGCGATCTGGAAAACTTGCTCGCCTTTTACCTGCGCTACTTTTTGTAATTCTGGCACGGCTTCAATCAGGCGTTCCACACCAATTTTAGCTGCGGTGTAACCCACAGTTGTGGTGCTGGTTGCACCCGTACCTGCGATGGTGCCGCCTGTTGCAAGGATCATGACATTGGGAAGTTTGTCTGCTGCATTGGCAGTAAAAGCGGCACAAATAAGGGTAAGGGTAAGACCCGTTTTAACGCATTGATTAAGCATGCCTTTCTCCAGACTGGGGCGCAGCCAAGTGTTTGACTGCGCTGACCCATTGATAAGTTACTGCAGATTTACAGTGGTTGATGATGATGCTCTGGTAAAGAGGCAAGCGTATATGGATAGAATACCTGATAGGGAAATCTACTACATGGACGTTTAAAGTGTCTTTAATTTTCCCTGAAATTCCCGGATTGTTTTGTATCCCTTTTCTTGCATGATCAGGGCCAGCTCGGCTTTCAGGCGTTCAAAAATTTCTGGTCCCTGCTCATACAGAGCGGTGCCTATCTGCACAATGCTGGCACCCGCTAATAAATGCATAAAGACATGTTCACCGGTATTGACACCCCCGCAGCCAATAATTGATTTTTTAGGGCAGCGTTGGTAAAACGCGTTTACATTGGCCAGTGCCGTTGGTAAAACGTATTCACCGCCGATACCACCAAAGCCTTGTTTGGGTTTGATCAGTACGGTTTCGCTTTCCATATCAATCATCAGGCCATTACCAATTGAATTAATGCAGGTAATGAAATTGACTTTTTCATAACGGTTCAGGATATCGGCCACTTCATCAAAATGCGCGATATCAAAATACGGTGGAAGTTTTACCCCAAATGGGCGTGAATAAGCCGAGCTGATTTCTGCCAGAACCACATCAAGTGCATCAAAGTCGTAGGCTATTTGCGCCTTGCCTGGCACATTAGGGCAGCTTAAATTTAGCTCTAATAATGCGGGGGTATAGGCATCTTGTATTTGCGCAACAATCGTTAAATTGTCATCCAGCGTTAATCCGGCCACAGAAAAAAAGAGTGGTTTATTTTCATAATCATGCCGCTCGGCATAATCCAGATAATATTGATGCCCTTCATTGGGCAGCCCCATAGAGTTAATGCTGCCCATGGTCAGAGTATGGTAGCGGGGCTCAGGGTTGCCATCACGGCGCAATAAGGTGCAGCTTTTAGTAACCATTGCGCCAGCTTCACTTTCTGCGAGCGCATGAAGCTGACTGTTTACATTGCACCAAACGCCAGACGCGTTCATGAGCGGTGCGGTCAGGGGGCGTCCAAGGAAAAAGGTTGAGAGGTCGAGCATGGTCGGCATCCGCAGGTGTTTATGTCAGAGCAATCATAAAATAGGGATTTGATAAAGAGTGTGCGCGATATCAAGAAATGTGGCGAATTGCGCTTGTTTTTAATTGGCGGCGGCCAGGTTTTTAGCTGTTTTGTTAATTGTTAACAATTAAAACGAGGGAAAGTCATTTTTATGATGTGGATCACGGTGTGTTGAGGCTGGGGGGTGTGGCGAAAATGGATTGAATTGATTTTGCTGAATTTAAAATGTGCGTTTCAAGGAGTATGACATAGGGATGGTGATGGGTCTGCATTTAAGGAAGTAAGATTTTGATGTAAGAAAAAATAATCGGCTTGATAAATACACTGTTAAATAAAAAGAATAGGGCCAATACGCTGTTTGAGATGGCTTATTTGTGATTGATTAATCTTTATGATGATTTACTTATATTTCATTCTGGGCTGTTTTATAAAGAGTGTTGAGTTTTAAATTCTTTTTTTGCTTGGTACATTCTGTCGTCGGCGATACGAATGAGCATCTCCGGCTCTTCGTAGGATACGGGCCCCGCCTGCACAATGCCTGCACTGAGTGTGATTTTGTCTAAGCGCTGGTTAATTTCGCCGTTTAAGCGATGAACATAAGTATCGGTTGCTTGCTGTAAGAAGCAATTGGGCAAAATTAAGCAAAACTCATCCCCTCCATATCGAAAGCAGCAGTCCTCCATTCGCGCAATGGCGCTGATAGCATGGCCAACTGCGCGTAAGACTTCATCACCATATTGATGGCCTTTATTGTCATTAATCAGTTTAAAGTCATTGATATCTAGGTAGACAATGGAAACGGGCTCTGCGCGGCGCTGTGCAGAGCGCAGAATTCGAGTCAGCGTTTCTGTAAGACCGCGTACATTAAGTAAGCCAGTCAGAGGATCGGTTCGGCTCATTTCTTCGAGTTGACAGGTGCGATCCCTTACTTTTTCTTCCAAAATGCTGGCGTAGGATTCGGATTTTTCCCTTGAAATTTCAATTTCTGAAACCAAACTGCGGATGTAAGTTTCAAAGACTAGGGTAATATCAAATAAAAAGAGTTTGGATAATGCTGTTAGCGTGGCACGACGCTCTGCTTCCTCCGTGAGTGATGTGTAAATCACATCATGAAGCAGCGCTTTCAGGGTGCTGATGGCAGAAAGATAGAGTTTAGGCTCTACGCCTATGCGTTTATGAACCAAGCCAATGCGTAAACGATTATTTACATATTCCAAATCATAAAGCCCACTGAATAAATCCAGTACATAGCGGCGTTGTGCCGTGCGCAGGCGTCCCAATGTATCTGCGTCGCCAATTAATAATGAAATCTCAGCCACATTGGTTTGCAATTGGTAAAATTTATCCACCAGTACATCAATTTTACTTTCAATCACAGGGCGAAAATTTTGTAATGTTTTGAAGTCGTCTTCATTCAGAGAAAGTAACTCTTTTCGATTGGCAATATCAAAATCAGTGATCCGCATTTGTTCAAGCAGAGTCTGTTCTGTTTGTTTCATGAAATTTCCCTCAGCTGCGGATGGTTCTGTTTTGTAATCTGCTTGTTTTAATCTCTGAGGCATGATCAGCATTCAGTATAGCGTTTTATATTGCACTTTATATTTCTGAAGAAATTAAAGCGTCAGGCGGTATAAGTACCGTTGTTGGTCACTCCATTTTTAAACTGACGTATAACCATGCTATTTCGTAATATGTTTAATACTTGCGCAGGGCCAAGCGCTGATATGAATCCGTTGTTTCTAAATGAAGAGGCGCACTTTTTAGAAATCATCTAGGTTTGAGTGGTAGCCACATGGTGTGCTTATAAGCTTTTCAATAAACTCAGGATTAAATTTGGTACGGCATTGGCAGCCGCTAGCATGGCGTTGCCAACCTGCATCAGTATTTGCGAGCGGGTAAAAGCAGCGATTTCTGCGGCCATATCGGCATCTCTGATCCGGCTGCGGGCGGCGCTGGTGGTTTCTATGCTGTTATCGATATAAGCAATGGTAAAGGCGATACGGTTTTGAAATGCGCCAAGACTGGAGCGCTGCTGATTGAGTGTATCTAGGGCTTTGTCTGCAATTATCATCGCCATAGTTGCGTTGTGGACGGTAGAGACATCCATGCTGGAAACTGCGCTTAGTCGGGGGCTGAGTATGTTGGCGGGGGGCAGTGTGCCGCTGCTGCCGCCGTTATAAAAGACGCCATTTCTGATTGATAGCGTGCTGTCTGTCTGTAAGGAATAAGCCGTGTTGCTGTTTAAAGCCACCTGGCCGGCGAAGCTGATGCTGCCTGAGCTGGATAAGTTGTAGGGTGGGCTGCCAAGTAAGGATTCCGTCATGCGCGGGCTGTTACCCAATGATGTAGCAGGGTCGTTATTCCAGACAGAAACTGTGCCGCCAAAGCCGCTAGCCGCACCTGAGTTGGATGCCAGTACAATATGATTGCCATCGCTGTTATTTAATTTAATTCCCCATGCCGCATTGCCGCTGGCGTTTTTAAAATCAATCAGCTGAGCCAGAACGCCCGTCTTCGATGATTTAGCATTAAAGGCGCTGATGGCGCTGGCGTATTCATCGCGATCAATAACGCCATTATTGTTTTCATCCACCACATTAAAATTAACGGCACTAAAGTTATTGGATTTGGATGCCACGGTTAATGCATAGCTGCCCGAACCCAGCGATAAAATCGTTTCAGTACGGGCGCTGGCAATCACGCCGGTGTTGGCCAGATTGATTTTGGCCGCGATAGTTCGGGCAGAATCGGCCTCATTTAAGCGGATGCTATGGCCGTTGAGTTGCAGCGTGCCACTGCTAAATACCGCGCCACTGACGGTGCTGATCGTACCTGCCATGCCATCGGTGTAGTTGAGCGTGCCGGTGCTGGCCTCGCTCCATGCGGGCGTGCGGCTGCCAATGGTGTAAGCACCGTACTGATCTGTGCGCAGATTAGTTAAACGGGTGCTCAGGGTGTTCCCGGCATTGGGGCCAATCTGATAAGACATGAGGGAGGACGAGCCATCGAACAACTTTTGGCTGTTAAATTCGGTGTCTTGGGCAATGCGGCCTAGCTCGTCGACGAGCTGAGTGACTTCGGTATTCATCGCCCGCCGATCCGATGCCGAGTTGCTGGCATTGGCCGATTGCACCGCTAGCTCCCGGATACGCTGCAAAATATCGATCAGCTGGGTGAGCGCACCTTCGCCGGTTTGCGCCATCGAAATGGCATCGCTGGCATTACGCTTGGCCTGCGTTAAGCCCCGAATTTTGGCGCTCATTCTTTCAGAAATTAATAGCCCCGCCGGATCATCTTTGGCGCTATTGATACGCAGGCCGGATGATAAACGCTGGAGAGAGGTATTCAGCGCCGTTTGTGTTTTTTCCAGATTGCGCTGCACCATCAGCGCGGCCACATTGGTGTTGATGATTTGCAAGGCCAATCCTGAAGTTTTGGCTAAGCTTGCCTCAGGACTAATGCATCGGCACTTTAGCTTAAAGCTTTAGGTTGTCTGTCTGCTGTTTTAAGTATGAAGTGGGCTATCTTTTAGCCTCAAGGCTGGAATCAATTCTTTGCTGCGAAAATTCACTCTTTTGCGGTGTAAGGTTGGGTTTTTGTTGCGTGATCGCTGTTGTTGGTTTGGAAAAGCGCCGCTGCCATAGCGAAACGTTGCCAGATGATTGCGCTTTTCGTGTTCATTTAGCAGAAGCGTGGCGTGATCTCTGTAGATCATCAACGGATGAAGATGATTCAGGGCCAGTGTGCTGTTCAATGCAGCGGCATGGGGCTGGATTCGGTTTAAGGTGCAATGTTAATTACCCACCTAGCTGCTGACTTTTCGGGGGGCCAGCAGGGCAGCAACCGTTGCATTGCTGGGAAGCTGCATTTGAAATAGTTGCAGTAAGCACTGGCGATATTCTGCTGTGTCTTCGATATGGTGCAGTGTGCGGTGGCCATTTTTACTTTGAATGACGCAATCATTTGAAATGGTATTGCGCCCCTCAGCCGTTGCGATTGAGCAAACTGATTTTTGCGTAAAATGTGAAGCAGGGGAGGTTTGCTGATAAATACACATCTCTGCAAAATCGCTAATGCCATATGCATTTAATGTGAATTGGTATTGCGGTTTATATTCATGATTATTTTTTTTCTGCATCACGGTATAAATCTGATCGCTTTGCACGATCTGGTAAGCCGCATTGTTATTTTTTTGCGCGTGAACAAGTAAAGGCGTTTGAAATGAATCGCCAAAACCAATATCGGCAATATATTGCTGTTGATCTAGGGCAATTAGCAGAAGCAGATGATCGAATGCTGGTCCATAGCTTTTGCCATTAAATACTTGGGCCGAAATCAGCCGGGTGCTAAAGCCCAGCGATGAAAGCAGGGCAAGAAACAGATAATTCAGCTCATAACAAAATCCACCCCGCTTTTTTAATATGATTTTATCAAACAGGGCGGGAAGGCTTAAATCAATCGCAATACCCAAGTGAATATCTAGATTTTCAAAAGGAATATGCCGCATATGGGCTTGATGCAGGGCGTTGAGCGTAGGCAGATCGGCGGCAATGCTACCGGAGTAATTGATTCGTTCCAGATAAAACCTGATTTCCTGATTGTTTAGCATTCGCTATCCTCGGAGGGGTTCTCTTTGCAGGGGCGTTGTCGCTTACTTTTGGAGCGGATCAAGCCGTATCAGCCCATATTCAGACACACTAAGAAGTGTGCGGTCATCCCGCCAAACGGGCAGACGCTCACCAAATCTATAAGTTCCCTTAATCTGCAGTGCTGGGGTAAAACTGCGGCTTAATACTGCGCAGCACAAGACGCAGCCCCCCTTATGGTTTTGATACGGAGTTTGAATAAGAGGCATCTTCAGTAAAGACAGTGTAAGTGTACGCTCACCGGATGACAGTCTGCTTAAAACCTCGTTTAATCAGGATGGTCTTTTTGCACTGCAGCAACATAAGTGTTTTCCACCGCCGTAAGTCGGACTAAAAAGTCCGATAATGCAATGACTCACTACGGAGACTTCCATGCTTACGCCACCGATGATTATGCCTTTTTTCCCTCCGCATCGTATTTTGATGGGGCCGGGGCCCTCTGATATTTATCCTTCTGTGCTGGCGGCATTGTCCAAACCCACCGTGGGCCATTTAGACCCGCTGTTTGTGGGCATGATGGACGAGATTAAAACGCTGCTGCAATACGCATTTCAGACCCAAAACTCAGTCACCATGGCGGTTTCAGCGCCAGGTTCTGCAGGGATGGAAGCGTGTTTTGTGAATCTGGTTGAGCCGGGTGAAACCGTCATCGTTTGCCGCAACGGCGTATTTGGCGAGCGTATGCGCCAGAATGTTGAGCGCCTAGGCGCAATTGCCGTACTGGTAGATAACGCATGGGGCGAGCCGGTTAATCCGCAGCAAGTAGAAGATGCACTCAAAGCTCATCCAGAAGCCAAGTTCCTCGCCTTTGTGCATGCAGAAACCTCCACAGGGGCTTTGTCTGATGCCAAAACGCTCTGTGCACTGGCTAAAAAATACGATTGCCTGACGATTGTGGATGCGGTGACTTCCCTTGGTGGTGTTGAGCTGCGCGTGGATGATTGGGGTATTGATGCGGTGTATTCAGGTAGCCAGAAGTGTTTATCCTGCGTGCCTGGCCTCTCGCCGCTGTCTTTCTCTGATGCGGCCGTGGCTAAATTAAAAGCACGCAAAACGCCGGTACAAAGCTGGTTTTTAGATCAAAGCTTGGTGATGGGCTATTGGGGCGATGCCACAGGAGGCGCAAAGCGCAGCTATCACCACACCGCGCCGGTGAATACGCTGTATGCCTTGCATGAATCTTTGCGCTTGCTGGCGAATGAAGGCTTAGAAAAAGCATGGCAGCGCCACCGTGATATGCATCAGCTGCTGCGCCATGGTCTGGAATCTTTGGGGCTGGAATTTGTAGTGGAAGAAGCTTACCGCCTGCCTCAGCTCAATACCGTGCATATTCCTGCAGGCATTGATGATGCTGCGGTGCGCAAGGTGCTGCTGGAAGATTACAACCTTGAAATTGGCGCAGGCCTAGGCGCGCTGGCTGGTAAAGCATGGCGGTTTGGCCTGATGGGGTATGGCGCACGACGTGAAAATATTGCTGTGTGTGTACATGCTTTGGCGACGGTACTGCGCTAAGTTGATTTGTGGGTTTTCCCTCGCCGGTTTAAAAACCGACCCTAAGCACAGGGTCGGTTTTTTATGACTAAGCTTTGGGCGCTTCGGGTATTGCTTCAGATTCTGAGTGCTTAGCATGCCAATGCTTAGCAACATTCAGCCTCATAGCCCTTGGGTTAAATACCGGATCTTGCTTAAGGCTGAGCTGTTGCTCGTAGTCTTTTAGCGTGGCCAGTGCCGGTTTTTGTAACGCTAAAATGGCGATGATATTCAGCCAAGCCATCAGCCCAACCCCCATATCGCCCAAGCCCCATGCCAGCTCTGCTGTTCGGATGCAGCCATAAAACGATACGGCGAGAATGGCTATTTTTAAAACAAAAAATAGTCCGGCTGAAGGGGTTTTTCGTGCTAAAAAGGCGACATTTGTTTCGGCAATATAGTAGTAAGCCAAAATCGTGGTGAAGGCGAAAAAGAACAGGGCAATGCCGACAAACATGGAGCCAAAGCCCGGTAGGGCTTGCTCTACCGCGGCCTGAGTAAAATCGCTTCCTGCCGTCATGCCTGCTAGGCCAGTGAAAATAGCCTGCCCATCGGGGGCCACTACATTGTATTTGCCGGTAATTAAAATCATAAAGGCTGTGGCAGAGCAGACAAAAAGCGTATCGATATAGACCGAAAACGCTTGCACCAAGCCTTGCTGGGCGGGGTGTTTAACTTCAGCGGCAGCGGCGGCATGCGGCCCGGTACCTTGGCCCGCTTCATTTGAATAAATACCGCGTTTTACCCCCCATTGAATCGCCAGCCCCAGCATGGCCCCCATGCCCGCCTCGGTACCAAAAGCAGAGCGGACAATCAGCATAAAGACATCGGGTAATTGCTGAATATTGAGCAGAATCACCACAAAGGCAATCAGGATATAGCCCAGCGCCATAAAGGGCACCACCACTTGCGCTACATTGGCAATGCGTTTTACGCCGCCAAAAATAATCATGCCGAGTAATAGCACCACGATTGCACCAGTGACTTCGGGGCTCAACCCAAAAGCCGTTTTTAAGCCAGCAGCAATCCCATTGGCTTGCACGCCAGGCATCAGTACCCCGCAGGCAATGACGGTGACACAGGCAAACAGCATGGAATACCATTTCCAGCCTAGGCCTTTTTCAATATAAAAAGCGGGGCCGCCCCGGTACTGGCCTTCGTGTTTTTCGTGATAAATCTGCCCGAGCACCGATTCAATATAGGCCGTGCTGGCGCCTAAGAATGCCACTACCCACATCCAGAAGATAGCACCCGGCCCGCCAAAAGAGATGGCGGTGGCGACGCCTGCAATATTCCCTGTGCCTACCCGGCCGGAAAGCGAGAGAGACAGCGCCTGAAACGACGAAACACCGGCAGCAGAGGCTTTGCCTTTGAACATCAGTCGAATCATTTCGCGGATATGGCGAACTTGCATAAAGCGGGTGCGAATCGAAAAATACAGCCCCACGCCCAGGCACAAATAGATCAGGGCAGAGCTCCAGATCCAGCTGTTTATCGCATTCACCCATTCTTGCATGGTGTTCTCTCCTGACGCATCTGAAATGCGAAATAGATCAAAGGGGGACCATTGTTAAGCACAATGCAACACTTTGATTACTGGGGCTTCTCCCTAAGTAGTCAGTTATGCGTAATGCATATGTCAAATGAATGGGTGAATCGGTTATTTCTTTAGCGCTTTTAATAACAATGATTCTTATTACTAATTTAAGTTGTGCGTGCTAGTCTCCGCATAGCTCATGGCGGGTTTTTCTTCTTACTGACAGAGCGTGGTTATCCACTTTTTTAAAGCGACTTCGTATTTCAATACATGGGAGCAGTGTCTTATGGGGCAAAGAATAGTCAGAGTTGCAAAGAAGTTATCGGCAGATTTAATTGATGAACTGATTCATGATGAAATTGCTGTTGTCCGTATAGAAGGCTATTACCCGGCGCATTTATGCAATTTACTCAGTCATAATATATTGAGCAGCCAGGATATAGATCCCTATACCCATGAAGTGATTGAAGATGAAAAACTGCTGCAAAAGTATTTTGGTGTTGATCGTATCGGGATTCCGTTTAATAGCACTTACAATACCGCTAATCCTGAAGCCATCCATGAATACTATCGCAATGCCAGTGTGCAAATTGAACGGTTACGCGGGTATTGTGAGCACTTTTTATCGCCCATTGATAAATTGCGACTGGAATTAGATGAGTTGTTTATACCGGGGGCAACCGTTGCCCATTTTGAGCATAAAAAAATGCTGGCCGGAATTGTGCGCATCAGCAGGGCAGAGCAATCCTATTTAAGTGCATCAGAGCCGCACTTTGATGCATTACCTCCTGAATATGCTCAATTAGATGCCCAGCTTGCCGCCAATATTTATTTAAAAGTGCCGGATGCAGGCGGTGAATTGGAAATATGGGATATCCCTGCACTGACCCCTTTGACCCAAGCCCCGGAGCAATGGCGGGCCCAATTACCTGATCCGGTAAAAATAAAACCCAGCCAGGGTGATTTGCTTATTTTTAACTGCCGTAAACCGCATGCCATTGGCGCATTTTTGGGTGAAGACAGAATCACAACGCAAATGTTTATCGGCTATCAGCAGGAAAAATCACTCCTGCTTTGGAATTAGGGGCGATATGATGCAACAAGACTTTAAACAGGCGCTGGCCGATGTCAGTGAATGGATGAATGCATATCAGCAGAATGTTGCTGATTATCCGGTCGTGACCGCATTAAAAGGCGGCGAGATTTTGCAGCAGATCCCTGATTTTGCGCCCAAAAATGCCGAGCATTTCTCTGAGATTTTTGCCGATTTTAAAAAGATTATTGTGCCGGGGATAACGCATTGGCAGCACCCGCAGTTTATGGGGTATTTCCCTTCTAATACCAGCCCGCCTTCTGTATTGGCCGAAATGCTGGTGGCCAGCCTGGGGGTGCAGTGCATGAGCTGGCTCACCTCACCTGCAGCTACAGAATTAGAAATCAGAATGATGGAATGGCTGCGTGATTTATGGGGCTTGCCTGAGGCTTTTTCGGGTGTAATTCAGGATTCCGCATCCAGCTCTACCCTGATTGCGCTCTTGGTGGCCAGGGAAAAAGCGACACAGTTTGAAGTAAATCAAACGGGTGTGGCAGGGTATAAATTAAGCGCGTATTGCTCGTCTGAAGCACATACCTCTATTGAAAAAGCGATCAAAATTGCCGGTATCGGCCAGCAAAACCTAAGAAAAATCCCTGTAGACGAGCATCAATCTATCCGCATTGATCTCTTGCAACAAGCCATTGCTGAGGATATTGAGCAAGGGTTTACGCCGTTTTTTATGGTGGGCGCCTTGGGGACGACAGGCAGCACGGCCGTTGATGATCTTGCTGCGATGGCCAAAATCGCCAAGGCACAGCAAATCTGGTTTCATATCGATGCAGCCTATGCCGGATCGGCGCTGATGTTGCCCGAGGTGCGGCAACTCGCGGCAGGGTATACCGAGGCCGATAGCATGGTGGTGAATCCGCATAAATGGCTGCTTTGCAATTTTGATTGCTCAGCGTTTTTTATTCGCGATAAAGAAAGCCTGCTTAAAACCTTTACGCTGGGCCTGATTCCTGAATATCTGAAATCCCCCAATAGCACCGGTCAGACTCATTTTATGAATTGGGGTGTGGGCCTTGGGCGGCGATTCAGGGCTTTAAAACTTTGGTTTGTGCTGCGCTGGTACGGCACAAACGGTTTAAGGGATTTAGTGACGCATCACCTTGATTTAAGCGCCAGGCTGGAGCAGTGGCTAAGGCAAGAGCCTCATTTTGAAGTGCTTGCTCAGCGGCATTTTAATTTGCTCTGCTTTCGTTTAAAAGCCAGTGACGAGATTAATATGGAGCTGCTGCGCCGCATCAATGCCAGTGGCAAAGTGTTTATGACGCATACCAAAATCAACCATCAGCTGGCTCTCAGAATGGTGATTGGCCAAACTGAAGTGAATGAGCGGCATGTTTGGGAGGCCTGGCAGCTGATTAAAAACTTGGCAAAAGATTTAATGTAAATAAAAAGGGGTTTTGAGTAAAACAAAGCCCCTTTTTATTGATTTTTTGCTTCTTGCATGATGCGCTGATACTCGCCGCTCTGTTTTAATTTTTTAAGGCCTTTATTAAATTTATCGGCAATTTCTGCGCCATTGGGCGTTTTTTTAGAAATTAACAAATAAACAGGCTCTTCGGCAAAGTTTTTGGGGAAGAAGGTGATTCTTTCTGCATCTTTAGGGGGGAGTGTGGTAGAGATAAGGTATTGTCCCAGTGTTTTATCTGCAGTAAATAAGTCAATTCGTTTGGCAATTAATTTTTTGATATTGATTTCATCGCTGGGGGCTTCATCACATATAAATTGCTGTTTTTTTCTGGCGGTATCAAAGGCGGCACCATAGCTGTAGCCAATACTTACGCCTACTTTGTAATTATTTAAACTACTCAAATCCAGTTGCGTTATTTTTTTATCTTTTAAATAAAAAAAACCATACTGAACAACATCAATCGGATCGCTGAAAATAAAAAGCTGGCTGCGCTCCGGTGTTTTAACCCAATAAGGGGTGAGGTCTGCCTCGCCCTTTTTGACCATATCGTATGATCTTTTCCATGGGTAATAAGCGATAGATACCGCCACCTTTTCCTGCCTGAATGCTTCTCTGATTATTTTGCTGATAAATCCTTCATCCTGCAGCGATTCAGATAGATAGGGCTGAAACTCGCCACTGGCGATCCGAACACGTACCTCAGCGCATTGTGCGCTGGCCGCTGAGATGATAAAGAGAAAAATGGTGAGAAAATCACGCAAGGCCCGCCCCCTTTTGAATCAATATAGCAGTAATTTCTGGCCGCATTGGTGTGCTTAAGGAACCTCTGCACAAATACTTCTTTCGCACATTAGACACTTGTAGGTGATTGATTTAATTGTGTGTCGATCAAGGGGCTTTGATTCGAGCAGAGGTTTCTTCAGCACCTTGCAGGGGGTAAACAGGTCATTGCTGCTTGATTGTTTATGGGCAAAGTGGGGCTGGTTTTACCCTGAATAAACGGTGATGGTGTATAGAGCAAGGGAAGCAGCGGCAAGTCCTTTTAAATGGCAAATGAAGATGTGTTTTAATTAAAAATGGTAATTTGTATTTTAATTCAGCGATCTGTTTTTTTAGCGCTAAGTTAATTAAAACTTATCCTCGCTAATTCAGGTAAAAACAGTAACAAATGTTTTTAGAGAAGCGGCTTTTGCCGCAAAAATCCGCCTAAAACGGATTTACGGCAAAAACTGCTGCTGAGTGACGGGGCATTTCACTGGCAGGATGGTGTTAAACCCGCTTGCCTAATTGATCTGCAACTAAAATTGCCCCATACACCGCATCGGCGTCTACTTTAAACGGCATATTGTGTATGGTTTCACCTGCAGCACAAGCTGCTTTGGCGACGGCCATCAGTGCTTCTTTGCTGACATCGCCTGCGCCCAGATCAGCGAGGCAGGTGGGCAGGCCCACGCTGTGGCAGAAAGCTAGTACTTGATTGATTTCTTCTAAGGGGGCGTTTTCTAAAGCCAATTGCACCAGCGTGCCGAAAGCGACTTTTTCGCCGTGAAATAAATGATGGCATTCGCTGAGTAAAGTCAGGCCATTATGCACGGCGTGGGCAGCCGCTAATCCGCCACTTTCAAAACCAATGCCACTTAAGTAAGTATTGGCTTCAATGATATTTTCTACTGCCTGCGTAACTACTTGGCTTTCGACCGCTAATTTGGCTTTCAGGCCATCTTTCAGCAACGTTTTATAGCAAAGCTCGGCTAGCGCCAGCGCCGACAGGGTAGGGATGCCGCCAGACATGGCTGGATTGCCAGAGCACCCATTGGCGCGGGCTTCAAAATAGGTGGCCAGTGCATCCCCCATCCCTGCCACAATCAGGCGGGCCGGGGCCCGGGCAACGATTTGGCTGTCGATCAGCACTACATCAGGATTTTTGGGCAGCATTAAATAAGATTCAAATTGCCCTGCCTCGGTGTAAATCACCGATAAGGCGCTGGTGGGCGCATCGGTAGAGGCAATGGTTGGCGCAATCACAACTGGCACTTGATGGTAATAAGCCACGGCTTTCGCGGTATCCAGTGTTTTGCCACCGCCCACGCCAATCACCACTTTAATCTGCTTTGCTTTACAGATGGCGACAAGGCGATCAATTTCTGTACGGCAACATTCGCCTTCAAAGGTTTCCATATAAAACGCGGCGTGCGCATCGCTAAAACTCTTGCTGATGATAGGGGTGACGATGCTCTTTACCATGCCACCACTCATAATCAGCGCTGTATCGCCCAGTTGCAGGCTGTATTTAGCCAAAGAAGCCAGTACGCCTTTGCCCTGGATGTATTTGCCTGGGCTTGAAATGATCTTTTCCATGCGGTGCTCCTTGTTTCATATTCTTGTATGGCCGTGCCAATGCGGGATAAGTTCATTATTTAAGGGGATAGTCCGAAGCGATTGGCTGGGGTTTGATTTGGATCAAATGCATGGCCAGCGCATCTTTACGAAGAGAGGGCGCATCCATGGAGGCTTTTTTGAGGCGTTTGTCATTTTTATCTTTACCGGCGATATATTTACGCCCAATATAGAACGATCGTTCTATATTGGTATTGCCCATGTCGGATTTTTATACTACTCAGGGGGCCCGCTTGCCAGCAGCAGGCTGCGTGCCTGTTTACCTGCCTTATAGCAGTACCCCGATTGCTGCTGGTTTTCCCAGCCCTGCAGAGGGATATTTAGAAGAGTATCTCAGCCTTGATCAGCACCTTATTCAGGATAAGGAATCAACCGTTTTGCTGCGCTGCAAGGGGGATTCGATGATTGATGCGCATATTTGTGCAGGAGACTGGCTGATTGTGGACCGGGGCCGCCAGGCGGTATCTGGCGATATTGTTGTTGCCGCTCTAGATGGTGAATTCACTTTGAAGAGGCTGATTTTGCGCGGGCAGCAGGTAATCTTGCAGCCGGAAAATCCGGCATATCAGCCCATTTTTGTGCGGCCAGAGCAGGAGCTTTCGCTGTTTGGCGTGCTCACAGGTCTTGCGAGGCGTGTGTAATGCAGCGGCAAATTGCGCTTGTGGATTGCAATAATTTTTATGCGTCTTGCGAGCGGGTATTTCGGCCCGCTTTAAATCAACGGCCCATCGTCGTGCTGTCAAATAACGATGGCTGCGTGGTGGCCCGCAGCAATGAAAGCAAGGCGCTGGGTATTCCTATGGGCGTGCCTTTGTTTCAGATCAGGGATTTAATTGCACAGCATGGCGTCGTGGTACTTTCCAGTAATTACGCTTTATATGGCGATTTAAGCCGCCGGGTGATGTCTATCCTTGGGCGTTACTCTCCCTTGCAAGAAATCTATTCTATCGATGAAAGCTTTCTGGATTTAACGGGTTTCAGCAGGGTGACGGCGTATTGTCATACGCTAAAAAATGATATTAAGCAGCGCACGGGCATTCCTGTTTGTGTAGGGCTTGCACCTAGTAAAACACTGGCAAAGCTGTGCAATATGCTGGCTAAAAAAATGCAGCCATGGGCTAAAAATGGGGTGTTTAATTTCTATGAAACTGAGCCTCAGGCTTGGGATGCCATTTTGCAAAAGTTGCCTGTGGGAGAGGTGTGGGGGATAGGGTGCCGGCTTGCCCGCAAATTAGAATTTGATGGCATCTCTACGGTTTATGATTTAAAAAAAGCGTCGCCTGCATTGCTGCGTCGCCGTCATGGCATTTTAGTGGGGCAAACCATTGCAGAGCTTAATGGCGAAGCCTGCTTAGAGCTGGAAGATCTTCCGGCGGCAAGGCAGCATATTCTGGTCAGCCGTTCATTTGGCCGTAAAACCTGTTTATTCAGCGAGGTGCAGGCCGCACTGGCACTGCATATTTCTTCTGCGGCCACTAAGCTTAGGCAACAGCAGTCTCTTGCCAGCCAGCTTACTTTATTTGTACGCAGCCAGCCTTCTGATTACAGCCATCCCCCCGTGCACCGCTCTGTTGTATTGCCTTTAAGTGCGCCGACAGATGACACCCTGCTCTTGCAAAAAGCAGCACTGGCAGGTTTAAAAACACTATTTACGGAGGGCGCTTTGTATCAAAAAGCAGGCGTTATGCTGGCGGGCGTAGTGGGGGAATCAGAGCAACAGCTGGATTTGTTTGCCGATAGTCCTCCCCCTCAGCGGGCAAAGCTGATGGCGGCTCTGGATTTAATCAATCAACATTTTGGCAGGCATACCCTGCGCAGTGCAGCAGAGCTGATGAGCCACGCCAGCAACATGAATCAGCAGTGGCGGTCACCGCGTTATACCACTTGCTGGAATGAGTTATTGGAAGTTTAAAAGAGATGAAAGTCGTTGATGTCGCACGCCATTCGTACAATTTCCTTACATTTTGGTAATGTTAGGGGTAGGCTAAAAGAAGTCCCTGTGGTTTTAAAAACTGCAATGGGCGGCTTGAAACAACTCTTTTTTCATGGCCTCTGTGGGTGATTTTGCTTTGAATAATCATTTGTCTTTAAAAGTGGCTACTTACAATATTCACAAGGGGCTGTCGCTGTTTAACCAGCGGCTGGTTGTGCATGATGTTCGTGAGGCCTTGCAGGCTTTGTCGCCAGATTTGATTTTTTTACAGGAAGTACAAGGCGCGCACAGCCAGCGAATACAGCGTTTTTCTAACTGGCCAGTTGCCCCGCAGCATGAATATCTGGCGGGCGATTTACATGTGGCTTATGGCTTAAATGCCCGTTATAAGCTGGGGCACCATGGTAATGCACTGTTATCCCGGTTCCCTATTTTGCGCTGGCATAATCATGATTTAACCCTGCACCGTTTTGAGCAGCGTGGCGTCTTACACTGCGAGCTGGATGTGCCGGGCTGGCATCAGCCACTGCATGCGCTTTGTGTGCACCTCAATTTGCGGGCAATGGACAGGCGTAAACAAGTCAAAATGCTGATCGAACGGGTACTCAGTGATGTGCCTGAACATGCGCCTCTGGTGCTGGCTGGCGATTTTAATGATTGGCGCGGCGAGGCCACCCTGCATTTTGCCCGCGAGCTGGGTTTGATCGAGGCCTTTAATGCTTTGCACGGTACTTCTGCTAAAAGCTTTCCTGCCCGCTTACCTATCCTGTCTCTGGATCGGGTGTATTTACGGGGGTTTACGGTGCAAGTGGCCAATGTGCTGGGCGGAGTGCCCTGGTCTGATTTGTCGGATCATGCGCCACTCTATACCGTCTTACACCGTAATGAGGGTGGGCTTGGGACGGCGGGTGTTGAACTGTAAGTGATCAGCCGGGTCTGAGTCGTTGCGGTGTTATTTTATGCTTGTCCTTGTGGCTTTTGAACGGCGTGAAAAAGTGCGGTCAAATCTAGGATAAAAATCAAACTACGGACAGCGGAGCATCTTGTCTTGCTTCAGGGGCGTACTGACAAGATGATTCAGTGCGGTCTTGTTGTGCTGGGCCTTGGGCTTGGCCATGGCGTGCACCGTAGCGCTGAATAATGTGAAACAGGCAGATGAGGCTGACTTATGTATGTGGCTGGAAATCGCTTTAAATTACTTTTTAACGGGCAGGATTATTTTCCTGCGCTGATCGATGCGATTAATCTGGCACAACAAGAAGTTTTTTAGAAAGCTATTTATTCGAGGCCGATGAAGTAGGGACGGCGGTGATGGAGGCTTTAATCGCGGCTGCTTTGCGCGGTGTGCGGGTTAACGTACAGATTGATGGCTTTGGAGCCGGGCATTTGCCTTTGTTCTGGCAGAAGAAGCTGGCCGCATCAGGCGTGAGGGTTTTGTTTTTCAGGCCAGAAGTAAAAATACTCTCGCTCGACAGGCAGCGTTTACGCCGCCTGCACCGAAAGCTGGCTGTTATTGATGGCAATGTAGCGTTTATAGGCGGGATTAATATTCTGTCTGATTTTGAGCCTGGGCAGCCAGAGCTGGCACCGCGCTATGATTATGCGGTGCGTATGGTGGGCCCGCTGGTGGCTCAGGTGCATGAATCGGTGGATCATCTGTGGCGGCATACCGCATGGGTGCAGCTTAAGCAGAACTGGGCAAAAAAAAGCGCACTTAGGCCGTCTGTGATGACGCTGGGGCGTGCTCGCGGCTCGTTTCTGTACAGGGATAATCTACGTCACCGGCGTGATATAGAGCGCGAATATTTGCGTGCTATTTTGCATGCTAAAAGCGAAATCATCTTGGCCAATGCATATTTCCTGCCCGGATATCGCTTACGTCATGCACTGATTCATGCGGCTAAGCGCGGTGTGAATGTGGTATTGCTGGTGCAGGGAAGGGTGGATCACGCTTTACTGCACTATGCCAGCCGGGGGTTTTATCAGCAGTTTTTAAGTGCGGGCATCGAAATCTACGAATACCAAAAAGGCTTTATGCATGCCAAAGTGGCGGCGATTGATGGTGTTTGGGCGACGGTTGGCTCAAGCAATATTGATCCTTTCAGCCTGCTTCTGGCTCGCGAAGCCAATGTTTTTGTACGTGAGAAGCAGTTCGCCGGCGAGCTGCGTGCCGATCTGATGCGTGCATTGCAAGAGGACGCAGTACAAATTAAAAAAAGCGATGTTGAACGGGATCGCTGGGTTTACCGGGTTTTACCCTGGCTTTGCCATGCCGTGGTGCGCCTGATGATGGGGGTGAGCGGCTATGGCGGACGCCGTTATCTGGAATAGCCCCGATGCTTACTCTGGCAGTGCCTGAAAGTCTTTTGCGGTGCTATTGATTTTTTGATGCAGCACGCGCTGTATTCCGCCCTTATTCATATCACTGACTGAAAAATACAATTTGCTGCGCCCGCGCACCTGAATCGGAGTCGTCTGGCTGTGAACAGAGACGCCTGCAAAATCCAGATTGCCAGAATCAACAGACAGCGCAGGCTGGCCCTCTATGCGGCTGTTGGTGGCAGTAATCTGAGAGCGGTTGATGATCACCGCCGCGTCTGGATTGCTGATCTGCACATTATCCAGCCACACACTGGAATCGTTGATGAGCAAAGAGCGGGCGCTGAGATGATATAAGTACACCTGTTTGCAGCCGTTCAGCTCAATGCGGTCATAAGCACCAGTTAATCGCTGATTATTATTTTTATTGCAAAGATGATTCCGGCTGCTGCTGGTTACAGGTGCGGTGGTTTTTTCCGGAATAGGAATCGTGAGCGCACTATTTAGCCGCTCGGCAAATTCATCAGGGCGCTCGGCCATAGGTACATGAGCGGTGTTCTCAAACAGGTTTAGACGGGCATTGGGCATGCGGCCCGCAAGCAAATAAGCGGTTCTGAGCGGGGCAACAGGATCGTTTTTTCCCCAGAAAATATCGGTTGGGGTTTGGGTATGGCTGATGGCCTCAGTAAAGTCTTCATCCAGCAGGGAAAGCGCTGCATTAAAAGTGTGCATATTTTTAAAAAGATGCTCCCTGACCGGGGAGTGATGTAGCAGGCTGCTTGGATCGGGCAGTACGTCGTCTGCTGTTTCAATCAGGCTGGAGCGTAAGCGGTTCACTTTGCGGGTGGCAAAATTAATGAGCATATTGGGTAAATTGCTTTCTGCCCGCTCAAAATTAAGTTTGCTTAAATAATCTAAATAAACCGTTTTTTGCAAAATACCTGCAGCATCAATCAGTACCAGATGGTGGACTTTTTCCGGGTGATTGTAGGTATAGCGTAAGCTGATTGCTGCGCCTAAAGAATGGCCAATTAAAATGACGCGCTGATCCGCAGTGTATTGCTGAATTAAAGCATCAATCAGCTGGCCATAATGGGCAGGTGAAAGCCGTTCCACATTATTGCCCGATAAGCCAAATCCTGGCAGATCAAAAGCCACCACATGATAGTTACGGGCGAGCCTAGGGATTTGAGTTAGCCAGTCCCGGCTGGCCTGGTTTCCAAGGCCATGCACCAGCACAATGCTTGGGTGTTGCGGGTTTCCAGCTTGTATGACAAAAACTTTGCTGTTAAAAAATGGCGCGTCCTGCAAATGGTAGCGCCATTCAGGCGGATAAGCTGCCGGTGCCGGAATATCAAGCGGCTTACCAGAAAGAAAGGTTGTTTCTGCATACAAAGGGTTGCTGATCAATAAAGTCAGTACAAGGCAGGCCGCGAATTTCAGCATGGATTCAGATAAGTGTTTATAGCTTGATGTTGAAGCGGAAAATTGCGGTGACTGAGGCCTGCCACCGCAATTTTATTTGGAATTTTTATTTGAAAGTATTGAGGTCTGCTGATTCAGTTTCTGCAAACTCTGGTTTTAACAAAGCCACATCCCGTACATTTTTTTGCACGGCAACCGATGCAAACAGGCTTAGCAAGTACGACATTGCATAAAAGCCTTTCTCGCTGGAGGTAAGCGTTGCATTCCATAAACCTGCAGCAAGCAATAATAAGGCGGCACCAATAGAAACCCAGCAAAGCCCGAAATAAAGCCCGGTGACCGGGATATCTTCTAGTCGGTCACGTACCGACTTTTGTAATGAAATAGCGGCAAACAAGCCGTATAACAGCAGGGTAAAGTAATAGCCTTTTTCATTGAGTGCCATAGTGGCATTCCAGAGACCGATTGAATACGTCAGCGTTCCAATAAAGAGGGCGAGCCAAGATGCACCAATAAAGGCACCTGATGGGCCACTGTGTTTTGCTTTCATATTTGTCCTTTGCTTACTTTTAAATGATCAAGCCATGCTGAATGCTGAGCATTCGGATAAAGCGGGATTGGGGTTTTTATCTATGGATTTAAAAATATAAATACGCAGATCAGATTGCTAAATTGATTGCTGTCAGAAAAAGTCAGTTGAAGATTAAATTAATCGCTGAGCAATAGCAAGTAAAATGGAATTAAAAAGCTGAGCGGAGGCGATCCCGGGTAAGAATCGCGTGATTAATGATTTATCGGTGCGATCCGGCTCAAGTCAGGGTGAGATAAAAATTAAGCTTTTTAATCCATGAATCATGGATCGTGTTTTTACAGATTATAATGGGATTATAAAGAAACAGATTGATCAGATGGGCTGCTGTAATGGCAATGCTGCATTGCCATACGCGTATTAACTAATAAAATGTTTAATTCTGAAATTTGATCTGCTTTACATTGCCCTTGGGTGTTTTCAATATCAGCAAGCTGCGCAGCAATCGATTCAGCACCAATTTGTAATGCAATCCCTTTGCCTGTATGAGCAATGAGGCGGTTATGCTGAAAATTATTTTCTGTTAGCTCATGCAATAGCTCTTCAATACGGATCAGGCCTTTTTGACAGAGAGATGAAAAACGCTCCGCACTGAAATCAAGCAGTGAGCGGGCTGCCGGATTAAATAAGGGTAAGGGGTGTGAAATGGGGCCAGCGGGCTGGGCCTGTTCATTTAAATGGTGGTAAACCCTGAAAATTGAATTCACTAAATCGCGGGCCTGGAATGGTTTGCTAAGCCATGCTTTTAATCCAACCCGCTGCATATCTTCTTCACTGGGGGGTAAACCTGCGCTCACCATTAAAGTGGGTAAGAAAAATCCATTGTCCCGCATTAAAGCCATGGTTTGTAAACCATCAGGCTCCGGCATATTTCTATCTATAATCAGGGCATTAATCAGGGGGTTTCTGTGCAATAAATCGAGAGCAATCGAGCCGCTTTCTGCTTCAATAATATGCGCCCCAGCATCACACAGAATATAACGCATTAATTCACGATTGATCGCCTGGTCTTCTACTAGCAGGATATGCAGGTGCGATAAATCGGCTTTGTTAAATTCCGGCATTGCTGGTGTGTTTTTTCCTTGCCTGACCTGTATGGTGACGGTGAATTCACTGCCTGTACCACGGCTGCTGATAAAGGATAAATCACCGCCCATATGGCGGGCGTATTCCTTGCTTAAAACCAATCCTAAGCCTGTGCCCCCTTTTTTCAAACCACTTTGGGTTTGAACAAAAGGCTTAAAAATAAGATCTGATTCGCTCTTGTCAATGCCCATTCCCTGATCTTTAACCACCGCTTTTAAATGGAAAGGCCCGTCGTTTATTTGCTCAATAGAAATAAACACACTGACTTTTCCTGAGTCAGAAAACTTAATGGCATTACTGAGCAGGTTCAGCATGATCTGCCGCCATTTACCGCCGTCAAAGTACAAGCACTCCGGAATAGGATCAGTGGTTTCGATTGAGAGTGTCAGCCCTTTTTTTTGTGCTAATGGTTGAAATATGGCTTCAATTTCAATGATTAAAGCGCGCAGGTTCAGATTTTCTTCGTTGTAGGAGATATGGCCTGCCTCGATTTTACTCATATCCAAAACATTGCCCAACAGGCTTTGTAAATGGCGGCTGGAATGAATAGTGTGATCCAGGTATTTGCTTTCTAATTCGGGCAATATATCTGCATTTTTGATTAGCTCGGTGTAGCCCAGAATGGTCGTGAGAGGGGTACGCATTTCATGGCTGATGCTGGCTAAAAACAAACTTTTTGCCTCGCTGGCCGCCAGTGCTTTTTGTTCTGCATTTTTTAATTGGGCAAGGTTTTTTTCATTGCGCCAGATGGTTCTTAAAGCGAGCAGGGCAAAACCAAGCATCAGGCAAAACAGCAGGGTATTCAGTAAGACCCTGGATTGAATCATGGATGAAAATTTTTCTTTGTTTTTTCTAATAATTCATTATTTCTTTCATCTAAAGCGTTTACTACTATTCTTAAATGCGGAGCTACTTTAGTCATTGAAGATTGCAGTACATTAATGTTTATTTTTTCTTCTTTATTAAATATGTTCTTATATTTTTCAACCCATCTTAGCAAAGGAGGGAGATTTTCCTGAAATAGTCTATTGTTTTCAGATAGGCTTGCGTATGTGCCATTATGGTATTTTTCGATGCGCTCAGAAAAAACATGAAATTGTAATTTTATATTTTGCAGATTGGAGGTGTCCGGGCTTGTTTCATAATCCTGAATCGCTTTTTCAACAAAGCTGTATTCTTTATTGGCGGACCGGACTTCTTTTAATATTTTGCGCTGCGCAGGGGAGTTAAATTCTGTAATTAATAATTGTGCCTGATGCTCAAAATTCAGGATAAGCAAAAAAACAGCAAATAAAATAATGGCAATACAGGCACAAGATGTACGAAATTTAAGGTTATTCAATGTCATGCCCCGTCATACTGACAAGCCTCCATCGTAAATGCTTTTCTTAATGCTGACAGCATTGCTGTAGGAAAGACAAAAATCTGTTGCATACGTGTTGTATTTGAATAAGGTTTATTGCTGTTTCTCGTAAGTATCACGTTTGTCAGGCGGTAGCTCAACATGTCCATGCCTAGCTTTATCACTTCTTTGTCAGGCGCTATTGCTTTTCTCTCCTAAACGCCTGTGTCTTAGACTTATCTTGTATATAACTTACACGAGTTACTTGATTTTTGTTAAGAATTAGATGGATGAAGAGGACTAGAATTTTGGCATACGGTTGAAACAGATTGTTTCAGGAGTAATCCATATTCAGACAATACCAATAATGATGTGCATAAAGAGATTGAAAGATTAAGCTGGCCGGCAATGCTTTTAAGAAAATAATGATGAGCGTTAGGTAAGAAAAAGTGCAAAGCCGGGTTTCCTGATGGACAGGAGGTGCCTCGTGTTTTCAGAAAAGTTTGAACTGCTTGTTTCGCTGGTTGTGATTGTGGTTTGGATGGTGATTACCTGCCATCTATTTTTCCCTCTTGCCTTACCTGCGTCCGCTACAGCTGCGGTACAGCTGATATCTGGGTCGGGCTTTTAAGCTCGTTTACCCTTCATTAAAAAAGCCAGCATCCGCTGGCTTTTTAGTTTTAAATCGCCGGAGCACGGTTTAGGCAAGTTTGGTAGCGTCCATCGACTCGCTTGGCAAACCATTCTGTGGTGAGCTTTCTGGTGATTTTAGGGCTGTGCAAATCAATTTGCGGCATGACTTCCCGGCTTGGATTGCCCGCTAAGTTAAATACCCGCTGGTAAAGTGTGGTTTGACCAAATCCTGTGACTTTTTCTAATAAAAGATCACGACGAATTTCTTCATTACTTAGGTTTAATCGCTTGCCCAGCTTCTGCAGGGCTTTTTCTGTGCCACTGCTCTGGATCATGGGGTAGCCTCTTTCATAGCGCAGTAAATCACCATCCAGATCCATTTCTTCTCCGGACAGCTTATTCACGGCGGCCTGAAAAGCCGCATTGCGGCTGGCATAGCGCCCTGCATTAAAGTCGGCAAAGCGATAAATCATTTTGCTGTAAGGCGCTGGGTACTGCAGCAAAATGGCGGTGCCAAAATACACGCCACCCTTGCGAGTAAATACTTCGTTTCTGACGCTGCTGCGGCGGGCATAGGGGTAGGGCCATGCGCGCACATGGCCTTCGGCGAATTCCACGCTGACTTGCATAGGGCCACCCGTGCGGATGGGGTTGCTCATATTAAAAGGCAGGCTTAGCCGCTTGGCGTCATTCGCCAGATCTTCAAATACGGCATTCATTTGCGCTTCGGTCTGCAGCTTATCGATGCGCTCTTTGTAGCTGCGTCCATCGGGCGAGCTTTTAAGCAGGGCGGTTTGTACCGCGATCAGAGGGATATGATATTTGCCCGCTTTTTCTTCGACTTGCTTCCAGACAATCTTGCCTAATCCTGGTACTGGCGGATCACCCTGCCAGCTGGATTCCTGCTCAATGACCGCCATCACCGCACAAAAATACTCTGGTGTATAAGGAATTTTCAGCGTGGTAAAGGCATCGACTAAATCATTTTTCCAGCCATTACGTTCGCTGATTTTAGCAGGGAGCAATTTGCCAACCAGCGTTTGGGCTTCAAGCGTGCTGATTGATTTAACTGCCGCAACGGGAGGTGCGACGATCACAGGAGGTGCCTGCACGGGCGCAGGGGTGGGGATTGGCGTTGCTGCGGGCGGTGCGACCGGCTCGCTGACCGGTGCGGGGGTCATGACGGGCGCAGGTGGAATCGGTGCGCTGGCACAGGCTGCAAGCAGGGTGCAAAGCAAGATAGGGGTGAGTTTACGGGGCAGCACGGCTGGGGCCAATTCATGCAAAAGGGCGAGCTTAGGACAAAAGCCCTTCGCCCGCCAATATATTTAGCTTTCCGGGTAAAATTTTTTGCTGATGCGATCGCAGTAAGCGATCAGATTGGGCTTGCTGAGCGCGTATTCGTGTGTGGCAGAATCAAAAAGCGGGCAAAGTGCGCTGCGCATAAAGGCATAAACCGTTGCATCGGCGGCGCACAGCGTGTCGCCCATTAAATAGGTTTTATCGGCTAGGAAATCAGCCAGCGCATCCAGGTCTTTTTTTGCCAGCTGAATAATATCGGCTTCTTTATGCAGTGCAATGCCCTGAATGCGTAGCTTGGTATTCATTTTTCGCCGCACTTTCCAGATGACAAAGCCACGGATCAAGGCCGGAATGCGTTTGAAAATATTCCTAGGTCCCTTATTAAAGTTGGCATCAATGGCCCAGCGGTCTCTGAGCGAAATATAGTAAAGATGCTCTTCCAGCATTTTTTCAAATGCCCATGCAATGCCGCGTTCGGCGGGGCTAAGTGCAGCATCAAAGTTAATCTGGTGGCTTTGTTCTAGGTGAAAACGAATCAGCGTGGAATCATCAATGACCCCGTCTTCTGTTTGCAGATAGGGCATCTTTCCTTTGGGGGCTTTGGCGTAGCCCCCCGTCTGGCAACGGTAATCGCAGCCCGCCATTTTGAGTAGCAGCTCCGTTTTTGTTACAAAGGGGCTCATATCGGGCAAGCCAAAAGCCGGGCCAAAGGTGTAAAGAGTCATCATCACGTCAGCACCAATCAAAAGATGGGAAAGCTATTTTGCCAGTGTTCTGATGACAATTGTCAATTTCACTCTGTTTGCAGTTTTCCCTTGCTGATCAGTGCTAGGAGCTTTTCCTGCAGCTGATCCGGCTCACGTTTGCCATCATGAAACATAATCACCGGGCTGAAGATGGGGGCTTCGCCGATGGAGAGCTGGGCAACATTATCTGGGCTGATGGTGTAGCGGCCCAGTGTTTGTGCCAGAGGCCAATCCAGATCGGGGAAAACCACGTAGGCGAGTTCAGAGCACACAATGCGCTCGTGTGTCATTACATCAAAATTAAAATCATATTCTTTGCCCAGTTGCTGTACGGCCGTGAGTGCGGCATTGCGTTGGTATTCTTTATTGGTGTGGCGCTGATCGCGCAACACAAGCAGATCATCAATATTCATAAAGTGATCAAGGGTACTCAGGGTCACGCCTGAACGCAGCGCTTCAACAATTCGCTTGCCTTGGCGTACCTGCTCCTGCCACTGGTTTGGAATGCTTTCCCAAGCGCCGACTTCTTTTAGCTCGGCCTCGCTGCCCAGCCACAGCGCCATATGGCCGTAATGGCCGGGAATCATTTTATCGGTCAGGCGGAAAGGGGTTTTCTCCAGCAGGATATCGAGCGGTTTCATTTCAGCTTCAAGCTGAGATAAGGCATCTTTATCCAAGCTGCGCAGCTTGCCACTGCGGGTTTGTACCAGCCCCACCATCTGGCCAAAGCCAAGGCTTAAGCCAAAGCTGAGCGTATTCAAAGCCACTTTCTTTTGCTGGTTAAAGTCTTCCAGCATAAAGCCGGTCATTTGCAGCGGGTTGATCCATGCGGTTTTGCGCTGATTAACATACCAGATGGTGCTTTGACTGAGCGTATACAGATATTGCTCGGTGGCATTGGGAGTAACGCCGTTTTCGCGCTGGATTTTAAAATACTGGTCGACTAAATCACTGGCAAGGCGTAATTGGGCATGCACATCGCCAGAGCGGTATTGATGGATCAGCTGATCAATCTGCACGGTGTTTCTGACATCGTAATTGAGTAAATAGCGGATTTCAGAGTTCTGCGCATAGGGCTCAATGGCAATTTGGTAGCTGTCCATCAAGACCAGCGCGGCAGCCAGCCCGCGTTCGATATCCAGCAGCGTGTTTTTACCCACGTCATCATAGGGATTGAGCGAGGGAGCCCATCTGCGTGCGGTATTGCACAGCTCGGGCAGGCCTGCGGTACTTGGCCTCTGAATATTCAGACGGATTGGCGAGGTGAGTGAAAAGCAAGGCGCTACGCGCTCTACCTCGGGCATTAAAAGTGCACGCGCAGCCAGATAGCGTTGAATGATGCTGCGTAATTGCTCGCTTTGCTGGCGGTTTAATTTAGGGGTGTCGCTGCTGCTGATAATCTGGTGCAGCTCGGCAAAGCGATAGGCCTCAGAGCGAATACTGATCAGCTCGCTGATATGGCTTTGAAAATCCTGCAGGCTGCTGGCTGCTTGTGCGGGCAGGTTAAGTAAAAGGGAGGCCAGCAGGGGGGGCAACCAGCGGGTGGCGCGTTTGATCAAAGATTCAGGCAGGGAAGTGCGCGGTTTCATATTTTCTCGATCGCAAAATAAACAGACAGGCAAGGCTGGCAAACAGGTGCTTCAGTGTATGGCCGGAAATAATGTGGTGCAGCGCATTAAATAAGGCCAAGTCTTGCAGCTCGGTGATTTTGGCTAAAATATAGCAAAGGCTTGCAAAAAACATGAGCCAAAAAGCGCGGTGCCTGCCGCTGATTTGCCATTGCCACAGAGGCAGCAGGATCAAGGGTAAGGCTTGCAGTAATAAATAGGGGCGCAAATCCTGCGTGAATACCCAGTAGCCCACAGAACCCGCCGCCCAGAAGGCCAGCGGCACTGCAAACCACTGGCTTTTCAGCTGGCCGTGTAATTGGCTGGCAAGGGCCGCTAAAAAGCCTGCGCAAGCCAGTGCAATGGGCAGGCGATCCCAAATTAGCCGTGTGTCATCTGGGGCAAGGTGATACCAGACTGAGCCCAGTGCGGTAAGAATGAGGCTAAAAAATCCTAAAAACCAGCCTGCGCGGCTGATCCCCCTTTGAGTTCCGCTGAGTTTTAAGCCCCATATCCCAATGATGGCAAAGCCCAGATTAGACAGCACATCTGATAAATTAGGCACGCCAAAGCCAGCGCGCTGATCCGCAAAATCATGGTAATGCGCATGCTGGGCAATGGGGCCATGCCAGAGCATCAGCAGTGCCAGCGTGGCAATGATCCATAAAGCGGGCTTGAAACGGCTTAGAGCGGTATGAGTTTGGTGGGTCATTGAAGGTCTTTGTGCTTAAGAACGAGGGCATTTGATTTGAGGGAGCCATTGATAGCTGTTTTTTATTTTTTCTAGAGTAACAAGGGTCGTTTTCAGTAGTGGATTGTTAATGGTGCAACTATGAAGAGCCTGAAGTTTATTGGCATTATTCCAATGAGGCTTATTGTATTCAGCGGTAATGGAGTGATTGTCTTCAACGACTGATAATCCTTGCCAAAGCACTTTCCCCTCTGCATTAAAGATTTTCCATTCTTCACCATCAAAGCCACTGGGCTGCTGACTGGAAAAATACAGAGATAAATCAGGTGTAACACGCACGCTCTTGCCTGCAGCAAGGATTTTCCCTGTGCGCTCATTCAGTAGTTCACCAGAGAACATGCCCTCATCCTCTGCCAGGATCAGGTGCTGCCCTGTTTGTGGATTGAAAGTACAGTAATGCCATGCCCGACCAGAAAGTGGCTCATCAAAAGGGGGTTTGTCTTTAAATAAATGTTTTCCAGCCTGCCAGTTAACTTGCAGGGTGTGCGGTTTAATTCTTTTTGCTCCGCTTGGGGCTTGTGCTAAGACGTGTGGGTTTTGATAATCATCCTGATCGCAAGAGATTTCAATGTCTTTGGCCATGATCGGGCCGGATAAAATACACATTAAAATCGCTGTTAACTTGAGCTGATGTTTCATTTCTTCCAGTCCAATTTAAAATGAGGGTGCTTAGCCTTAAGTGGTTTTTATCCAGCCCTGCCTGCATGTGCCGTGATAAGGCGCTGGTTTTTTATTGGGCTTGTTCTGCAGATATCAGGCTATGGATAAACAAAGCTGCCCACTAGCGTTAAATCCCCCGTTTTACGCATGGGGACGTTAAATAGCTGTTGTTTCTCGTGCAGGGTATTTTCGTTATTGATGATAGAAAGCTGGGCAATGGTCATGGCGGGTTTTGCATCGTAGCCGCCGTAGTAATTTACATAGACCAGATAGCGCCCCTTGGGCGGGCTGGGATTGGCGTAGATTTCTGGTCCGTAGCCGGAGGTGACGTCCACATCCAGTGCGCCGCCGTTTTTGCTGACACGATTGCCATAATAAGTGTGCTCACCATCCGGGCTGATGACGTGTAAATCCAGATCGGTATTATTGGTATTCCACGACAGCACCACGCGCAATTTGGTTTGCGGGCGGTCTTTATTGCTGTCAAAAAATTGTGTAGCAGCGCGCTCCTTACCATCCGGGCTTTGAATTTCTACGCTATTAGCACCACGACCAAAAGAATAGGGGCGGGAGAAGCTGCCATCCGCATCAACGCGTAGCGGCATAGGCACACCGTTGACGATCAACCGGTAAGGCGGATTATCTTCCCCCTTAGGGAGTACCTTTGGCGTTTTGCCAATATGCCCGCGAATCAGGGCCATCTTGCCCTGGTTTTCAGGCGTATTCACCAGCGTGGCCGGATACTGCACGTTTTGTGTGTAGCGCTCAGGCTTGCCTGTTGTATTACGCCAGCCGCCAGCGGGGGCATCGATTTGCAAACCTGCGGCAGTGGCAAAGGGGCTCAAAAGGCAGAGAAACAGGGCTAAAGGCTTCATGGTATTGGTCCGGATAGTGCGCGTTAGTACGGAAATTAAGGCCTGTCTTGAGTGATTAGGCTTCAAAACCCAAATCTTGAACCACAGAGAACACTGAGATGCACGGAGAAAAGCAACCACATCAAAACTGTCATCCCCGAGATAGCGAGGCAAGACCTTGGTTTTCTCTGTGTGCTCCTTTTTCTCTGAAGTTCAAGATTTGGGTTTGTTGGCCCAATCACGGCACCCCCACCAGGCGTCTTGCCAAGGCTTCGATAAACACTTCGTCGTGGCCGCGCGGATGGTGGCTGAAGGCCAGATGAAGGTATTCATGGGCGAGGGTGATTTCATCGTCTTCGCTGGCCAGCCCCCTGATATAAATGCGCTTGAGCCGGTGATCTGCAAAGGGTAGGCCACTTTTTAACTGGCAAACGGTATAGCGTGCTGGCGGTGCATAGCCGGTTTCCATCGCAAGTTTGCTATGCCAACCACGAGCAAACTGCCCGAGGCGTTGCTGGATTTCAGGCAAGGGTTGGCAGGGGGGGCTGGCTGTGGCGTAGTGGCTGCTGAAGAGCAGGATGAGCAGGATGAGCAGGAAAATCCCCCTCAATCCCCCTTTTTCAAAGGGGGTGGCGTGGTGCTTATTGTCGCCGTTTTGCTCAAGGTAAACATCTCCCCAGCGTGCTGCACAGCTTGCTTTCCCCCTTTGAAAAAGGGGGGCTAGGGGGGATTTCGGGCGGCTAGCGTATCTCCACAACACGGACAGCTCCTTCTTCTAGCGCGGCTTCGTCTGGCTGATACATCCTGAAGTAGCGTGCTGCGGGCAGGGTAAAGCGGCCTGCTTGGGTGAAGCGAATAATCTGCCGCTGCACAACTTTGCCATCTAGGACTGCCACAGGCTGGGCGTAGCCTAAGGCACGCTGCTGCATGGGCTGGACGGCAAGGGTGTTTTGCTCATTGCCTTCTAAATCTTCGTATTTATCTTGCCCTGGCAGATTGTCGATATTTAAACCCCAGTGCTGCTCTTCAACCATCGCGCCCGGTGGCAGAGCCGCTTCAATCAGGCCGTAGCGATAGGTTTTTTTCGATTGCAGCACAATTTCATCAATATACAGTTTGTCGGTGGCCAGCTTGCTGGTCCAAGGCACAGGCTTGGCGGTAAAGCCTGCCTCTCCTTTGGGCTCTAATACATAGAGCTGCCGCGTAATGCTGACTGGCAGGGCGTTTACTGCTTTGCTGGCGCTGTCGTATTTCAGCGTGGCATTGAGTAAAGCGGGTGCTTTAGCAACTTGAATCGCCAATGTTTCTGCAGTTTTGCCGCTTAAACGCCATTCAATACCGCCGCTGCTGCCCGTATTTCTGCGCCAGCTGCCCTGTGGTGTAAGGGCACTGGCCTTGGCCGTTTTCCACTCGTCTTGCAACCAGAGCAGGGCGAGGGAGCGTTCCAGCGTCGGTGTGTTCTGGCTGAGCGTGGCCAGCAGCTGTGCGGTGTCGGCTGAGTCGCCACTGCTCCATGCTGCCAGTGCCTGCAGCCATGGCTCCTTGGATTTTTTAAGGCTAAGTGTGGCAGCCTTGGCCGATGCTTTGATGGCGTCCGGCAGCGCAAGCTTGTGCTGGCTGGCGAGCTTGCTAAGCAAGACCAGCGCGGCCTGCTGGCCCTGTGCCGAATCGGGCGCGTTCATGATATTGGCCTTGGCATTGTTCTGCGATGGGCTGATTTTTGCCAGCTGATCGACAAGGCCAGAGAGCTGGGTGCGAATCGCCTCGCCCGTATCGGCCGCCATCCATAGTGTGAGTGCCTGATGCAGCGGCGGCATGGATTTTACTTGATTAGCATACAGTGCTTGAAAAGATTTGCTGTTGGCCAGCCTTGGGCTTAGGCCCAGCGCACGGCTGGCTTGTGCCTCGGCAAGGCGGGCGTAGCTGGTCAGCATCGGGTCGCCTGCCGTGCTATCGCCCCACCAGCTGAAGACCGCGCCGCTGCCGCTCATTTTTAGTAAGCGTAAGCGTGCGTTTTCGATACGCTGGCGCAAGGCAGCGCGCATCGGTGCGGGTGCATCGCTGAGCTTTTGGTAAGCAAGGCTTAAGGGCAGCAGGCGGCTGGCGGTTTGCTCTACGCAGCCATAGGGGTAGTCGATTAAATCATCGATCACGCTGCGAAACGCTGCGTCGCCACTCTCTAAAAGCTGCAAGCGCACCGCCTGTGCATCAGCAGGCAGGCTGATATCGGCCTTACCCTCTTTAAGCTGAATGCTTTGGCTGATCGTGTGCATTTCTTGCGCAGCTTGCAGGCTAAGATCGGTAATCAAGCGGTCGATCAACTTGCCACCCTGTTTTAATTCAATAATCAATTGGCCGTTTTGCAGCGGGCCAACCTCTAGTGGAATATAGCTGGTGCCCTTAGTGAGGTTGAGCGTTTGCTCTTTTTGCACGCTATTCCCCGCCCGCGTTACCAATTGATATTGGGCTTTGTCGGTTTGTTGGGTTACGGCAATTTGCAAGCTGGGCGTGTCGCCCTCGCGGAAGGTTTTAGCTGCGGCCCATTGCACATAGGCGGCTTTATTTGAGTTGATATAGTGGGTTTTTTGCCCGACCACGCCATCATTATCGATCGCACGCGCAGTAATGCGCCAGCGGCTAAGTGCGTCGGGCATGCGGAACTGGATTTTAAGTTTGCCATTGGCATCGGTCTTCAGCGCGCCGTTCCAGTAGGCGGTATCCATATTATCGCGCCGCGGGCGAACCAGCATTTTTTGCGAGCGCGAGCTGTAGCGCATTTCATCGTCCGCTCCTGAGCGGGGCGACCATGCCATATCGTAGCCATAGAAATTTAAGCTGGCGCTGGTGCGCACCGCATTACGGCGGGCGTGGTAGAAAAAGTCATAAATATCAGGCGTGATTTCAGGCTGCAGCAGATAAATCATTTCATCGACCACACCCAAGCTAAGCTGAGCTGAAGCGCCTTTACCCGCCACGCTGCTGCTGAGCTCTAGTGTCACCATATCGCCGGGTTGGTATTCTTTTTTATCGCTCTTAATGGCGATGTCGATTTTGGGCTGAATCACCGCTAGGCCACGGTTTTGGAAAGTATGGCTGCCGTGTTTGATATACAGCACCGAGAAAGTCATATTCGGGCGATAGTCTTTGACGATAGGAAGGCTGATTTTCCACTGGCGGGCGTTGATTTTATTCAGCTTAAGCCAATTGCCACCTTGAGCCAGCGTGGCTTTTTCTTGTACGTTTTCCAGCTCTAAGGTAAGCAGGGCGTCGTTTACATCTTCAGGAAAACTCAATACGCCCTCAGCGGTTTCACCTACCGCATAGCTTTCGCGATCAAATAGCAGTGAAATCGAGCCTGGCGCTACATTCAGCCCCTTGCCGCTCACAATAAAGCTGCTTTGCCCAAGCAATTTACCCGCAGCATCCAGCAAATTAATCTGGTAATTACCGGCCTGCTTAAACTGAATATCAAACTGCTGGACATTGCCCGCGAGTGTACCGCTTTGTGTGCTGCGATCTTCCAGCCGCTGGGCGCTCCAGCTGGCGGGTTTGTTTTGCCCAGGCCAATCGCTGATCAGCTTAAAGCGGGCGGTTTCATTGGGGGCTGAAAACTGCTTGTCCGGCACAATGCGGTAGCGGCTGGCGGCACTGTCGATCAGCATTTCACGGCTGGCGGTAACAGGGTAAGCGCCAGATTGGCTGCCGATCACGCGCAATACATAGCGGCTAGGGTCGGCGGCAGCAGGCAGGCTAAAGCGGGCATTGCCGCTGGCATCGAGCTTAAGCGTGTCTTGTTTTACCTTAAGAGGAAACAAGCCTTGGTACTGGACTTCGGCATTCACCATAGATACACGCTGGCTTCGCAGTACAAGCTCTACGCTGGCTCCCGCTACAGGTCGGCCATCGGGGTAGCGCATGCTGACTTTGCCGCTGACTTCTTCGCCGGTTTTAAGCGCTGCCTTATCCAGATCAATGCTGATGTCGTAATGCGGCTTGGTGTATTCAGAGACGCGAAACGGCGCGGCATAGGGGGTGTTTTGATAAACAAGTCGCAAATCATAACCCCCTGCCACGGCATTATCGGGCAGGGTAAAGTGGGCAATTGCGCCATCGCTATTGATTTTGATTTCCTGACGCGATAATTCGGTGCCAGCAGGATCACGCAGCATCAGTTGCACGGTTTCAGATTTAAGGCGGCTGCTTTCGCGGGCGCTTTCAAATTGCCGGCCAACCAGAGACACATTGACTTCATCGCCAGGCCGGTAGAGCGGGCGGTCGGTCACAATATACAGCTTGCTGTTGTTTACCTCGGCCGGATAGTAGAAGCTCTCCGAAATCATTGCGCCGCCCTTGCTGTCTACGCCGTAAACATAGCTTTGCTCAGGTGCTGTTTTTTTAAAGATGGTAATGCCTTCTTTATCCGTGTCGCCAGATTTTAAAGTGCCGTTGCCATCGCTCCAAACCAGCTCGCTGTCGGCTACGGCTGCGCCGCTTTGCTTGTGCGCCGTCCATGCCAGCATTTGCTCGCTAGATACCTTGGTAATCAGCGCGGTATCAGAGACAAACAGCAGGGTGGCTGCGCGGTAGCTGCCCAGATAGCCTTCAACAATATACAAGCCAGGGGATAGCTTACCCAAAGGCACGCGTACATTGCCTGGGGTGACGCCACGCTCGCTACTGCTGCCTTCTAATCGCCCTGCTTTATTGGCGGCCTCTGGTTTGGCCAGATGCAGCGGGTAGCGAAATTCATTCACCAGCTCAAAGCCTTTAAGCGGCTGATACTGGCGCACTGCGGTATAGCGGGTGGTGGTGGGCGGTGGGGTTTTGAGTGCGGGTGCAGCTTGGGTGACGGCACCACGGGCAGGGGCAGAAAACACCCTTTGCCACGCTTTACGTGAGCGGGCATACCATTGGTCCCACAGATAGCGCAAGGCATTGGCCGCGCCTTCGCCCTGATAGTTACCCTTCAAATCGAGCTTATGCGGGTCTTTTTGCTGCTTCAGAAAATCCAGCGGCTTAGGTACACGGTAAACCAGAATATCAACGCCGCCATAGCTTTGCGCATCGTAAGTGGAGGCTTCCAGCCGCACCGTGGCCTCGTCAGTACTGGCAAAGCCAGAATCAGACAATAAATAAAAAGTACTGCCGCGCACAGCGTAATCGGCAGCAAAGCTGGGGCTGCTAAATAGACTGAAAATTAAGAAGCAGAGGGCAAGAAAGCCAGGCGATAGATGCCGATAAAATTGGGATTGTCGTTGCGTGGCTGCCATCGCGTGTCTTTCCATTGCATTAATTGATCGATTCTTACGGCTCTTAAACCCGAGTCTTTTGGGTGAGACGTACCGGTGTGGTAGGCAATATAACGACCAGTCCAGACCATCACATGCTGATCGTCGCCCTGGTCAAAAAAAAGTAAATCACCCGCCTCTGCCTGATTAATATCTTTACCAATTAGGCGGGCATTGTTTTGCACCAGCCCAAAAGCCGGTACATAGGCGGCGCGTTTGCCGTCTGATTGCTTCCAGTTATGCCGCAAGGCCTCTCGGCTGGCCGGGCTTAAATCTACTTCTGGCGGCAAGCCCATTCGGCTAATGCCATTACTTTGCAGCCATGCCGCATCGTGTTTTTGCAAGGCTTCTGCCACCGCAAAACGCACCAATCCCGCGCAATCTCGATGCTGCCAGCGCGGGTTCGGCCCTTGCCTAAGTTGCTCGTTCACAATCCGTACAAACCAGCCCCGAAAAGCCTGTGTTTGAGCGGGGTTGAGGATCGGTTCTGCGGCAAGGCTGGCGGTGCTGAGCAAGATAAGGCCGGTGCAGAGATATTTACTTAAAAACACAGAAGGTCGGTTTCCTTGTGTTGGGGGTGATCTGTAGGGCGGGTGCAACCCGCCGTTGTTTTGGAGCTAAACAAATTCAAAAAGATCAGTGCCTTCGGCACGGTGTTTAGGTGCGGGATCCCCGCGAAGTCTTTAATTTCTGCTTCGCCAAGAAAGTAAGCAAAGAAGGCGACCCCACGAAACACGAAGGCCCCTACGCTGCGGACAATCGAGTCGGCGGCGGGCGGGATTGGCTCGTTCCTCGCTCCCTTGCCGAAACCCCGCCCCGCTTGTTCCTCGCTCCGGCGTGTTTCAAGGGGAGATTTAAGCCCCGTGCCACAAGCCGCGATCTAAATACCGGTCGCTGGGTTTTGAAATACTAAATACCTACTCTCAAGCTCTGTTTTCTCCGTGAAACTCCGCGTTCTCCGTGCACTCCGCGGTTCAATGTGTGGGTTTGTCATTACTTCGGACTTTTCCACTCCAGCCGTTCCCAGTGCTGATCTTTGCGCTGATCTGCGCTGGGGCTGAGTTGTAGGCCAGTGTTGGAGAACTCGCCGATCGCGGTGATATGCGGGATCAGGTAGGTGACGGCGGCGTTTTGTAGTAAGGGCTGTGCCTTGCCCGGCAGGGTGGCCATGGTGGCGGTCGTCAGCAGTTTGGATAATGCTTCCGGGGCGATATAGCCTTGTTTCGGGCCTTCCATTCTGTCTGCCAGTGCGGCGTAGCGCTTTTGTTGTACGGTCATGGCGGTGCTGACGAGTTTGCTGTCTGGCGAGAACACGATGGACGATCCGTTTTGCGCCATGCTGACGTCAAAATAGCGGCCCAGCGTGAGCTTGCTGACATCAGGCGCTGCGTCTTTGGCGTCTTTGCTCAGGTTGCCATCGTCGGCACTGACTGCGCGTTGCAGGAGTAGGGTGTCGTCTTTTTTACTTTTTCTGACCGGTAGGCGTGATGCTTCTTCGTCGCGTAAGCCCGCTTCACTTGCACCAATCAGCCAGTCAAATAGTTTTGGGGCCTGCTTGGCAAATTGCTTGGGCTCGCGGGTTTGCGCTAGCAGTAGCGGGGTGTAGATGGATGAATCCGGGTACCAGCACACGCCTGCGGCAGGCTCAAGCTGCGCCAGCCATTCGGCGGGGATGTTGGCTTTTTTGCTGACGGGTTTGAGTGTTTTCCAATCCACAGGGGCAGACAGGCAAAGTGCCGCGCCATCGGGGGCGGATTGCCAAAGCGCCATGCCGTCCCATTTGGTTTGCTGATTAAGCAGCACATGGCTAAACCAGCCGTTTTCTTTGCTGACATCCAAACGCAGCGCTTTTACATTAGCAAAAAGGCTTTGATAGCCAAATGAAAGATATTTCATATTGGCCACTACTGCATGGCCACTGCTGGCGGCTTGCACGCCGTAATGCTGGAGTAAAGGGTTGGTGGAGTCGTCAGTGAGACCGCCGAGTATTTTAGTCCAAGCCACAGCCTGCTTGCCTTCTAGCCAGCTTTTATCGGACAGCACCACCAGTTTATTGTTCTGGCTAAAAAACCAGATGGCATCGTCATGGCCATATTGCAATTTATATAGCGGCACTTTGGCGATGCTGCCATCGACGCTGAGCTGGCTGTCGCTTAATGAAGCCTTAGCCACCCATTGCAGCAGGCTGGCGAAATTATTTTTTGTGATCCGCAGCACCCAATGCCCTGGCCGGCCATCGTCGCTTTTCCACATCGCCATTTCGGCGGGTTCCGCCAGCAGTGCATTCATAAAACGGTCTTGCAGATTAAGCTCGTGCTCAAAAGCAATCCGCCTCAGCGAGCCTTCAAGGCCGAGTTTGTCCGGATGATGCTCGTAATAATCCACCGCATCTTCGGTAAGCACCTTTTTAAACAGCGGCACTTGCATCAGTGTGGCGGGTAAAGAAGCAAGGTTTGGTGTGGCCACAACCAAGTCTGGTGGGGTAAGCCCAGCAGCCAGTGCAAGGATGGGGGTGTCCAGTTTGGGTGGGATTTCTTTGCTGGGTTTGAAAACCCAGACTGCCGCTGCAGCAGAGATGCTCCCAAGCGCCAGGAGCCATTTGATGTGGATTTTTTTCATGATGGGTATGAGTAAGGTCCGATGTGCGCTGGGTTATTGTAAGCTGTTTGGTGGCTAATTATTATAGGGTGAAATATGTGCGTCAGTATTGTTTTGTAAAAAAATACCCTAGAACCTGACAAAAGCCACGCGTGGGACTTAAAGCTGCATTGAGGCGGTGCCAGAGCAAGGTTAGTCCCATGTCTCAGGCGAGCTCACCTATGATGACTGATCACTGCTGCTAAGGGGATGGAGATGAAGCCGCTGATAACGCTGATAATGCTATGGATGCTGGCCCTCGTGTGTTATGCGGAGCCCACCGTAGCGACGATGGTTTTGTGCCACGAAGAAGAAGACTCTTACCCTTGGATTTTGAAAGACCGGCTCGGGCTTGATCTGGTGTTATTAGATAAGGTAGCTAAAAAATTAAATATAAAGCTTCAAATGCGCCCCTTGCCCTGGGTGCGTTGCTTGCATGAATTAAAAAACAATCATGTTGATGGTGCATTTAAGCTGAGTTTCAGTACGGATCGTTTGGTGCTTGGCCAGTACCCTATGTTGGAAGATAAGCCCAATATTGCACAAAGGCTGCATTCAGACAGCTATAGCCTTTATAAAATAAAAGGCAGTGCCGTGAATTGGAATGGTGAAAAAATCAGCCATTTAAATGGAGGGGTGATTGGTGCGCAAACCGGATTTACGATTATTACCCAATTAAAAGAGTTGGGTGTGCCTGTGGATGACCAGTCACGCAGTGCTGAAGTCAATTTTAAAAAATTAATAGCCGGCCGGCTGGCTGCCGTCGCCTTACATACGAATGAGGGTGATATGGAGCTGAGTTTAAAAGCAGATTTCTCTAAGCGGATAGAAAGAATTATGCCGCCTTTAATTGAAAAAAATTACTATCTGGTGTTGTCTCATGATTTTTATAAAAACAACACCAGCTTATCGCAACAGATCTGGCTCACGTTAGCTAAAGTGCGGGAATCTTCTGAATTTAAAAGAAAAGTTTCTCAGTTTCGCTAAGGAGTGAATTGGATGTTTGATGCCTTTGTGATTGATTGGCGTTAGATAAAAGCGGGCGCAGGACTCTCAAATATTAAATACATCGTCTTTTATCGCCAGGCTTCTTTGCCACTTTGTGTTTTCGCTTATTTAATCCCTATTTCTGCCAGCCAAGGGCTTTGTGCAAGGCTTTGCTCATTGGCCAGCAGCGTTAAATATTCGCGCGCACGGGTGATGGCTACATAAAAATGCCTGCGTTCATTGGCGGCATCTGCACTGTCCCGCAGTACCCAATCACCCAGCTGCGGCAAAATCACATGCGCCCATTCGCGGCCCTTGGCTTGCTGCACGCTACTGACCACCACGCGCTGCTTATTAAATTGCTGATAGCGCTGGCGGCGCTTCAGCCCCTCTTTACAGTATGCCGCCGGGCCAGCGTTACCTAGCTCGGCGATCAGTGTTTTAAGCAGATGCAGACGTGCTTTGGCCGCACGGGCTGTAGGGGCGGTAAGGGCGACGAGCGGCTTTAAATTAAGCTGCTCTGAGAGTTCTTCAAGGCGCTGGGCTAAAGGCACTTTTTCTTCTTTGATTCTGACAAAGGCTAGGTGCGCCATTGGCGCGGGGATGAGTCCTTTTAAAATAGCGTAGGCATCGGGCAGCCAGTCCAGGCGGTACAGGGGTTTGTTTTCATGATCTGTGCTGATCAGTTCTTTTTGAAAGTTGCTGATTTGCTCTTCGCTGATTTCCCATGCTGGCGATTGGATCAGTGCTAAAAACGCATCGATATCGCTGCTGTCATGCACGATGGGTGTGCTGCTGGCCAAGTAGCAGAGGGCTTGGCAAAGTAGCGCTGCCTGGCGCAAAAAGTAGGGGCGACTGCCTTCCATCCGGTAGGCGATGCCCGCTTTAAACAGCGCATCTTCTATGGGCTTGGATGCATCGGCTTCACGCACAAGGATGGCGCATTCGCTGAGGCTGCGGCCAGTGGCCTGCCAATCTTCCAGAAGTGCGCTGGCGTCGGCTTCATGCTCAGTTTTGCGCAGCTTGGGGCGCGTGTAATGGCTGGCTTTGGAGCGCACTTCAATCGGGCTGCCCAGTGGTTTAATCAGACGGGTGGCAATCTGATCAAGGGGGCGGCCAAAGCGAAATGAGCGGGATAAGCCAAAGGGTGTGGATTGCGCTTCCCATGCTTTAAATGCCGAAAACGTGGTCAGGCCGCGCCATTCGTAAATATCCTGTGCATCATCTCCCACCATCAGCATGCGTACGCCAGCTGCTTGCATATGACGCAAGATTTGCTCATGCACTGGCTTGGTATCGTGAAATTCGTCCACCAGTACCCAGCGTATGCCAAGCTGTTTCAGGTCTTTGGCTATCATCTCTGGCTCCCGCAGTAAATCAAATGCGGCATCGCCGGGGGCCAGAAATTCTAAACGCTCACGGGCATTTTCAAAGCGTTTAAACAGACGGTAACGCTGACGGCTAAGGCCAAGGCGCATCAGCGCATCGTCCACATCGAATTCATCTTCTTCCTCGTCCAGCTCGCCCCACAACGCGAAAGGAGGGGTATTAAATGACAGACTAACTTTTGCATCGTCGATAAACTGATGCAGCATGGCTAAAGACTGGCTGTCGCTCGGGATACGCACTTCGTCCTCAAGCAGACTATCGTTCAGGATGCCGATAGCTTCGTTCATGGCTAGGTCAATTAAATTGGCGAGCACATCGGGCCGCTGTCGCCTCGGTCTGAGTCTGGAGCGGCCGGAGTGCTGTGCAAACACCCGCAGGGCGTAGCCATCGAAGGTATAGGATTGCGGCGGTGGCAGCTCTGGAAAATGGCTGCGGCAGCGTTTGATAAAGGTATCCCGCCCGCTGTTGGAAAAAGTAAGTACCAGCGGGCTATGGCCTTGGCTGTGCAGTTTTTTATAAGCAGCGACCAGTGTGGTGGTTTTTCCTGTGCCTGCACGGGCGCAAATGAGTCCGCAGGAGGGGTGAGGGTGTTCTAGCCAATTAAAAATGGCCTGATGTTCACTATCCCATTCCAACTCGTGCATGATGTTCTTCTGTAAGTGCTGCGTAAAATACGCGGGATTTTAAAATAATACTCGCTGGGCGCAAGTGTTTTTTACACTGGCCTGCATGATAAATCAGGATGGATATGCGTAATTGGGTTAAATGCAGTCTTGCTTCTGTGGCGTTCTGTGTGCCATGTGCTCAGGCAGACAACTTGTCGGTTCTTGCTGGGGGGATGAAGAGCGCTCAAAGTGATCAGACATCCTATGCATGGACGTTGTCTTATATGCATGATCTGAACGAAGACCTTGCTCTTAGTTTTTCCTGGCTGAATGAAGGCCATGTGGATGATCATCATCGAGACGGGCATACCTTTCAGTTGTGGGGAAAAACCAAGGCGCTGCATCCCAATGTCATGCTGGCGGCAGGCTTAGGCCCCTATCGTTATTTTGATACCACGCGGCGAACCTCAGAAAGCCGTGGTTATTTAAACGAGCATGGCTGGGGGGGCATTTTTAGTTTGCAGGCGACCTGGCAAGGTGAAAGTAACTGGCAATATCAGCTGCGCTTTAATCATATTGAAACCCCTCATAGCATTGATACCAATTCAATCATGCTGGGGATGGGGTATCAGCTGACTCCCATGGCTTTTGACGATATCAGCTGGCCTGGTGCTAGGGGTAGGCAGGAGGTAGTGCTTTATCTGGGTCAGACCATTGTAAACAGTTTTGGTTCAGAAGTGGCCGATGCCGCTGCTTTAGAATATCGCTATGCTTTTGCGCCGGGGGTAAAAGCCTCGGCTGAGTTCATCCAAGAAGGTGAAACGAATCGTTTGCGTCGCAGCGGTGTTGCCTTTCAGGCATGGTATGAGCCCAGTTTTTTTGACGATAAGTTCAGCGTAGGGCTAGGGGTGGGGCCTTATTTTTCTTTGGGTAAACGCTACCGGAATAATCGCCCGGATGAAGAGAAAAAAGCAGTTTCAGGCCTGATTACGCTCGCAACAAGCTACCGGTTCAGTGATCACTGGCGCGCCCGTGTGGCGTGGAACCGCACGGTAACTTCGTATGATAAAGACACTGACGTTATTTTGCTGGGGCTGGGCTATTCGTTTTAAACAAACAGCAGCAGAAATGCTGCTGTTTGCTTAGGGTAGATAAGGTGAGGGGTTGATTGCAGTGCCCTTAAAGCGCAATTCAAAATGTAGCATCACCTTATCGCTGTCTGTATTGCCCATTTGGGCGACATTTTGTCCCTGCTTAATGCTCTCGCCATCTTTTACCAGAATCTGCTGATTGTGGGCGTAAACGGTCAGGTAGTCTTGATTGTGCTTAATAATTAATAGCTTGCCATAGCCGCGCGCTTGCGCTGCATAAATGACTTTTCCACTGGCGGCCGCGTAAATAGCTGATCCGGCGGTTCCGCCAATATTAATCCCCTTATTTGTTTTGCCATTAAAACCCTGCAAGACGGGGCCTTTATTGGGCCAAGCCAGCTCTATAGCAGGTGCCTTTGCGGGAGGGGCTGCAGGCGGGGGCGTAGGTTTGGGTTTTGCCGGGGTGCTGGCTTGGGGGCCAGGGCTGCCAGACCCCACTTTAAGAATCTGCCCAATTTGAATGGTGTTATCGCTCAGCTGGTTTAAGCGCTGAAGCTCACTGACGCTGCGTCCGGTGCTTCTGGCGATGCTATAGAGCGTATCCCCGGATTTAACTTGGTATAAGCCGTCACCAAGCGGGGCTGTGCCGCAGGCACTGATGAGCAAAAGCAGCAATAGAGCGCGGCAGGAGGAAAGGGATGGGCAGATAGGCATGCGCATATTTTAACATCCTGTGTAAGGACTGCTCAGGGTATTAATTGGAATACGCAAGGGGCTTGCCTAATACTGTCTTGGTGCTCAGCCGGGCATCCGGCGCTTTCTGCAGATGCCCGATTCTCAATCAGTATTTCTTAGCTACACCTTCATGCCCATCGTCGCCGAGGTTGTGAGCCCGGCTAGGCACTAGCTTAAACGATAGCGGCTGACTTCTTTTTGCATGGTGTCTGCCAGCTTGCGTAATTCTTTGGCTGATGCTGCCTCGTGTATTGCTGCAGCATGTGCTTCTTCTGCCATGCTGGCGCTGCGCTCAACCTGCAAGGCCATGGCGTTGCTGGCTGCGCTTTGCTCATTGATGGCCAGCGCGATATCACTGACCTGCTCCACGACCAAGTGCGCGGCGCTGCGAATTTCACGCATGGCATCGCCCGCTTCGCCCACGAGTGATACGCCCTGATCAACCCGGCCCACCACATCCAGCATTCGCTCCGCGGCACGATTTGCACCCTGATGGATGCGGTCTGCAGAATCCACAATCAGCCGGGTAGAACGTGTTGTGCGCTCTGCTAGTTTACGTACTTCATCGGCTACTACGGCAAAGCCTCGGCCTTCTTCGCCAGCGCGGGCCGCTTCAATGGCCGCGTTCAGTGCCAGTAAGCTGGTTTGATCGGCAATTTCCTTAATGATTTGCACCATGCTTTGGATTTCTTTATTGCTCTCCTGCAGCTCACCAAGCTCGCGTGAGGCTTCATTCACTTGGGCCGCGATGCCATAAATTTGCTCAACGGTATTGTCGATGATGGTAATGCCCATCTCGGCCTGTGCATGCGCTGTCTGGCTTACGCTATGCGTGATATGGCTGCGCCCGGCAATCAGGCTAATGCTGCTGCTGACTTCTTCAATATTGGCAGCCATCGAAGAGGCCATTTCACTGGCTGTTTCCGCATTAACAGACTGCTGCCCGGCCATTTGTGCAAGTGCCGTTGCTGCCTGATTAACATCCCTGCTGTTTTTTTGAATTTGCTGGAAAGAGCCTTGGATATGAATGAATACCTGATTAATGGTTCTGACCATTTCACCAATTTCATCGTGGCTGTTCTGCGGAATACGCAAGGAAAGATTTAAATGGCTGGCAATATTTTGCATGGTATTGACGGTATCTTGCAATGGCCTGCGGATTTGCAAGTAAATATAACTGCCAAAACCAAGTAATAAAATACAACTGATGATCACAATACTCAAAAAAACGATTTTAGCCTTTTGCTGCTGGCTATTAAAAGATTCACGCGCTTGCGCGATGGCCCGGGCATTTTCATCGGCTGATTTTTTTAATTCGATATTTACTTGCATGCCCACACTGGTGCCATATTGCTGCACATAGGCTTGGGCTTCTTCTTCCTTGTTTTCTTTTGAAAGCTTCAGTACTTCAGTAAATACCGGGTAATAGGCATCCAGTGCAGCGCTGAGTGCGGTGGTGTTGTTTATCCAATGATTTAATTTTAATTTCTGAATAGCTTCGTCAATTTCCTGCGTTAATTCCTGAATACGGGGTTCATGTTTCTTTTTGCTTTCGGCATCGTGAGCCATTACGTGCTGATAAAGCTGCACGCGCCGTTCTTTAAATGACAGGCTAATTTGGTTTAGTGTGTTAATAGCAGGAATATTCTGCTCGGCGATGGTTTGTATGGATTGATTTGCATCATTTAATAGTTGCCAAGCGATGCTGGCAATGAGTAATGAAGCACTGAGGGCCAGCGCAATAAGAATAATGAGTCTTTTAGAAATCGTCATACCGGTCTTTTATGTTTTATGCCAAACGAGGGGCGGATCATAGCCCTAAGTGCATAAAAATGGCATATAAATAACAATGATTATTGTTACTGGTATGATTTGTATAAGTATTTTAACTTATGTGAAATATAAAAAAACAGCACCCCTGTAAAGAGGTGCCGAGGGGTCTATTGCGCCTTGCTTTCTCTAAAATGACTACTTTCTAATGAGGTAAAGCACGCAAGGTGGATATTGAATAGTTAAACTGTTTTTGCAGCGTAATAACATTTAGCGCACATGGCTAAATATCTTGAATTGCCCCCAATCACAATTTGCTCGCCTGATATCTCTCTGAAGCCTTGAGCATTAATTCGCGCATTCATGGTGGCTTTTTTGCCGCAGAGGCAGATTGTTTTCATTTCTTCCAAATCATCGGCAAGGGCCAGTAAAAAGGCCGAGCCAGGGAAGGGCATGCCTAAGAAGTCTGCGCGCAGGCCGTAGCAAATTACAGGCAAATTATGCTGATGCGCCAGAATATGTAATTGCCTGACTTGATCGGGGCTTAAGAATTGCGCTTCGTCTATTAAAATGCAGGCGACTTTTCTATTCTCGAATAATTGGCTGAAATTGGTCTCGGCGCTGAATATGTCGGCCTGGCGCGTAACCCCTAGGCGGGATGCCACCGTGCCAACGCTGTGCCGGTCATCAATTGCTGCGGTGAAGAGCGCAATATTCATGGCACGCTCCTCATAATTATGAGCAACTTGCAGCATGGCCGTTGATTTACCCGCATTCATTGCGGAGTAGCGAAAATATAATTTGGCCATGGGCGGGGTCTCGGCAAAAAGGCCGCATTCTACGCCGTAAAAAGCGTGCTTGCGAGCAGGCTTTACGATGTTTTAGCCGCAAGCCTGCACAGCTTACGGCTGCTTAAATGTAATCAAATAGCAGCAAACGCCGCCCTGACTTCGGCAAAGGGATAATCTGCCAGCTTGCCAAAGTAAGCCATTTTGCTGGCGCGGTATTTGGTCAGGATGGGCAGCGTAATACCGCAAAGAAAGCAGCTTAATATATGCGCGCTCAGTGGTTTGCCCGCTTTATTCAATAGATCTGCACACATGGCTTCCAGATCTAAATCATTAACCGGAACCAACGCTGGCGACGCGGGGAGGGTGGCAGGTTTGCCGTGGCATACGCTGCAATGGCCACAGGCTGCGGGTGCGTTTTCGTCGCCAAAATACACCGCCAGGGTATGACTCAGGCATTTTTTACTTTCAAAAAGAGACAGCATCTGGCTTAGTCGGCCAATCTCTTTTTGTTCCTTGTCACTAAATTGGCGATAAAGCTGTGCAGATAAGTGCTCAATATCAATGGTGGCGAGTACTTGATAAACGTCGGTCATTTGCTTGGTTTCAAGGCGCAGATATCCGCTTTCATCAAGGTATTCCAATGCAGTAACGGCACGCTGGCGCTGATCAGGAAACGCTGAAAGGAAAGAATCAAAATCAAAGCTGTACCATGTGCGTGCCAGTCTGGAGTGCTTGAGCAACGAGGCAATAAATTCGCGGCGCTCTTCTTTAAAGCTGCCCAGTAAATCGGCTTCGCTCATTTGTAATACAAAACGGTATTCACTGTAATAGCTGTAAAGCGGCTGAATAATGCCCAGCATATTTAAATAGACTAATAATGTTTTTAAAGGCAGCTGGCGAATATTGCTTTGCGATGATAAATCGTAAAGCGTCATTTCCCATTGGTCATTTTCTGTGTTTTCAGCCATGTTTTGTAAAACACTGGCAATAGACACCCGCTCTGGCGTATCGCCATAAACAAAGTTTTGCAGCAGATTTAATCCATCTTGGCTGCCCAGCAGGGTACAAAGCGATTTTTCGCCATCCCGCCCGGCGCGGCCAATTTCCTGGCTGTAGTTTTCTACTGATTTAGGCAGGTCGTAATGAATTACTTGGCGGATGTCGCTTTTATCAATGCCCATGCCAAAGGCAATGGTCGCCACAATCACTTGTGACTCGCCCCGCATAAAATCATCCTGGATTTGCTGGCGAACCACATTATCCAGCCCGGCATGATAGGCCGTCGCTTTATATCCCTTGTTTTGCAGCATGGCGGCTACCACTTCGGCCGTGTTTTGCTGCGTGACATACACCACACAGGGGGCGTTGGGCGTTTTGCCCAGCACATGGACCAAAGTGGCGTCTTTTTGAGCGCTTTCGGTGGGGCGGATATGCAGGTGTAAATTGGCGCGATAAAAGCCCGTAACAGTGACGTGCTGGTCGCTGATGGCAAATTTGGCGGCCATGTCTTTAATCACCGCCGGTGTGGCTGTGGCCGTGAGTAATAGCGCCTGTGGGATTTTTAATTCGCGCTTGTAATCGGGTAGTTTTAAGTAATCCGGGCGAAAGTTATGGCCCCATTCGGAAATGCAGTGCGCCTCGTCGATCACCATCAGTGATACGGGGATTTGTGCGATGAAACGCCGGAACCGCTCGTTTTTTAAACGCTCAACGGACACCATTAAAATCTTCAGCTTGCCTTCCTGCGCATCTTTCATGACTTGCTGCGTTTCTTCACGGCTTTGGCTGGAATCAATAGCGGCCGATACGATGCCCTTGCTTTGCAAAAATGCCAGCTGATCGCGGATCAGGGCCAAGAGGGGGGAAATCACCAGTGTAAGGTGGGGCATCTGTAATGCTGCAAGCTGGTAACACAATGATTTGCCCGACCCGGTAGGAAAAATCGCCATTGCCGAATGTCCGTCTGTCAGTGCTTCAACGACTTCACGCTGACCATTGCGAAACTGGCTAAAACCGAAATAATGTTGAAGTTGTTCAGAAAGCGGTACGGCGTTGAGCATAAGACTTTGATTCCAGAGTGCAAGATAACAAGTTGAAACATTTCAGTGTGGCGGGGCCGAATATTAACAGAGGCGTAAGATTTTTGCCGAGTTATCGATGGGGGTTTAAATGCCGAGGCCAAATAGACCGCTGGCAATAATGAAAGCCAGTGCAGTGTAATGTAAACCAAGCCTCAGTTTTTGATGGCCCAGTGCAGTGGCTTCGGTTTGATGGGCGGCTTTACTTAAGGCGCCAAAGAATAGGCTTTTTTTGAATAAAATGGGCTGCATAAAATAAAAAATCGCAAAGAGCAAAAAACCTGTCCCAAGCAGGATGAGCTCAATGCGGTGATCATTAATGCCTTGACTAAGCCGGTAGACTCCAAGCGCTGCAGGGATGGAAAAGCAGATCAGTCTTGCTGGTAAATGAGAACACATTGCTTCTTAAGTCGCTTTTAATTGAATTATTAAAAAATAAATGAAGAGTAGGTGTGCTTTGATTGATTTGAATTTTTAATCGGCAGTGATGAGTTTTTTAGAGCGCTGACAAACGTTGCTCCGCACGCTTGATCATGCCTCTGAGTAATAAGGCTTGCACAATCGTCGCTGCATTTGTGCTTGCCCAATAGATGCCGATCGCGGCGGGTAAGGAACTCAGCGCGATGATAGAAACAATCACCGGAATCATTAGAACGAGCATGCTGGTGGTATCGCTTGCTGCGCCGGGCATGAGAATCAAGCCTGAAAACATGAGCGCGCCTGTCAAGAGATTCAAAATAAAATCTGGCTTGGCTAAGCTGGCGAGCCATAGACACTTTGATGTAAAGCTTATGCTGCTTAAAGCGTGGAACAACCCCATGCCAAATACACTGCGCGTGGCCATATTGCCGAGCATTGCCTTTGTAATAAATGAAATGCCATGCTCACGATACAAGGCCATGCTTTGCTTGATGAGTGCCTTTGGATTGCTCTTGTGCTGCTCGCTGAGTTTGGCCTGCATGGGTTTGAGTTCAGCCATAGCCAGCTTGTTTTTATGCATTTGATGCGCCGAGGCGAGCGACAGCGGCATCATGGCGGCGCGCATGCAGAGCGTCAGCAGCATAATGGAGAATGCTTCAGAAATACCTAGATGGGATGTCAACATGCTGATGCTTGTTGTAAATACATTCGTCCATAAGGCCCAAAGGTCCATTTTTATCTCCATTATGTATTGAGTGGCTGGTTTTAATTGCGGCTGTATAAAGCGAGTTTGATTCCAAAAGAAATAAAAATCGCCCCGATGGTTCTGTCTGTCCAGCAAGTAAAAGCGTTGCTGATTCGAATGCGCTGGCTAATTTTTGCCGATGAGATGGCTAAAAAGTGGCACCACAGCATGCCATTCGCATTGAATATGCAGCCAAGTAAGATAAATGCAAGAGCTTTGGAGGGGGAATGATCAGAAATAAATTGCGGCACAAAGGCGAGGAAGAAGAGTGCGATTTTGGGATTAAGTAAATTGCAGAAGAAGCCTTGCAGAAAAACCGCCCGGTAAGCCAGCACTTGCACTTGCACTTGCACTGGCTGGCTGATCGCTGGCGCGGCTGGCCTGCTTAATAAAAGCTTGCCACCCATATAGATTAAATAGGCTGCACCGATGTATTTCACCATCGTAAATGCCATCGCCGATGTAGCTAATAGCGCAGAGAGCCCCAGTGCTGCAGCAAAAATGTGCACCAAAGTGCCGCTGCCTATTCCAAGCGCCGCGGCCGAGCCAGATCGCCAGCCCTGCGCTGCACTGCGTGAAACAATCAACAAAGAATCTGGCCCCGGGGCCATATTCAGTAAAAGACCGGAAACAATAAACAAGCCCAGATCGTGAATGCCAAACATATGCGCGCCTTAATTTTTTAAATTAAGGCGCGCATATTATTGCAGCAGGTGGCCGTGTAGCAAGGGCTGCTGCGAGTGAGTGTGGATTGATTATTGGGCGTTTAATCCGTTTCTTTAAGTGCCCTGATCGCTTCCTGCGCCATTGTCAGCCGCACAGCTCTTGCGCCTGCCACCACCGTATAATTTGCGCCGCTTGCTTTTAAATCTGCTTCGTAAAGATCAAATAGCTGATCTCTGTCATTAGGATTTTCGCGTAGGGGGTCTGGCTCCCAAGGGATATCCGGGCGGGTGAGCAGATGGATAGCGTAGTCTTGGGGCCGGTAGAGGGTGGTGAGTGCGTTAGGGCAGTGGCCGTAGCGCACCTCTGCCCAGATTCTGCACACCAGTGCCGTGGTGTCACAGATAAGTAGCGGGGCATCACCACAGGCGGCTTCGGCGGCAAGCTGGCCCTGGGCAATGGCGATGATGTCGCTGAGCTGATAATCATTGCTGCCTTTTTGGGCAAAGTATTCGCGTACGTATTCGGCCACCCATGGCGCACTGAGCGCCATGGACAGATCTTGCGCCAGAGTGGATTTTCCGCTGGATTCCGGGCCGACAATGGCGATTCTCATACGCTGGCCGTCTTGTTTACGAGCTCTTTACGCCAGCTTATCCAGCCAGAGATGGCCAGGGCGGTCAGAATCACATAGAGCACGGCGGTGAGGTGCAGGCCTTTATAGGCGTAAACACCCGAGGCAATCAGATCAAGGACAATCCAATACGGCCAGTTTTCAATTTTTTTGCGCGCCTGCATCCACTGGGCAATCAGGCCAAACACAAAGATGCCTGAATCAAGTAGGGGTAAATCGGTAGGTAAAAACTGCACTTGAAAGCGGGTGACCAGTAGTGTGAGCAGCAGGCCGCCGCCATTAATCAGTAGCCATTCGCGGCGGCTGAGTTTGCTGATGGGCAGTGAATGATCCGCTGCACTGCGTTTCCACATCCACCAGCCATAAAGGGCCAGAGCGGCATAGACAAATTGCAACAGGCTTTCGCCAAAAAGCTTAGCATCAAAAAAAAGCCATACATACAGTAAGCTGGCGATCAGCTGTAGAGGCCAGGTCAGCACATGGCTGCGGGTTGCCAGCCAGATTCCAAGTAAAGATGCGATAAAACCAATGATTTCTAGTGTAGACACAGACAATAGGCTCCAGATTTAAGCGCGCTAAGGCTATATTGCTAAGAAGAAAAAGGAAAGCGTCGTTATGAAAGAATTTGGAGGGGGCCGGTTTAAAGTCGTTAAAGAGCTGGGGCAAGGTGCGCAGGGCTTGGTGTTTCTTGCGAATGATACGCAGTTGGATAGATTGGTTGCGATTAAAGTATTGCATAGCCATTCTGCTAAAAGCGTTGACGAAGCCAAAATAGTCAGCCGCTTGCAGCACCCCAATATTGTTGCGCTCTACGATACCCTGATCAGCAATGGTCATCCCTGTCTGGTGTTTGAGTATGTTCATGGTCAGACACTGGCTCAGCTTCTGGCTAAAGAAGGGGCCATGCAGCCGGTGCAAGCCGTGGAAATCATCTGCGGTCTGTTGGAAGGTCTGGCCTATGCCCATGCCGAAGGGCTGATTCACCGTGATATCAAGCCACACAATGTGATGCTCGATGAGCAGAACCGCCCACGGTTGATGGATTTTGGGATTGCCGCCAGGCGTGGTAATAAAGAGCCGGGCGAGATGATAGGCACAGCCGGCTATATGGCGCCGGAGATGATGCAGAATTTGCCCGTAGATGCCGAAGCTGATGTGTTTGCGGTGGGGATGACGCTGTACCAGATGCTGACGGGCAGATCGGCAGCCGAAGGGGAGTCGGTTTATACCATTTTACACCGTGTGGCCAACGAGCCGTTTGTGCCGCCATCCAGTCTGAAAGACAGCGTGGATGAAAAATTGGATCACCTCGTGATGGTGGCCCTGTTTAAAAACCCGCAAGAGCGTTATCACGATGCCAAGGCGATGTTGCTGGCGCTGCGTGAATGGCTGGGTGGGCAGAATCAGCCTGAAAGCGGCGAGGGCAGCGGCAACAGTACGCTGGATTTTTTGCTCAGGCGCATGCGCCATACCGCTGATTTTCCTGCCTTATCGCAAGCCGTAACGGCCATCAATAAAATTAACGAGGGCGATGCAGAGCGCTTACAGGTTTTATCTGAGGTGATTTTGCAGGATTTTTCGCTGACCAATAAATTACTCCGAATTGTGAACTCTGCCAGCTTTGGGCATTTTGGCGGCACCATCAGCACGATTTCCAGAGCAATTGTGATTCTGGGTTTTGATGCCATTCGTAATTTAGCGATTACGCTGCTGCTGTTTGAGCATATGCACAATAAGGCACAGGCTATTACGCTGAAAGATGCCGTGCTGAGTGCCTTTTTTGGTGGCGTTTTATCGCGTGAGCTGGGTAAAAAAAGCGGCGCGCGGGATGTAGAAGAAGCCCTGATTTGCGGCATGTTTACGGCGCTGGGTAAGCTGCTGACGGTTTATTATTTTCATGAAGAAAATATTGAAATTAATAAACGGGTGCAGGCAGGTGGTAACGAAGAGCACGCATCGGTGCAGGTGCTGGGCTTAAGCTTCAGAGAGCTGGGCATGGGTGTGGCGCAAAGCTGGAATTTCCCTGAGCGTATGCTGGTCAGTATGCGTCATCTGCCTGAAGGGCCGGTGAAACCGCCGCAAAATCAAACCGAACGGCTGCGTTTATTTGCCAATATTGGTGCGGCGCTTGTGCCTTTGATCCACTTGCCCCCTTCTGCTGCAGAGCGCGGCCTCCATGAGGTTGAGAAAAGGATCAGGCCCGCCTATGCCTGGAGTGCACGTGAATTGGGCGATCTACTGAAGGATTCGGCATCGGCTTATTTGGGGTATTTGGGTATTTTAGGGGTAGATATTCAGCAAAGTGATTTTGCCAATCAGCTGCGCATGCTGACGGGCGTACTGACCGATAAAAAGAATGCGCCGCAGGTGGCAGATACCTTAGAAAGAGCGCAATTACGCACAGGCCAGTTTGATTCCAATTCAGAAACGGTGACGCCGGATGAATCCATACGGCCTGCTGCGGAATCTTTATCAGCGGGAGTGCAGGATATTACAAACACGCTAGTGACGAGTTTTAAATTAAATGATTTATTAAGAATGATTTTAGAAACCATGTATCGGAGTATGGGCTTTGAGCATGTTTTAATTGCGACGCGTGATCCTAAAAAAAATCAGATCGTAGGGCGTTTTGGTTTTGGTACAGATATCGGCGAAATTATTCCGCGTTTTCAAATAGATTTAGATAAGGCCGTGGATGTTTTTCAGGTGGCAATGGAAAGAAACGCAGATATTTTTATTGAAGATATCAATATGGATTCAATCAAAACTCGTATTCCGTCCTGGTATCGCAGTGCGCTAACATCGCAAACCTTTATTATTTTCCCCCTTGTGCTGGAGAAACGCACCATTGGTTTGCTTTATGCCGACAAAACCAAGGCGGGCAATTTAAAAATAGCGGGTAAGGAATTAAATTTGCTCAAAACGCTTAGAAACCAGGCTTTGCTTGCGATCAGGCAAAAGCAGATGGGGCTATAGCAGGTAAAATCAAATTTAGATTAGAATTTTTTCTGGAATGAAATGTATAAATATCTATTGTTTATAAGTATTGTTTTTATATTTTCCGGGTGTTGCAGCTATCAAACAACGGTTAACGAAACACGATGGGTGACTGATCGTGCAAGTGAGCCTTTAGCAAGAGCAGAGCTGCGATGCCAGAGCGAGGCACTGCAGCTTGCGGAGCAAGAGGAGAAGAAACATAACTTAAAAACGCAGGAACAACTTTGTGCTGAGATAAACAGCAAGGAACAAATGACCTTTGTTTCCCGCTCAGGAAAGGTCCTGGATAATCAAAGTCCTCAATTAATTGCATTTCGATCAAGACTTTATGAAAAATGTTTGGGCGAAGAGCGGGAGCAATTAAATCAGCGTTCAAAAAAATATGCTGAAGGTCTCTTTTTTGACCGATGCATGACTGAGCGTGGTTTTTCTCAAGAGACTTTTCAAGTTCAGCGTTGTCATGGCGGGCTGAATTTTATGTGATTAAGATGTCTTTACAGGTTTTGTTTATATTTTTTGAATTGTTTTTATCAATTTGTAAGCGTTATATGCTTTAGGGGGAACACGCTTTGTGCTCCCCTTGATATTAATTAAGCAAGCAACTTACCCGTAAACCGGTCCCGGTTTGCCCAATAATCGCACTTCGGGCATTTTTCGCCAGCGGGATAATCGCTGCCTTCTTCGTGCGGGCAGCCCAAAATGCGCTCAGGCGAGATCACTGAAAACGCATCGTGGCTGGCGATGAAGGCCAGTACTTCTGCAATAACGGCGCCATTCTTGCGAATATCACTCTCCTCATCTAGCCAGCGCTCCATTGCTGTTACTTCGCCGCCTTCTTCCTGAATAATGCCCACAGAAACTTTGCTGGCAAGCTGATTGTCAGGTCCATAAAAAGTAACGGTTGCGATGGGATAGCCTTGAAAGCCGCGTTTGGCTTTTTTCTTCAGCTTGTCCTGATACTAGGTTGCTTTGAGTGACATGTTCAACGCCTTAATTTTACTGAGCCGCGCAGTTTACGCAGCTCAGGCCTGCTTGAATACGCATGCCACTCAGTGGCCTTAGCTCGTAAGCACTTCGCCTCTTGAGCTGACAGGGCGAATTTCAGTCGCCTGAGACCAGACAACTTGCCAGATGTCGTCGCGCATCTCGTAAAAATCGGTATGCCAGTATTGTGCAGGCGGCACGGTATAGCCACCAAAAATAACTGACAGGCTGGAGCGGTAGCGGATGATGGCGGCAGAGCCAAATACGCGCACGTCGATTGTGGATGGTTCCCAGTTTAGGTATTTGATTTGCCCGCCAGCAATTGCCCCCAAATATTGGGCCTTGCTCAGCGTGTCGCCCACAGGGGTTATCAGCTGAAAATCCGGCGCATGCAGGGCGCTAGCCGCTTCGATATGGCCCTGAACTAGGGCGGATAATCGGGCGTGTTCTGTTTGACGAATATGGTTGGCAACGTTCTGAGTAGTCATGGCAGGGGCTCGTGAGTGAGATGCGATAGCTTAGATCTGATCATATTGCGTGCTGATGTCATTGTAATGTCTGTGATGGTACGGTGAACGATTAATCTATGCCCTGCTTGCGGCATTCCTGCCAATATGCTGCCTGCGCTCTAGAGTGGGTGTAAGCTTTGCACTTGGCTTGGGAGGATCATCATGCAGAATTTTAGTTTCTACGCGCCCACACGTATTCATTTTGGGCAGGGGCAGGTGTCGCAACTGGCGGGGGAGATTCCTGCGGGCAGTCGGGTGCTTTTGGTTTTTGGTGGTGGCAGCATTAAGAAAAATGGCGTTTATCAGCAGGTGATTGCGGCTTTGCACCAGCATGAAATCTTTGAATTTGCAGGTATTGAGGCTAACCCAGAGTACGAAACGCTGATGCTGGCGGTGGCTCAGGCGAAAGACGCTGAAGTGGATTGGGTACTGGCCGTGGGTGGGGGATCGGTTATCGATGGCGCTAAGTTTATTGCGGCAGCCGCGTTGCTGGAGAAGGAGATTGATCCTTGGTTGATTGTGGGTAATCGCACCCCGGTCCGGCGCGCCTTGCCGATTGCTGTGGTGCTGACTTTACCTGCTACAGGGGCTGAGAGTAATTTTGCTTCGGTGATTTCACGCCGTGCTACGCAAGATAAAATGTCGTTTAAAAATGCCATGGTGTTCCCGCGCTGTGCGGTGCTTGATCCGGCGCTGACGCAAAGCTTGCCTCCGCGCCAGATCAGTAATGGCGTAGTCGATGCGTTTATCCATACGACCGAGCAATACCTGACTTACCCAGCCGAAGCGCGTTTACAGGATAGATTGGCCGAAGGAATTTTATCCACGCTGATCGAGGTCGGGCCGACCACGCTGGCTTATCCCGAAGATATCGACGCTCGGGCTAACTATATGTGGTGTGCCAATCAAGCCTTGTTTGGTTTGGTTGGCGTTGGGCAGCCACAGGATTGGGTAAGTCACGCCATCGGGCACGAGCTGACTACGCTTTACGATATGGATCACGCCCAGACGCTGGCGGTGGTGCTGCCAAGCTTACTGCGATATTGCTTTGACGATAAATTACTTAAACTCGCCCAATATGGCCGCCGCGTGTGGGGGCTGACTGGTAGTGACAACGAAGTGGCCCATGCTGCGATTGATGCCACGGTCGATTTCTTTGAGCGTATGGGTTTGCTCACGCATCTGGCAGCATACGGGCTGAATGCAGATGAAGTGGCGCTGGCTGTTGGTGATTTACTGCCTAAGCATAAGGCTTTCCCGCTGGGGGAGCGTGGCAGGCTGACATTGGCCGATTGTATGGCGATTGTGCGGGCGGCGGGTTAGGGCGTAATGATGTGTTGTGCAATTGCATTACATCTTAAACTGAAGTGAATATTGAGGCGGCTAAGGAAGTCAAAGAGATATTGATTACCTTATTCGCCTCGTTTTACGTGCTTCGGCTCTATCAGTAAAACACTGTAATCAAGCGATTAGATCATGAGTAAATTTATTGAACCCTAGTTCGGATTGTGTGCTATTGCAGAGAGCCTTGATCGATTTGTTTTACAGCAGAGGCGGCCCCTTAAACTACGATCAAGGCTTTGAAAAATGTGCTGATTTACTTAGCTAGAAAGTGTTTTCTGGCGGCAAGGGCTGTATCACTAAAGTCAGAAAATACGCCGTCTACACCCAGTGCGAAGTAAGCTTCGTATTCTGCTTCAGGGTTGCCTTTGAAGTCTGAGGCTAATAATTTGGCTTCATTGCGAAAAGTAAACGGGTGTACAAATAGCCCTGCTTTGTGCGCATCCTGCACCACACTAGATGGTGGTAGAAGTGTTGCATCACGCTGGTCGATTTCTTTATCGCCGTTTACATCGATCTTTTTGCCCTCTGCATCCGTTTTAAATTTCCAGCTCATCAAATAAGGCTTCCAAGGGCCGATGCCATCTGCAAACTGCTTGATTTCTTTGAGTCCTGCCGGGGTCAGCATATCGGCAAAGCTGCGTGGGTCGCCGTTTACGACAAAATCGTAAGGCTTGCCCGAATCTATACTGCCATCTGCGCGCACCTCGTTGCCATCGACTAAAAAGACCAGCTTGACGGGGGTGAGCTTACGTAGTGTTTTAAGATTGCTGGTTTCAAATGATTGAATAAAAACGGGGGCATCTTTGTGGTTGAGATCGTGTTTTTTGAGTGCCGCAATCAGTTTTTCTTCTAGCGGCAGGCCGAGTTGCTGGTGCAGAGTGGGGTGCTTGGTTTCTGGATAAATACCGATGTCACGGCCGGTTTCTTTTGATTTGGCGGCGCGCAAGGCCAGTACCTCATCAAAAGTCACAATCTCAAACTGGCCGTTATAGGCGGCAGAGCGGTCAGCGCGTGGCTGAATCGCTCTGAGTGTTTTGATTTCGGCGAGGGTAAAGTCAAAAACAAACCAGCCTTCTTCCTCTACGCCATCAATTTTAAATTTGCGTTTACGTGCAGCAAATTCAGGGTGCGATGCAATATCGCTGGTGTCTTTAATATTGGGCTCATGGCGCACGATGAGTACACCATCTTTGGTGGAAACCAAATCAGGCTCAATATAATCAGCGCCCATGGCAATGGCTTTGCTATATCCGGCTAGCGTGTGGTCAGGCAAATATCCTGCTGCGCCTCGATGCCCCAGTACAAGGGGCGCTTTGCCCGTTAATGTGGGGGCCGCAAAGGCTTGCCCGGCTCCGCTTGCTGCGATCATGATGGCTAAAACAGACCATTTCTTCATTGCTTACCCCGTTTAAAAAACAATAAATCAACAAAAAACAACGCAAAGCAACAGTGTTGTGTTTTTTATGAAAGGAGGCTATTGCTTAAATCCACAATGAGGGAGGTCTGTATCCGTTGGGGAATGTCAGGGATTAGTCTTGTTTCTATCCGGGGGCTGTTTTTGTGAAAGAGCTTTAGCCTTAAAGGTTTTTCTGGCAAAACGTTCAGGCTAAAGCGGTGTAGAGGCTGGCGTTGTTTAGTGCGTTAAAAAGTGCTTTCTGGCCGCAACGGCCGTATCGCTAAAGTCAGAAAACACGCCATCAACACCCAGTGCAAAATAAGCAAGGTATTCTGCTTCAGGCTTACCTTTGTAATCGGAGGCTAAAAGCCCCGCCTCGTTACGGAAAGTAAAGGGGTGGACCAGCAGCCCGGCCTTATGTGCTTCATGCACCAGATTGGTGGGTGCTAAGAGCACGGCATCACGCTGATCAATTTCTTTATCGCCATTTAAATCAATGATTTTGCCATCGGCTCCTGTTTTATATTTCCACCCGATTAAATAAGCTTTCCACGGGCCTATGCCATCTGCAAATTGCCTTATTTCATGCAGCCCCGCTGGCGTCATCATCTCGGCGTAGCTGCGCGGGTCGCCGCTGATTACATAATCGTAGGGCCGGTTTGCAGCAATGCTGCCATCCGGGCGCACATCGTGGCCATCGACTAAGAACACTAATTTTACGGGGGTTAGTTTGCGTAATATTTTAAGGCTGTGCGTCTCAAAGGATTGAATAAAAACGGGCGCATCCTTGTGGTTTAAACCGTGTTTAGTCAGTGCGGCAACGAGCTTTTCTTCAAGCGGCAGGCCTAGTTGCTGATGCAGGGTGGAATGTTTGGTTTCTGGGTAAATACCAATTTCACGGCCAGTTTCTTTGGATTTTTCCTCTCGTAGCGTGAGTAATTCATCAAAAGTCATGATTTGAAATTGCCCGTTATAGGCCTGAGATCGGTCTGAGCGGGGCTGAATAGCCCTGAGGGTTTTAATTTCTGCCAGCGTAAAGTCAAAAGTAAACCAGCCCTCTTTTTCAATGCCATCGATTTTGAATTTGCGCTTACGGGAGGCAAATTCGGGGCGGGATGCCACATCGCTGCTGTCTTTTAGCGTGGTTTCGTGCCGCACAATCAATATGCCATCCTTGGTTGAGACTAAATCTGGCTCGATATAATCTGCGCCCATTTCGATCGCCATACGATAGCTTGCCAGCGTATGGTCAGGCAAATAACCCGATGTACCGCGATGTCCAATCACTAAAGGCGCTTTGCCTGTCAGGGTGGGCGCTGCATAGGCGGCGCTTATCGCGGCTATGATGGCGGCGAGTGCCAAGTACTTTTTCATCAATATTTAACCCATGTAATTAAGAAGTCAGCGTGCTGTGTTTTTAAAAGGATTCTAAGGCTTTCATTCCCTACGAGGGTAGTGCACTTTTGCACTAGCTCTGCTTGTCACGGCTCTTTCAGTACTATGACAATTGCGACTTGTCTTGCAGATGATCAGGATCAAGCCGCTTTCAGTACAACTCCCTTACATTGATGGCTTCTGATTTGATTCGCCAAGCATGGCGTAAGCGAAGTGATATGCGGGTATTTAAAGCTGATGTGGTGATTGTAGGGGCAGGTGGTGCTGGTTTGCGGGCGGCGATTGCTGCGGCAGAGGCCGACCCAACTCAAACGGTGGCGCTGCTGTCTAAGGTTTACCCCATGCGCAGCCACACGGTGGCGGCAGAGGGCGGATCGGCTGGCGTGGTGCAGGCGCATGATAGCTTTGAGCATCATTTCAATGACACGGTTTCTGGTGGTGATTGGCTGTGCGAGCAGGATGTGGTCGATTATTTTGTGGGCGAATGCACACGCGAAATGGTGCAGCTGGAGCATTGGGGCTGCCCGTGGAGCCGTAAGGAAGACGGCCATATCAATGTGCGCCCCTTTGGCGGCATGAAAATTGAGCGCACTTGGTTTGCGGCAGATAAAACAGGCTTTCATATGCTGCACACGCTGTTTCAAACCTCGATGAAATACCCTTCAATTACGCGTTTTGATGAGTATTTTTTGGTCGATTTAATCGTGGCCGATGGCCGCGTGCAGGGCATCCTGGCGATCGAAATTGCCAGCGGTGAATTTATTCTGATCGAAGCGGGCGCGGTCGTGATGGCTACCGGTGGTGCTGGGCGGGTGTTCCGCGAAAATACCAATGGTGGGATTGTGACTGGTGACGGTATGGCAGTGGCTTATCGCCACGGCGTGCCGCTGCGCGATATGGAATTCGTGCAATACCACCCTACCTGTATGCCCGGCACGGGCCTGCTGTTTACCGAAGCCTGCCGTGGTGAAGGCGGCTTACTGGTGAATAAAGAGGGCTATCGCTATCTGCAAGATTATGGCCTAGGCCCCGCCGAAGATAAGCCGCGCAATAAGGCGATGGAGCTTGGCCCGCGAGACAGGCTTTCGCAAGCGTTTTGGCATGAAATGCAAAAGAATCGCACCATTGAAGGCCGCTATGGCGCGGTAGTGCATCTGGATTTACGCCACTTGGGCGCAAAAACACTGCACGAGCGTCTGCCGCAAATTTGCGAGCTGGCGCGCGAATTTATGGATATCGACCCAGTAACTCAGCCGATTCCTGTGCGCCCTGCGGTGCATTACACCATGGGCGGCATTCCGGTGGATATCCACTGTGCGGCATCTCTGCCCGGTCTATTTGCTGCAGGCGAATGCTCTAGCGTGGGGATTCATGGTGCGAATCGTCTTGGCTCTAATTCCCTTGCCGAGCTTTCTGTTTTTGGCAAAGTAGCGGGCGAATCCGCCACGCGCTATGCCCAATCAGCAGGGCCAAGAAACAGCAATGCCTTACTAAAATTAGCCGAAGCGGCTGCCTTGCCTGCTTTGCAAATCCGTCAGCAGACGGGCAGCGAGCGTGCGGCCGATATTCGCCGTGAAATGGCGCAAACCATGGAAGACGGTTGCGGGATTTATCGCTTAGAAGCCAGCATGCAAGCCACTTGCCATAAATTGGCTGAGCTAAAACAGCGCTATCAAAATATCCGCGTTGAAGATAAATCCACCGTATGGAATAGCGAATGGCTGCTGGCCATCGAGCTGGGCTATCAGCTGGATGTGGCCGAAGCCATGGCGCACTCAGCGCTGCACCGGCGAGAATCACGCGGCGCGCATCAGCGCCTTGATGGCTATGAAGCGCGCGACGATGTGAATTTCTTGAAGCATTCCCTTGCGCATTACCAAGGCAGCGCAGCGCCAACACTCACTTATAGCGATGTAAAAATCACCCGCTCAGCACCCAAAGTGCGTGCCTATGGCGCGGCTGGGGAAGCCGCCGAAAAGATGGAGAAAAACGCATGAATACCCAAGTAACCGTATCCATCCTTCGCTACCGCCCGGAGCAAGACGAGCATCCGGTCTGGCAAGATTATGCGGTGCCCTTTAGCGATGATTTATCTGTGCTGGGCGCGCTGAACTATATCAAGGACGAGCTGGATGGCACATTAAGCTTTCGCTGGTCTTGCAGGCAAGCCATTTGCGGCAGCTGCGGCATGATGGTGGATGGCAAGCCTGCCTTGGCGTGTAAAACCTTTCTGAGGGATTACCCAAAGGGCGTCAAAATCGAAGCGCTGGCGCATTTCCCGATCGAGCGAGACTTGGTCGTGGTGATGGACAGCTTTATCGAAAAGCTGGAAAGCGTGAAGCCCTACCTTATCCCGAAAGAAGCCAAATCTTTGCAGGAAGGGGAATACCTGCAAACGCCTGCCGAAATGGATGTGTACTCGCAATTTGCAGGCTGTATTAACTGCATGCTGTGCTACGCAGCCTGCCCGCAGGTGGGGCTAAATCCCGACTTTATCGGCCCCGGTGCCATTGCGCTGTTACAGCGCTACAACCTAGATTCGCGTGATGGCGGTGCAGACGAGCGCATGGCTTTGATTAACTCGCAAGTCGGCGTATTTAACTGCACTGCCGTGGGGTATTGCTCCGAGGTCTGCCCAAAAATGGTTGACCCGGCCAATGCGGTGAATATCAATAAGATGGCAAGCGCACGCGACTTTTTCTTTCGCTTTTTGCCTTCACCTGATCAAAAAGGCGGCTGCAAATGAATGCCAGAAAACCCTATATCCGCCCTATGGCCGGCTGGTGGCAGCGCAATCCTTTTTTTATTGAGTATATGGTGCACGAAGGCACGGCCTTTTTTGTGCTGGCTTACGCGCTGGAGCTACTCGCGGGGCTGATTTGCCTTACACAAGGCGAGGCTGCATGGAATAGCTATCGTGCCTTTATGGCGAGCGGGCCGATACTGATCATTAATCTGGCAATCTTTGCCGCGATGCTTTACCACGGCTACACATGGTTCAAAATCATGCCGCGCACCTTGCCGCCGATGAAAATTGGCGGACAAAAAGTCGCAGCAGCCACTATTACAGCGGCAGGCATTGCTGCTGCTGTGGGTGCGAGTGCGCTGGTGTTTGCAGTGCTGTGGTTTTTAGCGAGGGGAATGTGATGAAAGCCAATTTAAAGCGCTCTAACGAGCCGATCTTCTGGCTGCTTTTTGGTGCGGGCGGTATGTTGTCTGCGCTGATTGGGGCCGTGCTGGTCTTCATTACCAGCTTTGCGGTACCGCTAGGCTTGCTGCCTGCAGAACTCTTTTCTTACGCAAATATGCAGGGCTTTGCCCAGCACCTTGTGGGCAAAGCTTTGATTCTGGCTATTATTGCGCTGTTTTTATGGCATGCGGTACATCGTATTTTTCATAGCCTGCACGATGTTGGTATTCACGCTGGCCCCGTGGCGCGGCTGCTTTGCTACGGTATTGCCTTTGTCGGTACAGTGGCAACACTGTGGGCGATATTGGCTATCGGTTTTTGATGGCAGGGTGGTGTTGCAGTTGCGCTCTTTTGTGGCTGGAAATGCAGCCTTACTCTGATGGTTTTTGGGGTAAATAATGCCATGTGTGAGCCACGTCACCTATAAAAGTTGTTTTTATTTGGCGCAAAATCTGGCGTCTTTTTTATCAATAGGGTGAGCTATTTATTTTTAGGGTAAGGCATAAATAATACATGTGCATGCCGAAGTAAAGTTTCGTGTAATATTGTGAACTTCGCGTAAGCCCTTGATTCATTATGAACCTAAATGATTTGCTCGCCTCCTTTGCCGCTGCTTTCTCACAAAACCAGCGGCTTATTTCTCTGCAGCTGGGCGATGGTGCCGCATGGGGTGAGCAGCTTTTACCTCAGCGGGTGGATGGCAGCGAAGGGATTAACCAGGCTTACCGCTATCAGATCGATTGCTTATCCCCTGATGGCGCTTTAGAGCTTAAATCCTTACTCGGTTTACCCATTGTTTTATCGGTGGCTGATGCCAATGGCGATGCGGTTGAGCGCTGTGGTGTCATCTCGCAAGCGCAATTGTTGGGCTCAGATGGGGGATTTGCTAAATACGCACTGACGGCAGAACCGCCTTTTGCCTTACTCCGCTACCGCCGCACTTCTCGCGTATTTCAAGACCTATCCGTCCCCGATATCGTTAAACAAGTTTTAGCCGAACACCAGGCTAAAAACCCCGTGTTTGCCGCCGTGCAAACGCTGGATTTCAAACTCTCTGGCACACACGGCCCGCGCTCTTACTGCTTACAATACCGTGAATCCGATTTCGATTTTCTGACGCGATTATTAGCCGAGGAAGGTTTGGCATGGAGATTCGAACATCTGCCGGGCGACAATCCGCAGGTGCAGCTGGTCATTTTTGACGATGCTTTTGCGCTACCCGAAGCACAAGAAATGCAGGTGCGCTTCCACCGCGCCGATGCCACAGAAGAATCTGACGCGCTCACCGAGTGGAACAGCCAGCGCCAGGTGGGCAGCAGCAGCGTATCTTTGGCGAGCTTTGATTACAAAGCCACCAGCACCAGCCAAAGCTTTGATGAAAGCCGTATCGACCAGGGCGATGGCGGCCAGCAGCTGCAGGCCAGTTTTGAAGATTACGACCCGCAAGCCCTTTATTACGCTAGTGATGCCGAAGGGCTCAGCCACTACGCCCAATTGCGTCAGCAGGCGCATGATGGGCAAAAGAAATCCTTTACCGGCTCTGGCACTTTGCGTGCCTTGCAGGCCGGGCAGTGGTTCCGCTTGGAAGACCACCCCGCACATGAGTGGGACAGCGCCGAGCAGCGCGAATTTGCCGTTACCGGGCTGACATTCACCGCGCAAAATAATCTACCCGTGGATTTAAGCCAGCAACTGGGCTTGGTCGCGCCCAGCCTTTTGGCCTCCGATGCCGCCAAACCCTATGAAGCCCACTTCACCGCTCAAAGGCGCGGCCAGCCGATTACGCCTGATTTTGCCCATATCGAGCACAGCAAACCCAAAAGCCGTGGCGTACAAACGGCCACCGTGGTCGGCCCCGCTGGTGCAGAGGTGCATACCGACGAACAAGGCCGAATTAAGGTGCAGTTCCACTGGCAGCGGGGCGCAGAGCATCCCGAGTTTGGTGTCAATCTGGATGACAAATCCTCCTGCTGGATCCGCGTCGCCTACCCATCGGCAGGCGCAAGCTGGGGCCACCAGTTTATCCCGCGCATCGGCCAGGAAGTTTTAGTCGATTTTATCGAAGGCGACATCGACCGGCCCATCATCACTGGCGTGGTCTATAACGGCAGCCACCCCGTACCCGCATTCAGCGGCGCAGGTGCATTGCCCGCCAACAAAACCCTATCCGGTATCAAAACCAAAGAGCATGAAGGCGGCCAGTATGGCGAGCTGCTGTTTGACGACACCAAGGGCGAAGTCCGTACCAAATTATCCAGTGAGCATGGCAAAACCCAGCTCAACCTCGGCTACTTAATCCACCCAAGAGCCGACGGCAAGGGTGAGCCACGCGGCGAAGGCTTCGAGCTGTGCACCGATAACCAGGGCGCAATCCGCGCCAATGGCTTACTCATCAGTACTGAAGCCAAAGGCGGGGCCAGCGGCAAACAGCTCGACCACAGCCCCGCACAAAGCCAGCTGGAATCCGCGCTGGCACTCGCCCAAAGCTTGGGTGAAACGGCCACCAATCAGCTCGCCGACACCATAGAAACCGGTGAAGGCGATAAAACCGTTAAGCCCGACAACAGTGCAGGCGACAAAGCCACCACCGGCCATCTGCACCACCATGTGCACGCCAGCAAAAGCTTTGAAGCGGGCAGCAACACCGATAAAGACGGCAAGAGCAAATCCAAAGATCAGGCTGGCCAACAAAAAATTATATTGCTGCACGGGGAAGACGGCGTAGCGATCACCAGCCCGCAAAGCCAGACCCTTGCCGCAGGCACCAACCTAGATCTGGTTGCCCAAAGAGACACCAACCAAACCTCCGGCCGCCGCTGGATACATAACGTTGGTCAACACATCAGCCTGTTTGTGGCTGGGGTAAAAGACCAAGTCGCCCTCAAACTAATCGCCGCCAAAGGCAAAATCCAGCTGCAGGCGCAAAGCGACGATATTGAAATTACCGGTGACAAAGATTTAAAAATCACCGCCTGCAAAGAAAGCATCCACGTCGTTGCTAAAGACGAAATTCTGGTCACCGCTGGGGGCGGCTATATCCGGCTAAAAGGCGGCAATATCGAGATCCATTGCCCAGGGACGGTTACGGTGAAAGGCGCTAATCATGATGTGAGCGGTCCGGATAAGATGACAGCACAGCATCCAGCCTTTCCAAAGGGAGTGCCAAAGCAAAGTTTAATATTTCAAATACAGCAAGCGCCGAACGCGAATGGTTTTGGTTGGGCTGGTATGCCCTATAAATTATACGCTGACGGGGTGACTATTAAACATGGAGTATTAGATGCTTCAGGTCAACTTCCTGTCGAACATGAGATTGTGACCCAAAATTATAAGATTGAACTGGCAAATGGAATTGTTTATCAGCTTCCTGTGCCAAGTGAATATCGCAATCCTGAACAAGGGGTTTTGGCGAACAAAGGTTTTCAAAGCCATCGTTCGAAAACAGACTCCGATGTGAATAAGCCCGAAGGACATACGGATCATCGTCAGATTTATACCGATCTAATTAAAGGGATAACTACCACTAAAGGAACAGCAAAATGAGTAAACCAATTGTGGTTCCTCTTTCTACAACAAATACAAGTACTGCTACTTTAACTTCTCCATGGTTTGTACAAGAGACTGAATACCACCCTGTGCCTGCTGCTTATCAGCCGCTGATTAATGGGGAGGAAACATTCAAAGCTGTTTACGAAGAAATAGCGAAGGCAGTTAAATCAATTGATATTGTTTGCTGGGGGTTTCAGCCATCTATGCATTTTATTCGTGATGGTAAACATCTCTCGATTGGCGCTTTGCTTGAGAAAAAGGCTAAAGAGGATAAAGTGCAAGTAAGAGTGTTGGGTTGGAGCATGGTTCCTGTAGGGGTAAATGTATCTGGGTTAGGAGGGGAGTCTAATCTTCCAGGGTATAAAAAAATTCGCTTGGGTGACCGGGCTATGCAGCAAACAAGTGATGAAGTTTATGCTACAGATGTGGAATGGTTTAGCAAATATTCTGAGGCTCGCAAGGATATTTCATTGCGTTTTGTTGGGCGTGGATTTGATGCATCGGATCGCGCAGAGATTTTTAATTATTCACGTACAAATAGTCTCGATCATAAAATTAGCAAGACAATGAGTGCTGTATTGGCCTCAACAGCTACACATCATCAAAAAATGGTGTTAATTGATTACGAAAGTCCTGAGACTGCCGTCGGTTTTGTAATGGGGCATAATATGCTTGACGAATACTGGGATAACAGCACACATAGCGTACAGCGTTTTCCCGGCCATTTAGGGGCTAATGGCAGTAAACCACGTCAGGATATTTCTAGTAAAGTAAATGGCCCAATTTTAGAACATTTACATCATAATTTTGCTACGGCTTGGCAAAGGGAAACAAAAGAAGATTTGTTGAGCTTGCGTCGGGCAAAAGAGACTGCTTTGTTGTTTACCCCTAGATCTGATGATGGGGAAACCCAGCTTATGGCTCAGATATTACGTACTCAAGCTCAGGATAATAAGCGCGATATTGAAAAGATTTACTTGCAAGCAATCAATAATGCAAGCAGCTTTATTTATATTGAGAATCAATATTTTCGCTGGCCACCCTTTGCAGAAGCAATTAAAAAGGCTGCAAAAGCTCAGGCTGATTTTGGTCGTGACCCGAGTGAGCATGATTACCTATATCTGTTTGTAATTACTAATTCGAGTGATGAAGGCGTTGGGCCGGGGACGCTTAAAACATATGAAATGTTAGATAGTTTAGGTCGTGCAGATGTTATTCCAGGTATCGCACGAAAAATTAAAGTTAAGGATGTATCTCGTCAGATAAATGAAGAAATTAAGGTCAAGGCTAACCCATCTATTGACCAGGATGAAGCTCAGAAAAAAATAGATGAGTTAAAGAAAAAGAAAGAAGAACTAAAGGATAAAGAAATAAGTGTACCAAGTATAGACATCCCTCATTTAAAGGTGCATATATGTACCCTTGTTGCACCTGATCCTATGCTAAAGGCAAATCTTTTTGATGGGCTGAAAACATATGATGAGTGGACTCAAGTATATATACATAGCAAATTGATGATTATAAACGATGTATTTACAACACATGGGTCTGCTAATGTAAATGTGCGTAGTATGGAAGTAGATAGCGAGCTAAATATTGCTTATGAGTGGATGTCAGTAACACAAAAATTGCGCCGTGACTTATGGAAAATGCATACAAGTGGAGAGGGCGCGCAAGATGAAGTAGGAAACGCCCATAAAAATTGGAAATATATTATGGATAAAAATAAATCTCTTAAGTTGTTGAAGGACCTACCTATTGCGCCCTTGGTGGAATTTTACCGGGATGATCCTAAAATTGTTGATCAGGATTGAAAATGTTCATACGGTTATTATTTCTTACCTTGTTTAGCTGCTCACTTCACTCTTTCGTATATGGTTTTATGGATAAAAAAATGGATAAATTGGAAAATATAAAGGCTAAATTGGCTTTTTCCTGTGCGAAAGAGCAGGATGTTTTACCTGAATTAGCAGCAGAGCCGGATTTGTTGTTTAAATATGCTCGCTATTTGGATAAAAATAACATTTTGGCTCAGAAAGAGTCTGTATATATGGAAATTAGTCGTTTGTATCGCATTGCTACGGCGCATGGTCATTATAAAGCCAGTATTAATTTACAGAATGGCATGATGCGCAAGAAGTTTAGTGGTGATTCAATAGAGATGGCTGATTGGGCGCAGGCGTTGATTAAAGATAATATACCCGCGGGTTATTTTTTAATGGGGCTTTATATTAAGAGTGGCAGTGCGGGCATTCATCAGGATGCTGCATTGGCTTTGCGGTACTTTCGCAAAGCAGCCGATATGGGAAATCCAGATGCCCAGTATTATGTTGGAGATAAATTATCTGCGATTGATAATGCCCCTGATGTGGCCGTCCAGATGTGGCAGTGTGCAGCTGAACAGGGTAATGCAAATGCGGCAACAGCTCTAGGTCATCATCAGTCTGCATACCGGAGGTTTGATGCAGCAGTGAATGCATTTCAATTAGGTGTGGCAGCAGGTGATGATAGCTCTGCTCTTGCATTAGAAAAAGGTTTTAGATCACCGTCTGTTGATAGCAGACTATTTTATTTAGCCTTAGGTAAAGATGAGGAGAGAGCTCAGCGTTATACAAAAATTGGAGATTTTTTAAGCGCATATTCCTACGCCAAGCCTAAGGTTCCTGATTTAGATCTGATTGCGCCCTTGCCTCCTGCTAAGCTCCCTAAATGGGATGGTACATTTCAATGGCTGAAGGAGTTTAAAGCGAATATTGCACCAGAAAAACCATCAGAAGCACTTATAAAAAAACTGGCGGAAGCGAAAGGTTTGGATGTGGCAACGGGTATGCCTTTAAAAAAATAATATTTTATAAACAGAAGCCGGCATATTATTTAATAAGCCGGCTTCTGTTTAATTAAGTTATTCACTTGCTGTACTTGTTTGGAAATATATAGTTAATTGCCTGTCTGTAATTGGTTTTTATTTGGGGCTTTCTGCCTCAGCCAAATCCCGCCTCGCCCGTCTTTCTGCCATTTTATTGTCGTAAGCGCTTTTATGGGCGATGTATAAGACACGCTCTACTTCGGCGCAGACATAGCCTTTTTGATCGATGAGCTGCACGGGGTAGACGCGGTCTATTTCTGGGGTAAGGGCGAGCAGGTCGCGGATTTCGGTGAGCTCGGATTCGTCGACTTTAAATTCGGCCACCAGCGTGCCACGGCCCGGGCGTTTAAAGCGGATGGTGCCGCCTTTATCCCACACTACATAATCATCCCCCAGATTAAAATACAGCATGCTCATATAAAACGGATCGGTGGCGGCAAACATGCTGCCGCCAAAAATCGTGCCATTGATATTGCGCGTCTTCCAGTTGAGCGGCAGCTCTACGCGGATATAGCGTATATCGGGTGATACTTCTGTCACTTTGCAGCCGGTGCGGCGGATGGCGGGAAACCAATTTAGACCAAATTTCATCAGCTTGGCGGCAAGTCGCGGGCGGGCAACGATGGCGAGGGCGATTTTTCTAAAGAAGGGCGACATGCACGAATCCGGTGGGTGAGGAGTGGGTTTTATGTGTGTAAGATACTAGCCTAAATGAGTATGCCGTTCAGGTGTATTGCTGACTTCCATATTATTTAAACCTTGCACAATGCCGCAGTCTTGCACCGCTTGCTCGCTCTGGCACTGCTGCCTGAGTGTTTTTAGCTGCTCTTCCAGCTTAAGCAGTTCCTGAATCCGAATGCTGACATGCTCTATATGCGCGTCGAGCAGAGTGTTGACTGAGTGGCAGTTGTCTTCGGGCTGATCCATCAGTTGCAATAAGGCACGGATTTCCTGATGCGTCATATCCAGCGCTCGACAGTTGCGGATAAAGCTTAAGCGCTCCAGATGAATCTCACTGTAATCACGATAGTTGCCGCTGGTGCGCGCCGGCGCAGGCAGCAGCGCTTCCTTCTCGTAATATCTAATCGTTTCAACCGTGCATTGTGCGGCCTGGGCGAGCTCACCGATTTTCATGGTTTTCCTTTTTGCTTGAGCGAATCGCCCTTGCTTCATGTGTATGCTGATTTTAGTAAGTAAAGCACAGCTATTTCTTTGCTTAACGCTAATGGCTGGCTGGGGAGGCATACCCGGCAAAACATATTTTGCAATGGTGCTTGACCCTAAAGTGGCTTCAGGCTGTGTAATGCTCTCAAGCATATCAGGAGTACGCACTATGTCTAGCTGTTGCAATCATTCTTCCCCAGCCAAACCCCGCTACCGCATTGTTGGCTCACCTCCACCGCCTTTGCCTCAAGGCGATGGGGCCGGGGTGTTGAGTAAAATTCATATTCAGCAAATGGATTGCCCGACAGAGGAGGGGCTGATTCGTAAAAAGCTGGGCGCAATGGCCGATGTGAGTGGTTTGCAGTTCAACTTGCTGCAGCGCGTGCTGACCGTATCACATCGGCAAGAGGCGTTGCCTGCGATTCTGGCCGCGATTCGCGATCTGGGCTTTACGCCACGCTTGGATGACGCAAGCAAAGCCGTTGTTGCCGAAGTGGCTAAGCCTTGGTGGCCCTTGGCGTTGGCGGGCGTATTGGCGGTGGGAGCTGAGGTTTGCGATTGGCTGGCGATGCCGGTGTGGTTAACGGCAGTGTTGGCGGTTGCTGCGGTGCTGACTTGTGGGCTGACAACTTACAAAAAAGGCTGGATTGCAGTTTCTAATGGCGATTTAAATATCAATGCGCTGATGAGTATTGCGGTGACGGGCGCCTTGTTGATTGGCCAGTGCCCGGAAGCGGCGATGGTGATGGTGTTGTTTACCCTGGCCGAGCTGATCGAGGCCAAATCTTTAGGCCGTGCCAGAAACGCGATCAGTGGTTTATTGCAACTCACACCAGAGCGCGCCACGGTGCAGCAGGCGGATGGCAGCTGGCAAGAGCAGGCGGCCGCCGATATTGCGCTCGGTAGTGTGTTGCGGGTACGGCCTGGCGAGCGGATCGCGCTGGATGGCGAGCTCATTGCCGGGCAATCGTTTATTAATCAGGCGGCGATTACCGGGGAGAGCTTGGTGGTTGAAAAGAATGTTGGCGATACGGTGTTTGCCAGCACGATAAATGAAACCGGCTCGTTTGAATATCGGGTCACTGCAGTGGCGGGCAACACCATGCTGGCGCGGATTATCCACGCGGTTGAGGCGGCGCAGGGCGTGCGTGCGCCAACCCAGCGGTTTGTGGATCGCTTTTCTAAAATTTACACCCCTCTTGTGTGCGCGCTGGCACTGGCCGTGGCGGTGTTTCCGCCGCTGCTAATGGGCGGCGCGTGGCAGGAGTGGCTGTACCGTGCGCTGGCGATGTTGGTGATTGCCTGCCCCTGTGCCTTGGTGATTTCTACGCCGGTGACGATTGTCAGTGGTCTTGCCCGTGCAGCGCGGCAGGGCATCTTGATTAAAGGCGGCGTGTATTTAGAAGAAGGTCGCAAATTAAAAAGCTTAGCGCTGGATAAAACCGGCACGCTGACTTTTGGCAAGCCGGTGCAGACCGATGTGGTGGCCTTGGCGGATGTGCCTTTAGAGGTTTGCCAGCGTATTGCCTCTAGCCTTGGCGGGCGCTCGGATCACCCCGTTTCTAAAGCCATTGCCGTGCAGAGCAATGATTATCTTGAAGTGAGTGATGTAAAAGCGCTACTCGGGCGTGGCATCAGCGGCCAGATGGATGGCATATCTTATGCAATGGGCAATCATCGCCTGATCGAAGAGCTGGGCCTTTGCTCGCCAGCGCTGGAGGAAAAGCTGCAGGCGCTGGAAATGCAGGGTAAATCGGTGGTGGTATTGGCCTCTAATCGGGTACTGGCGTTATTTGCCGTGGCGGATACAGTGCGGCCAAGCAGCCGTGAGGCGATTGCCCAACTGCAAGCCTTAGGCGTAACAACGGTTGTGTTATCTGGGGACAACGAGCACACCGTGGCGGCGATTGCCCGTGATCTGGGCATCGCCCAAGCGCACGGTAATTTATTGCCGGAAGATAAGCTGCGCCTTGTGGAAGGCATGGTGGCATCGTCTGGTATGGTGGGGGATGGTATCAACGATGCACCGGCCTTAGCTCGCGCCGATATTGGCTTTGCCATGGGCGCGGCGGGTACAGATACCGCCATCGAAACTGCCGATGTGGCGCTGATGGATGACGACCTGCGCAAAATCCCTGAATTTATTCGATTATCCCAAGCCACGCATCGCATCTTGGTACAAAACATTGCACTGGCGCTGCTGGTAAAAGCGCTGTTTCTAGCCCTCACCCTGGCAGGCCACGGCACGCTATGGATGGCTGTGTTTGCCGATATGGGGGTGAGCTTACTGGTGGTGTTAAATGGCTTGAGATTGCTGAGGGAGTAATGTATGCAAGCCCGGATTCATGCTGGTGTATTTAGTCGGTGGTTGGGGGTAAATTTGGAGCAGGATGTACTGAAGGGTTTGCAGGGTATTCTTAGTTTTTGAGGATGCAAAAGAACACTAAAACCCAATTGAAAACGCCGCTTAGCACTGGCTGAGCGGCGTTTGAATTTGGAGCGGGCGATGGGAATCGAACCCACGGCGCTAGCTTGGGAAGCTAGGGTATTACCATTATACGACGCCCGCCGTGTAATGCTGGCGTATTGTAAGTGCGGTAGATGCTTTTTGCAAGCTTTCAGCGTGCCACTATGACTTTTTTACTTTGAAATATGCGTTGCCGGTGGCGTTTTTATGCAATTTGTAAGAAAAAGAGGATTTATTGAGTGGCATTCTAAGTAAATTCATTTAGACCATGATCTTTTTTTTGAAGTCTGCTATAAGTAGGGCGCTTTGTAAGCGCTGCTGGTTTTGATCTTCTCGGCTACTTTCATGGCGCTTCCCGGTACGCGTTTCTATACTCGCTTTACCTTGGCCGCTTTGGCTTTCTATGCTTACTTCCTAGATCAGGCCTTTTACCCATGCCGCTATGCATCGCGTTTTGCTGCGCCAGTTGTATTTTTCTGGTGTCCAGTCGATCGGGGTGAGTGTTTTGGCGGGAGCGGCTATGGGGACCATTGTGATTGCTCTGGTGCAGGGTAACTTTGGGCAGAGCGGCGCCAGGGCTATGAATGTGCTGATGATCAGCTGTATGCAGGAGGTTGGGCCTTTGATGGTGGCGCTGATTTTTACGGCACGCAGTGCTTCGGCGATTGCTACAGAGCTAGTCACAATGAAGGTAGCAGGGGAGTTGCGTACGCTGTGCAGGCTGGGAGTCTCTGTGGGGGATTACCTCATTTGGCCACGGGTTGTGGCGGCTGCGCTGAGCTGCATGATGCTGTTTTGCTATTTTATGGTGGCGGCTTTGATTTGCGGTGCTTTCACAACGCCACAATCGGGCTTGATTGCAGAAATTGACAGCAGTTTGAGCCAGCTTTCTGCGTCTTCTTTGCTGATGGGGCTGGGGAAAAGTGCTTTGTTTGGTTTTGTGACCAGCGCCAGTGCGTGTTATCTGGGCTTAAGTGCGGGGTTGGCCAGTACAGAAATCCCAAGGCTGGCTTCGCGGGCGGTGCTGGTAAGTATTGTGGCCATGTTGCTGCTTGATGCATTGATTGCGGTTTTGATGAATAACCTGTCATGACTGCACGGCGCTTACTTCTGGCTTGCCGTGATGCCGAAGAGAAAAATCAGGCATTAGATACAGTCTGCGCTTTCTTGCATCAGCGTAAGCAGCCCTTTGGTTTGCTGGCTTTGCGTGGGGCGCTGCTGAGTAATATCAATGTGGCTGAAAATTTATGGCTTTGTGCCAATTGGCATCGTCAGCAAAGCGCAGAGGCTGTTTTGCCTGTGCTACAGCAGCAATTGGCCAAGCTGGGTTATGAGCATGCAAATGGGGCCCGAATACTTGCAGCCAGGCCCGCTCAGCTGAGTGCCACTGATTTGCGGGCGGTTATTTTAGCCAGGGCTTTGCTGATGGAGCCTGCAATTATGCTGGCTGATAACGATTGGTTTGCGGGCGTGCTGCACGCAGACCGGGATTTAATGCAGCGTGCAGGGCCGCTTATTGCACACTGCCACTGGTGGGTGTTGAGCGATGATCAGGGAGAGCCTGTGTCAGATGTGGATTGGCAACGATGCGATCTTTCTATGCTATTGAATGAGTTTAAAAATGAGTGTTGATTCACATGCAAACCCCTTGAAAAAAGACAAACGAACCCAAGTCGGGCTGTTTGTGGCGGGTGGCGTGTTTTTTATGGCGGTCGCTCTTTTTGTGCTGGCTAGGTCATTGGGCTGGTTTGAGCAAAGTTATACTTTAGAGTTTCATGCAGCAAGTGCCGAATCTTTAAATAAAGGGATGTTGGTGCGTTTGTCGGGCCTGCCTGTGGGCAAGGTGACGGGGATAAAGCTGGAAGACGATGCGCGTGTGCGAGTCCAGCTACAGATTAATAAAGATTTTCAGCGCTGGATTAAAAGTGATTCGGCGGCGTCTTTAGCCCGGGAAGGGATATTTGGCGACAGCTTTATTCAGATTACTGCGGGCAAAGATAAAGGGGCCTCTTTAGAAAGCGGGGCCGTGTTGGTTTTTGACCCGGGCAGCGGCATGAATGAGCTTTTGCAGCAGTTACGCGAGCGTTTGTTTCCGCTGCTGGAAGAGATGCAAAGCCTTGCTGCATCGCTTAAAGCGCCAGATGGCCAGCTGGGCAGTACGCTGGGTGAGGCACGTGCCTTGCTGCATGAGCTGCGCAATACCCGTGTGCAAATCGATAAAACGCTGGCGAGCGCGGCCTTGCTGACGCATAAAAATATCCCCGATACTTTAGGCTATGTGGACGGCACGCTGGCAGGTTTTAAAAAAACGGCACAAAGCACGGACGAGCAACTGGCTCAGATCAGTGGCAAGCTGCAGGACACATTAGATCAGTATGAGCGCACTGGAAACACTGCGGATCAAACACTGAAAGAAGTGCAGACTCTGGTGAAAGAAACGCGGCCTTTATTGCAAAAAGCGATTAAAGACGCTGATGTGGTGATGCGTAGTGCTAATCAGACTATGACAAATATGAATGATCACTGGCCGTTTAGCGGCGATGCAAAGCCTGCATCGATGGCTGGAGAAGCCCCTGCGGAGTGATGGTTGGTAGACGGGTGCTAAAGTACATCAGGCCGCTTCAGACACAATAATCTGTCTGAGGCGGCCTGATGCGTTTGAAAGCAGGGCAGTGCCTGCAAGCACATTTTATTGATTAAGTGCCTGCTTTCCAGCCGCCACCCATGGCTTTGTAAAGATCAACCGTGGCATTAAGCTGGTCGCGCTGAGCTGCGGCCAGGTTGAGCTGGGCCTGGAACAGGGAGCGCTGGGCGTCCAGCACTTCTAGGTAGCCAGAGAAGCCATTGTCGTAGCGCAGTGTGGCGAGTTTTAATTGCCGGCTGAGTGAATCGAGTTGCAGCTGCTGGGCCGCGACGACTTTTGCGCTGCTGCTGCGGGCGATCAGGGCGCTTTGTGTTTCGGCAAAGGCCTGCTGAATACTCAGGCGGTAATTGGCCACGGCTTGTTTCTGGCGTGCAGTGGCGCCATCCACATTGGCGGCAGTGCGGCCATTATCAAACAGCGGTGCGGCTAGATTGCCAAGGAAAGACCATGTTTTGGCCGGGCCGGAGAATAAATCGCCGATCGATGCGCTTTCTGTGCCCAGTAGCCCCGTAAGGGAGATGGTGGGGTAGTAAGCCGCCCTTGCTGCGGCGATGCGGGCACCTGCGGCCTTGAGTGATTGCTCGCTGGCCTGAATATCTGGTCGGCGGACTAATAGCTCGGAAGGTAGGCCTAGCGGCACATTCACCGGCAAAATAATCTGTTTCAGTTCTTTGCCCCGTGCGATGCCTGATTCGATCATTTCACGCGGATTCTGGCCGATCAGAATGCTCAGGCTGCTGCTTACTTTCGCGATACTTTGCTCGATGCCTGGCACGCTGGCTTGTGCTGCAGCGAGCTCTACTTCGGCCTGGCGCATATCCAGCTCGGATGTGACGCCGCCTTCAAAACGGCGCTTACGTAATTGAAAGCTTTCCTGCCTAGTTTTAAGCGTGTCTTGCGCAATAGCAAGCTGCTGATCAAGTGCGCGTAAATTAAAGTAGCTTTGCGCTACATTGGCATAAAGCGCCAATGCTACCGCATCGCGATTATATTCACTGGCTAAAAGATCCGCTTTTGCGGCGTCATTGGTGTTTTTAATCCGCCCCCACAGATCCAGCTCCCAGGAAGCCGTTGCGCCCAGCGAGTAGCTGTCTGACGGGCTGCCAATTTGCGTGGACTGGCCCCGGCCCGCTTTTCCGCCTAAATCCAGCCGTGGCAGCTGCTCGGCAGAGCTGATGCCGAGTGCTGCACGGGCCTCGTCGATACGGGCTGCAGCAATGACCAGGTTCTGGTTATGCGCTTCTGCTGCGCTGATGAGTTGATCCAGTACGGGGTCGTCAAATTGCGCCCACCAGTTGCGGCCTATGCTGACATCGCTGACAAAATCGCTGCGCCATGCGCTGGGTAGCTCGGTTTGGGTGTCGGCGACGGGTGGTGTTAAGGCGCAGGCGCTTAAGGTGGATGCGATCAGAAGCGCGAGGATTGTTTTACGCATGATGATCTCCTTCAGGGCTTGTGGCGGTCTTTTTTTCGCTGCTTTTCATAATCAAGCGGAAAAAGAGCGGGATAAAGAAGATGGCAATAAAGGTAGCGGCAAGCATCCCGCCAATTACTGGCGTGCCCAAGGAGTGACGGCTGGCTGAGCCTGCGCCGCTGGATAAAACCAGCGGTAAGCAGCCTAGGATAAACGCGAGTGAGGTCATCACAATCGGGCGAAAGCGTAAGCGTGCGGCAGCCAAGGCAGAATCAAGCAGGCTCATGCCTTCTTCGTGTTTCATGACGGCGAATTCCACAATCAGAATGGCATTTTTAGCCGCCAGTCCTACCAGCGTGACTAGGCCAATCTGGAAGTAAACGTCGTTGGTTAAGCCGGTTAAAAATACCGCCAAGAGCGCACCAAATAGCGCAAAAGGCACCGCGCTGATCACGGCAATTGGCAAAGTCCAGCGCTCGTACTGCGCCGCCAAAATTAAAAACACCATGATGATACCAAAGCCAAAAGCCAGCGCTGCGGAGGATCCGGCGGCTTTTTCCTGGTAGGCCGAGCCTGTCCATTGCAGCTTGTAATCGCTACCCATCACGCTGGCTTCGACTTCTTCTAGCGCTTTAATGGCCTGACCAGAGCTGACGCCAGGCGCAGGTTGCGCCATGATTTTTGCAGCCTGGAAGACGTTGAAACGCTCAACCAGCTCTGGCCCAACCGATGTTTTAGCTTGCACAAGGCTGGTCAGTGGAATCATGTCGCCTTTATCAGAACGTACATACACATTGCGGATATCATCAGGGCGGGCACGGAAATCCGCTTCTGATTGCAATTGCACACGGTAGGTGCGGCCAAACTGGTTAAAGTCGTTGACATAAACTTGGCCGAAGGTGGCTTGCATGGTGTCAAACACTTGGTTGATGCTCACGCCAAGTGCCTTGGCTTTTTCCCGGTCCAGATCAAGATAAATTTGCGGCACATTGGCGCGGAAAGTGGTTGAAACGCTGGCAAACTCCGGGCGTTTTTTGGCTTCATCTACAAAACGCTGAGTGGCTTTAGAAAATTCGGCCGTGTTGCCTGTGCCCCGGTTTTGTAAGTAACCTTCAATCCCGCCTGTGGTGGACATGCCTTGAATGGCCGGCGGGTTAAAAGTAGCTGCAAAGCCGTCTTTCATGCCCATATAGGCCATGCCCTGGAATTTTTTAGCCAGAGCGAATGAGCTGTCAGCGGGGTCTTGGCGTTCTTTCCAGTTTTTAAGCGTGGAGAACACAATGCCGCTATTGCTGATAATTGAGCCGGAAAGAATGTCAAAGCCCACAAAGGACACGACGTTCTCGACGTTTTTATTGGCCATCAGCATTTTTTCAAAATGATCGCTGGAGGCGGCCGTCCGGTTAAGCGAGGACGCATCAGGCAGCATAACGGCACTAATCAACGTACCCTGATCTTCATCGGGCACCAGTGCACCAGGGACTTTCTTAAGCAGTACAAAGCTGGCCAGTAAAATGGCTGCAAACAGAATGAAGGCCACACCAACCCGGCGGTTCAGAAATGCGACACCACTGACATAACCATTGGTGATGCGATCAAAACTTTTGTTAAACCACACAAAAAATTTAGCCGGTTCGCTATGGCTGTTTTTCAGCAAAATAGCACAGAGCGCAGGGGTGAGCGTTAAAGCCACAATCCCTGAAATCACCACTGAAACGGCAATCGTAACCGCAAATTGTTTATACATCACACCCGTCATCCCGCCCATAAAGGCCACGGGTAAGAACACGGCACACAGTACCAGCACAATGGCAATCACTGGGCCTGCCACTTCCTGCATGGCTTGGATGGAGGCTTCTTTAGCGGAGCATTTGGTTTCGCTCATAATCCGTTCGACGTTTTCTAGCACCACAATGGCGTCATCCACCACAATGCCAATGGCCAGCACCATTCCGAACAGGGTTAAGAGGTTGATCGAAAAGCCTAAAATCAGCATTCCGGCGAAAGTACCAATCAGCGAAATGGGTACGGCAATACAAGGAATAAGCGTGGCACGGAAGTTTTGTAAGAAGAGATACACTACGATGAAAACCAAAATAATGGCTTCAAACAGGGTATGCACCACTTCTTCAATGGAGATCTTTACAAATTCGGTGGTGTCGTAAGGGATAGAGTAGGCAATGCCTTCTGGGAAGCGCGATTTTAGCTCTTCCATTTTTGCTTTAACACTGGCAGCCACGGCTACGGCATTGGCTCCGGGTTGCAGATACAAGCCGATGGCGACCGCCGATTTGCCATTCAAACGCGCTTGCAGGTCGTAATCTTTGCCGCCCATTTCTACGCGAGCCACGTCTTTAAGGCGAATCTTCGCACCGTCCGAAGTGGAGCGGACGATAATGTTTTCAAACTCTTTAGCGTCTTTTAAACGCCCCTGAGTGTTTACCGTGTAAGTAAAATCAATGGGGGCTGTGGTGGGCTGCGCACCAATCTTACCTGCAGCAAATTGTGCATTTTGCTCGCGGATTGCGCCGATGACATCGGATGGGGATAGCTTGAGTTGAGCCAGCCGATCCGGGCGAAGCCATACACGCATGGCGTAGTCGGTTCCCCCGAACATGCCCAGATCACCCACGCCCGGCAAGCGTTTAAGCTCATCCACAATATTAAGTAAGGCGTAGTTGGATAAGTAGGTGGTGTCATAGCGGCCATTTGGCGAATTAAGCGCAACGACTTCTAGGATGGATGTGGATTTCTTTTTAACCGTCACACCCTGGCGTTTTACCTCTTCAGGCAATTGCGCCAGCGCCGCAGATACGCGGTTATTGACGTTAATAGTGGCCTGATCAGGATCTGTACCAATTTCAAAGTAAACATTCATATTCATCTGGCCATTTGATGCAGAGCCAGACTGAACATAAATCATTTTTTCTACACCGTTGATTTGCTGCTCCAGCGGCGCGGCAACGGTTTGTGCGATGACTTCGGGGGTGGCGCCAGGGTAAACCGCCGTCACTGAAACAACGGGGGGCGTAATGCCTGGGTATTGTTCAATCGGTAGCGAGCGCATTGCCGCCAAGCCTGCCAGCACAATAATGATTGAAATCACGCTGGAGAAAATAGGGCGCTCAATAAAGAATTTAGAAAACATAGTGTGTCCTTATTGGGCAGCAGGGCTGCTGGCGGGAGATGGATTAACCACCGCACCAGGTCTTGCTTTCATCAGGCCATCGACAATTACTTTCTGGCCCACTTTTAATCCCGATTCAATGATGACTTTGCCATCAATGACCGAGCCCAGCTTGACGGGGATGGGCACCACTTTATTGTCTGCACCCAGTGTCATTACGATATGGTCGGCCTGCGACTGAACCACGGCGCGCTCTGGAATCAAAAGGGCATTTTTGCGTTTGCCAAGCTCTAAATTCACACGAACAAATTGCCCAGGTAGTAAGTCACCCTTGGGGTTTTTGAAAATAGCGCGGGCGCGAATGGTGCCGGTTTTAGGGTCGACGCGATTATCCGAGAAGTTAATCAGGCCAGATTCTGAGTAGATGCTGCCGTCGGCGAGCTTGATTTTGGCGACGAAATTTTTAGAATCGTTCAGCTTGATTTGCCCATTACGCGTTGCGGCTTCTAGCTCTTGGCGATCTTGCTCGGAGTAAGAGAAGTTTACATACAGCGGGTCAAGCTGGCTGATGGTGGTAAGGCGGCCGGAGTCGCCAGTAGCAGAAATCAGGCTACCTTCAGATTGCACTAGCTTGCTGGTGGTGCCTGCAATAGGTGCAGTTACTTTGGTGTAGCCTAAATTAAGTTCGGCTTGCTTGACGCTGGCCTGAGCCGTTTGGCTACTGGCTAGGGCAGATGCGTAAGCAGAAAGTGCATCGTCGTAATCTTTACGGCTAACGGCGTTTTCTTTAAATAGCGGAATAATTCGGTCACGATCGGCGCGGGCTTTGTCTAACTTCGAGGCTTCTAAAGATAGCTGGCCTTTGGCTTGGTCTAGGGTGGCTTTATAAGGCTCTGGGTCTATTTCGAATAAGACTTGTCCGGCACTTACTTGCGCGCCTTCCACATAGGTTCTTCTTAATAAGATGCCATTGACGCGGGAGCGTACTTCCACATCGCGATAGCCAGCCGTCTCGCCTACCATCTCTTTGGTGAGTGCAATATCTGCGGGTTTTAATTCAATATAGCCAACAGGGGCAGGTGGGGGTGTGGCAGGGCCGGTTTCTTTGCCACAGGCACTGAGTAAAACAAGCGCAGCAAAGGCGCTTAGACGAAATAAATGGGGTAAAGACCTGGTTCCCTGATGCATGGGTTATCTCCGGCTGGTTATTATTAAATAGTGGCTAAAGCAATGTGTGCCGCTTTAAGTCCGGGGCTTTAAGAAACAGGCCAGCTAGGCGCATTTCCCAAACACCCTCTTTGTGCCGTACTTTTTGTCAGCGTTCAATGCAATGTCATTTGCATTGAAGAAAATCGGGCTGCCCAGAGTATTGGTTTTTATTTTTGCAAACCAGTGCATAGTGTTTTTATAAATTCACACTATTGCCTTGTGAGTTTAGAGCTTTGTCAGCTTGTTCGCTTTTTTAGTTCGGGCTGAATGATCGAATTTGTGGCTTTTTTTGCTTAATAAACCGGACGGGGGGGTGGCGCGGTTGTTTTATTTAATTGTTTGATTTTATTTGCTTATATGCACAAAGGGTGGGCTCATTATTTTGAGGGCCTGTGCTGCTTGGTAATGTCTTCACTTTTGTACTAAATTAGATTAGACTGTCCAGTCCAAAATGAGGTGTGGCGATGGTTAAGAGTAAGCTTGCAGAAGATGAATCGGGGCTAGATCCTGTCATTTGTGCTGCTAAGTCTGTTTTTTGTGAAATGGGTTACCGTGCCAGCATTGAAAAAGTGGCCGCCCGGGCAGGCGTGGCAAGGCAGACTATTTATAACCGTTTTGGCTGTAAACAAGCCTTGTTTGAATTGGCGATTGATCACTTTATTGGTGAGATGCTTGCGCCGCTGGCGGTGAATGAAGGGGATGTGCGGGAGCGTTTATTGCGTTTTTCTTTATCGTTTCGCGCGCAAATCATGACGCCGGAATCGGTAAAGGCACATCGGGTACTGACCGGTGAGGCACCGCGCTTTCCAGAATTAGCCCGCCGGCATTTTGAGCTGTGTATTGAGCGCACAGCAAAGCAACTGGCTGCGCAGCTGGAAACTGCCATGCAAGAGGGCGTATTGCGCCCGGCAGACCCTTTTGAAGCGGCCACGTTTTTATTTGACATGTTGGCAGGTTACGATCAGCTGAAATTATTGTTTGGTGGCGAGCCGCCCGATCCTGCAGGGGAAACGGCAAAGGTGACCCGTATTGTAGATATGTTCTTACGCGCATATCAGGTGTAAGTGTTTTGTGGTGTCAGTTAGGGTTCAAGTGTTAAATTGCGGTATTCATGGTAATGAAATGCAATCTCATTACTGTTGAAATTTATAGGCATGAAAAATAATGTCAAATTACAAAGGATTAGGAATGCTTCCTTCGCTTAAAAAAAGTGTGGTTTTAGTTATTGGAGCGGCTAGCTTGCTGGCGGCCTGCGGTAAGCAAGAGGGCGGGCCTGGTGGCGCTGCGGGCGGCATGCCGCCACCTGAAGTCACTGTGGTGACCGCTCAGGCTGGCAGCTCTGCGCTGACTCGTGATTTAAGCGGCCGGATTACCGCAGTGCGCACCGCTGAAGTGCGCGCACGGGTAGACGGTATTTTGGAAAAGCGCTTATTTAACGAAGGCGGCGAAGTGAAAGCAGGCCAATCCTTATTTAAGATTGATTCACGCGTGCTGGAGGCCAATGCCGCCACGGCAAAAGCTGCGCTGGCGAAAGCAAAAGCCAGTGTTTCGATTGCTAAGCAAACGGCCGATCGCTATCGCCAGCTGGTGGGTGAGCAGGGTGTAAGTCGCCAGGAATTTGATCAGGCCGAGACCCAGCTTAAGCAGGCCGAAGCCGAAGTGGCTGCAGCAGAGGCAGAAGTGCGCCGCAGCAGTGTGGATTTGGAATACGCCAGCGTGCAGGCACCGATCAGTGGCCGTATTGGCCGGGCCTTGGTTTCAGAAGGGGCACTGCTGAATAAGGGCACAGGCACACCTCTGGCGCTGATCGAGCAGCTTGATTCGGTTTATGTGGATTTCAACCAGTCTGGAGCTGATCTGCTGCGCTTAAAGCAGCTGGCCAAAGTGGGTAAGCTGAAACAAGCAACGCTGCCGGTTGATTTACTGCTGGAAGATGGCACACCTTACGCGCACGCAGGCAAATTGCTGTTTGCTGAGCAAACCATTGATCCCGCCACGGGCACAGTGACTTTGCGCGCTGAATTCCCGAATCCTGATCACCTCTTGCTGCCAGGTATGTTTGCAACAGTGCGTGTGGCTCAGGGCGCAATGGATGCCACCGTGCGCGTGCCACAGGCCGCGATTGTGTCTTCTCCGCAGGGGCAATTTGTTTATATCGTGGGCGGTGATAATAAAGTGGCACCCGCTCCGGTTAAAACCGGCGGTTTCTCGGGTACGGACTGGATTATTCTGAGCGGCTTAAAGGGCGGCGAACGGGTGATGGTCGATGGTATTCAGAAAGTACGCCCCGGTGCGGTGGTGAATCCGGTGGATGCAGCTGCGGCTAAATCTGCACCTGCATCTGCGACATCTGCTTCTGCCCCTGCAAAAAAATAGATGCTGCTGATGATGCATAAGCATCACTGGTGCATTAGGAGAGTTTATGTTTGCTCGATTTTTTATCGATCGCCCTGTTTTTGCATGGGTGATCGCCATTATTATTGTTTTGGCAGGTTTGCTGGCTTTTAAAAGCTTGCCGATCTCTCAATACCCCGAAGTGGCTCCGCCTGCTTTAACGATTAACGCTACTTATCCTGGTGCTAGTGCACAGGTGATGGAGGAAACAGTTACAGCGCTGATTGAGCAGGAAATGAATGGCCTGGAGAACATGCAATATATGAGCTCCAACAGCGATAGCGCCGGCAATATGGCGATTACGCTGACCTTCAGACCCGGTACAGATTTAGACATCGCCTCGGTAGAAGCGCAAAACCGTGTTAAGCGGGTTGAAGCGCGTTTGCCAAGTGAAGTACGCCAGCAGGGCGTGCAGGTGGTTAAATCGCGTAGTAACTATCTGATGTTTGTCACGCTCTTGTCGCCTGATGGCAGCCACGACAATGTAGCGCTGGGCAGTTATGTGAATTCCAGCGTCATTGATTCGATCCGCCGTGTGCCGGGTGTGGGTGAAGCCATGCTGTTTGGCTCTGAATACGCCATGCGTATCTGGCTGGATCCGGCCAAGCTGACTGGGTTCAAGCTGTCTGCGGCTGAAGCGCTGGCTGCGGTGCGCGCACAAAACGTGCAATTGGCTACGGGTGAGATTGGGCAGTTGCCCGCGCCACCGGGCCAGCAGTTTACGGCAACGGTAGTAACTCAGGGGCGTTATGTTACGGCAGAGCAGTTTGGCAATATTGTGCTGCGCGATGGCAAAAATGGCTCACAGTTACGTTTAAAAGACGTGGCCAGAGTTGAGCTGGGCGCCTCCGATTACAGCGTGCTGGCACGTTTAAATGGCAAGAGTATTGCGGCGATCGGGATTAAGCTCTCCCCGGATGGCAATGCGCTGGAAACAGCTAAGGCGGTGAAGGCCAAGCTGGCAGAGCTGTCTAAGTTCTTTCCTAAGGGCGTGGCTTATGAAGTGCCTTACGATACGTCCAAATTTGTGGATATCTCTATCCATGAAGTAATGAAAACACTGGTCGAAGCGATTGGCCTTGTGTTTGTGGTGATGTATTTATTCTTGGGTAATATCCGCGCGACCTTGATCCCGACCATTGTTGTGCCGATTGCGCTTTTGGGTGCTTTGGTGGGCTTGCAGCTGTTTGGTTATTCGATCAATGTGTTGACGATGTTTGCCATGGTATTGGCCATTGGTATTCTGGTTGACGATGCCATTGTGGTGATCGAAAACGTCGAACGGATTATGTCTGAAGAGGGACTTGCTCCGCGCGAAGCCACGCAAAAAGCGATGGGGCAGATTATCGGCCCGATTATCGCGATTACCCTCGTGCTGACGGCGGTGTTTGTGCCGATGGCGTTTTTCTCGGGCGCGGTGGGCGCGATTTATCGCCAGTTCTCGGTGACTTTAGTGCTGACCATGTTCTTCTCGGCGCTGATGGCTTTAACCTTAACACCGGCACTGTGCGCCACCTTCCTGAAGCCTTTGAAAAAGGGCGAGCATCATGGCACCAAGGGCTTTTTAGGCTGGTTTAACCGTAAGTTTGCCGCCTTAACCATCCGTTATCAGGGCTGGGTAGGCACATGCATTCGTAAAACCGGCTTATCCCTGCTGTTTTTTGCCTTGATTCTGGCCTCTACCGGCTGGCTGATGTCGCGCTTGCCTACGTCTTTCCTGCCTGACGAAGACCAAGGTTACTTTATTAGCGTGGTGCAATTGCCTGCTGGGGCAACACACGAGCGCACGCTGGAAATCGTTCAGCAGGTTGAAGCACACTTTGTGAAGCAGCCTGAAGTGGATCGCGTGATTGCGATTGTGGGTTTCAGCTTCTTTGGCCGTGGCCAGAATGCGGCGCTAGCGTTTGTCACTTTAAAAGACTGGAAAGATCGTCCGCTGCCAAACGATCAGGTTGGCCCAGTGGTGCAACGCGCCAATATGATGTTGTTCCGCATTAAGCAGGCATTTGCATTTGCCACCAATGTGCCGCCGATTCCTGAATTGGCATCGGTGGGCGGTTTTGATTTCCGCTTGCAAGATCGTGCAGGTTTAGGGCGGGACCGTTTGTACGAAGCACGCAATATGCTGCTGGGTATGGCCGCACAAAACAAAGCCCTAGCCGGGGTTCGCCCGGATGGTCAGGAGCCTGGGCAGCAGCTGTTACTTGATGTCAACAAGGTAAAAGCCAGCCAGCTGGGCATTGATATGACCGAGCTGAATAGCACCTTGGCGATTTCACTGGGCTCTGCCTATGTAAACGACTTTGTGCGCGAAGGCCGTATCTTGCGTGTCTTGATGCAAGCCACACCGGAAAGCCGTCTTTCACCAGACGATTTACTTAAGCTGCAAGTTAAAACGCGTGCAGGCAATTTAGTGCCGCTATCTGAAATTGCCGTGGCCAAATGGCAGGCAGGTGCTTCTGCACTTGATCGCTATAACGGCTTACCAGCATTTAAGATTTCGGGTGGCCCGGCTCCGGGTAAAAGCTCGGGCGAGGCGATGGATGCGATGGAAGCCATGGCTAAGCAATTGCCGCCTGGCGTGGGTTTTGAATGGTCGGGTACTTCGTTTGAAGAGCGTTTATCCGGATCACAAGCGCCATTCTTGTTTGGCTTATCGATTTTGATCGTGTTCTTATGCCTTGCTGCGCTTTATGAGAGCTGGTCAATTCCGTTTGCCGTGCTGTGGGTTGTGCCGCTGGGTATCTTTGGTGCGGTGGCCGCCATGACATTGCGCGGCTTGCCAGATGATGTGTACTTTAAGGTGGGGCTGATTGCCATTATTGGTTTGTCGGCAAAGAACGCGATTCTGATTATTGAATTTGCCCGTGATTTGCAGCGCCAGGGCTTGAGTGCGGTCGATGCCACGCTGGAAGCTTGCCGCTTACGCTTCCGCCCAATTCTGATGACCTCCTTTGCTTTTATTGCTGGTGTATTGCCGCTGGCGATGAGTTCGGGTGCTGGTGCGGCAAGCCGCCGTGCTATTGGTACCGGGGTAATGGGCGGGATGATTACGGCTACGGTTTTTGCGGTGTTCCTTGTGCCGGTGTTCTTTGTCGTGGTGCGCCGTTTCTTCCCTGAGAACCCCGTGGTACGCAGCGATGAAATTGCGGACGACCATCGTTAAAAGACTTGCCGGTATTCGAAGGGCTGTACCTCAGTCCTTCGAATCATGACGCGAACCAACAGGTACGAAAAACTGATGAAAAAACAATTAATGTCTAAGACGCTGCTGCTTGCAATGACGCTGGGCTTGGGCGCATGCGCAATGGGGCCGGATTATATTCGCCCGCAAGCACCCGTTGCTAGTGTAGTGGGTAGCCAGCCTGTGGATATGGCTGCGCCGCAATGGGCTAGCTACTTTAGCGACCCTGCCTTGCAAGCGGTGATTGAAAAAGCACTGGCTAATAACCGCGATCTAAAAATTGCCACAGCCAGAATCGAAGAGGCTCGTGCCTTGTATGGCATTCAAAAGGCGGATTTCTTACCTGCCGTGAATGCCAATGGCTCAGCGAGTATCAGCCGCAGCAATCCGGATGCCGATATCAGCCGTCGATATGAGGCAAATCTGGCGCTGCTCTCTTACGAGGTGGATTTTTGGGGGCGTGTGCGTCGTTTAAGCGAAGCGGCCAAAGCCAATTATCTGGCAAGTGAAGAGGCGCAGCAATCGGTACGCAGCACGCTGATTGCCGATGTGGCCAATAGCTATTACAGCGCACAAGCCTTGCAAGCGCGCAGCCGTTTTGCCGAGCAAACCGCTAAGGCGCGGGAAGAAAGCCTGCGCGTGGTAAAACGCCGTGTGGATGTGGGCGTGGCGAACCGTCTTGATTTTTTACAAGCGCAAAGCGCGCAAGACGCGGCCATCAGTGATCACGCGGCCCTTGCCCGCCAAGCCGCGAATGCGCAAACAGCGTTGACGGTTTTGGTGGGTGAAGCGGTGAGCCTGCCTGCGGCCAATTTAAATGCAGAAGTGGTGCAGTTACCAAGTGGTTTAAATTCTAGCGTTTTGCTGGAGCGCCCCGATGTACGCGCTGCTGAGCAAAAGCTGGTGGCGGCCAATGCCAATATCGGCGCAGCACGTGCGGCCTTCTTCCCTAAAGTCACATTAATGGGTAGTGGTGGCGTGGTAAGCAATGAGCTGGAAGATTTATTCTCTGGCGGTAACCGCGCATGGAGTTTTTTACCGCAAATCAGCCTGCCCTTGTTTGATGGTGGCCGCTTACGCGCAGGTGCAGATATTGCCGAAGCGCGCAAAGTGATTGCCGTGGCTGAATATGAAAAAGCCATTCAGCTGGCATTCAAAGACGCGGCCGATGTTTTGTCGGATCAGGCATGGCTGAGCAAGCAATTAACGGCTCAGCAGCGCCTGAGCGACAGGCAGGAGCAGCGACTGAAGCTGGCAGAAGCACGCTATGCATCGGGTTTGGCAGGGTATTTGGATGTGCTAGACGCGCAGCGTGAGTTTTACGCGGCCAGCCAAGGCTTAATCGAAACCCGCCGCGCCCGTTTGGCCGCATCAGCGCAAGCGTTTAAGGCTTTGGGCGGGAAATAATCAGCACTTGATTTGGATCGGTTTTTGTAAGTAAAAACAGCCCCGCTTGGGGCTGTTTTTACTTATATGGCAATTTATTTTTAGGGAATAAATAGCGTCGAATTTCTTACCTGATTAATATTAATTTAAATTAAATTCAAACAGACCCTTCGCTGACTTGATGTAAAAAATGTAACGAATAGCGAGAAGTTAAAAAAATGGGGCGGAAGCGTTTCTTTGGTAAAAGCGAAAATACCCCCTGTTTCCCAACTGCAAATAATGACTATGTGTAGGAACAGGGGGCATTTAAATATTACTTAGCGCTGCAGCTGCCAAGTAGTGTCCATACATTACTGTAAACATCAGGACGTGCGGCATTTGACCACCAGCTTGCCTGATACTTATTGCCCATAAAGCTGACAATATCCATGACTTTATAGGTAACGCTTGCGCTCCATGCCGTAATATTGCCGCAGCCGCTGTCGCCGCCTATTTTGACTAGCTGCGACATGCTGTTACTTTGTCCTGCCGTATCGGTTACGGTGAGGCTGACATTGTAAGTGCCTGCGCTGGCATAGCTGTGGCTTGGAGATTGCTGCGTTGAGCTTGAATTGTCACCAAAGTTCCATGCCCAATTGCTGATGCCTTTGTCGTCAGATGATGTGTCTTTAAAGCTGGCATTCATTCCAACAATATTGCTGCTGAACGAGGCAATAGGTTTTTGGTCACCACCTCCTGTTTCATCGGGAGTGATGCCGGTTTTTTGTGCAATCCATGGCAGGTAGCTGGAGGTGCGGGTGAATGCCGTGGCACCGACGCATGAATTGCCCCAGCTAACAATGCCGATGCTATAGAAATTGCCGTTTTGGGCCGCAACAAATGGCCCACCACTATCGCCATTGCAGGCCGAAACACCACCCGCACCTCCGCCGCAAATCACCGATGCGGGCAGGTTGAAATTCAGCTCACTGCTACAGACCTGATTGCTTATTACCGGTAAATTCACTTCACGAAGCACATCACTCGGGCTGCCTTGATTTCTTGTCAGGCCCCAGCCTGATACGGTGACATTTTTGCCTACGCTGGCAATTTGGTTTTCAATGGCAACAGTAGGTAGTTTGGCTGGTTTAATACTTGCACTGGCGGGGCTTGCAAGTTTTAGTACTGTAATATCCCAGCCTGAACGTATCCCCTGTGCGCCACTCCAGTTTTCATGGGTAATGATTTGGCTGACTCGAATATTTTGCCCGTCACGACGGCTCATGCTATGAGCGCCCACCTGTACCGTCAGTGAGCTGGTCGATGCGCCATCCACGCAATGGGCTGCTGTTAAAACCCAGTTGGGGCTGATTAAGGTGCCACCGCAGCCCTGGCGGCCATTCATGAGTAAGGCAACCTGGTAAGGTCTGGAGTTAGGCGTTGTTTCAATACCCCCTACAATGGTGGGTTTGGCGGGGGTATTACTGGCCGCCATGCTGGAGAATGGCAGCACACATAGTGTGGTGAGTAAGCTTGCAGCTAATCTGAAGTGTTTTTTCATGGTTGTCTCTTCTTTGGTTTTATAAGAGGAAAGGTATAAGCAGGCGCAGACCTGTTCTACCCCCATTTACTGCACCCTCGGTGAGGGGTACTGCATCGTGCCAACGGTGCATGCACTCGTTTAGCGCTCAATACAAATCAGAGGCAAAGCCGTGCCCTGTTTGGTATGCAATAAGCAAACTTGAAAGGTAAGGGAAGAGTTTTTGTTTTTTTATGTCGGACGATTTAAATATGTCAATGGTGTTGACCGAGACTCGACTTACTATAGAAAACATAAAGAAATTGTCAAATAAATGGCGGTTAAAGCATGAAAATCTGACTTTTTCAGCTTAAAAGCTATTTATTCATTTTGCTTTATTGGCTTTGTTGCTAGGGGATAGGCATTAAATGCCATGCGCCCACGGAAAGGCGTATTGATGGGGCGTAATAAACTAAATGAAAAAAGGTAGCAGGAGGGCTGTATTTTGAACTTGGCTTTTAGTTTGCTTTTGTTAAAGACAAAATAAACTGTGCCAGTGAGGATGCAGGTTCGGCATGTGCAGGTAGATTGAAGTGGCAATTTTGTGCATGAAACGCTTGATGTTTTCTATCTTGAGCAAGGATTAAATAGCGTGTACACAGCGGCACAATGTCTTGCCATTGCTCTGTTTGAAGTTGGGCTAATTTCAGTAAATCTGCTTTGGGTGAAGGCTTCCCATTTGGGAAAATGATTTTCCAGCTTTCCAGAAGCGGCTTCATTAGGATGAGTTGTAATAAGGCTAAGAAACTGGCCGCTCCAGGGCCACCAGCGTGCAGCCAGCTGTTGCGGTCAGCGGGGGCCAGCGCGTCCAGCAGCGGCGCAGCAAGGCTTAGTGCTTGGTGCGTGCCGCCAGCTGCCAGCATCCAGCCAAATTGCGCCGCACATTGGGGCTCGCCGGTAAGGGCCAGATCGACATGCTGCCACTGCTGAGCCTGAGCCCATTGGGCACTGAGCAGATAATCATCTAGGCAGGTATGCCCCGCGCTGATTAATAATCCTCCCGGGGGCAAAGCAGGAATCTGGGCCTGCATACCCAAGGGGAGCAGCATAAGCTGCGAAAGCTGAAGGGGATTAAGCCGAGATTGCAATGACTCTAAAATGGCCACAGGGGCAAGAAACAGAACCGGGCCATTTAATAGAGTCATAGGGCTTATTGCTGGCAGTTGTTGATAAGCTGCTTCAGTGCATCGGGATTGATGATTTCAATCAGACGGTTTTGCACTTTAATTAAACCATTTTCCTGGAACTTAGAAAGCGAGCGGCTGACTGTTTCCAGCTTGAGCCCCAAGTAGCTGCCGATTTCTTCACGCGTCATGCGTAAATGAAAGCTGCTGGCCGAATAGCCACGAATGGCGAAACGCTGAGACAGATTCAGCAGAAAGGCGGCAATACGTTCTTCTGCCTTCATATTGCCCAGTAAGAGCATCACGCCATGGTCGCGAACAATTTCCCGGCTCATCAGCTTATAAAAGTGATGTTGCAAAATAGGGATGCGGCGGCTTAATTCTTCCATATCGGTAAAGGGCAGCTCGCAAACTTCGCTGTCTTCCAGCGCAATGGCATCGCAAGTGTGAAGATCTGAGCTGACTGCATCCATGCCCATCAGCTCGCCAGTCATATGAAAGCCTGTGACCTGTTCGCGGCCGTCTTCTGAAATAACACTGGCTTTGAAAAAGCCAAGCCGTATAGCGAACAGGGAACGGAAAGGTTCTCCGGCACGGTAGAGCGCTTCGCCTCGCTTAATGGGCTTGGCCTGGGTGATCAGGGTATCCAGCTCGCGCATTTCTTCTGTAGAAAGACCGATAGGCAGGCAAAGCTCACGCAAGCTGCAATTGACACAGCTTTGGCGAAGATGCTTAAGGCTGAGGTCACGTACGGGGATGTGAGGTGTCGTTGTCATGGGGCGTTTCAATTCGTGTTCTCGATATCACCTAGTATGCACGATTTCCCGTGCAGATTTTGATATCGATCAAGGTTATGAAAAATGAATCTGGGCAAGCTGCACCGATACGATAAAAGGATGAAACAGGATGCTCCAAGATAATGTTGCTGTATTACAGCCACTTGATTTTGATCGAAATTTAATTAGCCAACACAATGGGAAAGGCCCAAGGTATACATCCTACCCCACTGCGGATCGATTTGCTGCAATGGATGCACATACTTATGAGCAAAGTGTTTCGCAGCAACAGCCCGGTACCCGTGTTAAGCCATTATCTTTGTATTTTCACCTGCCATTCTGTAATACCATTTGTTATTACTGCGCCTGTAACAAAGTCATTACCAAGGATCAGAGCAAAGCAGACCAATATCTTAATTATCTCCTTAAAGAGGTAAAATTACAGTCGGCATTATTAACAAAGCGTGGCACGGTTTCACAGTTGCATTTTGGCGGCGGCACGCCTACTTTTTTGACTGATGATCAATTAAGCAGATTAATGGATGGGATTCGCACCCATTTTGATTTAAAGCCCGATGGCGAGTTTTCAATTGAAATTGATCCTCGGAAAGTCAGTGCCGCAACAGTGGCGCATTTAGGTGCCATTGGTTTTAACCGGATGAGTGTGGGTATTCAGGATTTTAATCTGGAAGTTCAGCAGGCGGTGAACCGTGTGCAAAGTGAAGAAGAAACAAGTATCGTCATTGATGCAGCAAGAGCAAATGGTTTTAAATCTGTCAGCATTGATCTGATCTATGGCTTGCCGCACCAAAGTCAGGCCAGTATGCACCAGACCATCGAAAAAGTGATCTCTTTGCGCCCCGACCGGCTGGCATTGTATAGCTACGCTCATTTACCTGAGCGATTTATGCCGCAAAGACGCATTGATGCTGGGCATTTACCCACTACAGAGGGTAAACTCGATATCTTACAAAGTAGTGTGAATCAGCTACTCGCGGCCGGCTATATTTATATCGGTATGGATCATTTTTCCTTGCCGGATGATGCTTTAGCTATTGCCCAAAGGCGTGGTCAATTACACCGTAATTTCCAGGGCTATTCTACCCATGCAGATTGCGATTTGATGGCTTTTGGGGTGTCTGCAATTGGCAAAGTGGCTAATTGTTTTGCTCAGAACGTCAAAGATTTAGATACGTACTATCAGGTTTTAGATACAGATCATCTACCTGTTGAGCGTGGTTTATTAATTAATCACGATGATTTTTTACGTGGCTCAGTGATTCAGTCGCTGATGTGTCAGTTTGAGCTTAGCTTTCAGCCTGTTGAATTGTCTTATTTGATTGATTTTAAAAGTTATTTTGCAGAAGAATTGAAACTGCTTGCGCCTTATGAGCAGGATGGTTTACTTGTATTGAAAAATGACTCAATCACAATCACAGCCAAAGGGCGTTTCTTGGTTCGCTCTATTGCAATGGTTTTTGACCGGTATTTACGCCATGCCGCACCAGCGGGGCGCTATTCAAAGTTGATATAAATGAATGCTTGAATTTGATCTTTTCGCATTGTTTCTTGCCGGCCTCTTAGGGGGCGGGCATTGTGCAGGAATGTGCGGCGGCGTGGTCGCCGCTTTTAGTTTGCAGCTTCCAAATGGTCCCCGCTTGCATTATCACCTTGGTTTTAATTTTGGGCGCTTGCTGGGTTATTGCCTGATTGGTATGCTTGCGGGCTTGCTGGGATCATTATCTGCGCTGCTTTCACTGCAAGGTGTTAAAGCGGGCTTGTATATCTTTGCCAATTTACTGTTGATCTTATTGGGCAGTTATATGGCAGGGTGGTCTTCATTGATTCTGTTTTTAGAAAAAGCAGGGCGCCCTTTATGGGGTAAAATTCAGCCGTATATGCGGCTGTTTTTACCCATTAAGCGCTGGCCGGATACCCTGATTGTCGGAGCGCTTTGGGGCTGGCTTCCCTGTGGCCTAGTCTATACCGCATCATTAAATGCTCTGGCAAGTGCCAGCCCGTGGCACGGAGCTTTAATTATGTTGTCTTTTGGTTTGGGTACACTCCCTAATTTATTATTGATGTCTGCGTTTTCTGAGCAGCTCAGATATTTATTTAAAAACAAATATTTACGCTGGCTGATCGGGGGCGGTTTGATGGCTTTGGGGACGTACAGATTAATTCAGTATGTTTTTTAAGCATAAATAGGATCTTTTATCCTCTTTATGCTTATTAAGAAATTAAATTAATTGACATTTATATAAATAATAATATTCATTGCGTTTTAGTGTAGTGCCTGTTTATAAAAAAGGATTTTCTAGAAAAATGCCTACCCCCATTTTGGTTGTTGATGATTCTGCTATGGCCAGAAAAATGCTGATCAGAGCGTTGCCTGTTAATTGGGATGTTGAAATTACACATGCGTGCAATGGCATTGAAGCACTGGCTGCTTATCGCGCGGGCAAAGCAGATGTTATGTTTTTAGATTTAACCATGCCGCTCTTGGATGGTTATTCTGTACTTGAAACCATGCAAAAAGAGGGGCTGAATAGTTATGTAGTGGTTGTTTCGGCAGATATTCAGCCGCTGGCACGTGAGCGTGTACGACAATTGGGGGCTGCGGCCTTTGTTCAAAAACCAGTGAAAGCTTCTGATATTGAGATTATTTTGCGCGAATATGGAATCGCTTTATGAATGAAGAATTGTTTTTGACTGAAGAGCAAACGGATGCATTGCAAGAAATTACTAATATTGCAATGGGCCGTGCAGGTGCGCAGCTGGCTCAAATTTTAGACACCTTTATTAAGCTGTCCGTTCCCCGCATTAATATTATTCAGTCCTCCTCTGTATCCAGCAATATTTTGAAGATGATTGGCTCTAAAAGCGCTGCAACGGCCATCCGCCAATCATTTAACGGCTCTTTATCGGGTGAAGCGATGGTGGTTTATGACCAGCATGGGTGCAGAAATCTTGCTGATCTGATGGGCTACGATGGCGTGATTGACCGCACTTCTGAGCGCGAGCTGCTTTTGGATGTGGGCAATGTTTTAGTAGGCGCTTGTTTAAATGGGGTGGCTGATTTATTAGGTGCATCGCTGGTTTATTCCGCGCCTACCATTATGGCCGAAAATGTTGAAGTCGATAAGCTGATCAATATTAAGCAAATAACATGGAATTACGCCCTGCTGGTAGAGGTTCATTTCACTTTAGAGATTCGTGATTTCACCTGCCATTTGCTCACTCTTATGCCAGAAGAATCAATTTTGCGATTGCAGCTGGCGATTGATGCGTTTATGGAAAAGATCTGATGCAACAAAGACTCTGTGATTTTATTGTGAATGAAGTGGGCGTTGGTGTTTTTTCACTGGATAAAAACCATCGTATTTTATTGTGGAATCGTTTTATGGCCCAGCATAGCGGCATCAGTGCTGAGCAGGCAATTGGGGCAAATTTATTTGAATTATTCCCTGAGTTACCTCAAAAATGGCTGAGTAAAAAAATTGAAAGTGTTTTTGTGCTGAAGAATTTCGCCTTTACTTCATGGGAGCAAAGGCCTTATTTATTCAAATTTTCACATAATCGCCCCATTACCGGCGGTATGGATTTTATGCAACAAAACACCACGTTTATGCCAGTGCGTAATGACTCAGGGGAAGTGGATGCGGTGACTGTGAATCTGTTTGATGTCACCGATAACGCGATTGCGCAAAATCTATTGCAGGAAGCGATGGGAAAACTGGAAGAGTTTTCTAATCGAGATGGTTTAACCGGTATTTATAACCGCCGTTATCTGGATATGCGCTTCACGCAGGAGCTGGAGCGGATGTCTCGCTACCAGGCCGCTTTTTTTACGGTAATTCTGTTTGACCTTGATCGCTTTAAGCAAGTGAATGATCAGTACGGGCATATTGCAGGCGATGAGGTGCTGCGGGTCGTCTCGTCACGCGTGCTAACCACTTTGCGTGATACGGATGTGTTTGGCCGCTACGGTGGCGAAGAGTTTTTACTTTTACTGCCTCAGACTGATTTGGCCGGTGCAGAAATTGCTGCAGAGCGTATTCGTGAAATCTTATGTTCTTCTCCAGTGCAGGTTGGAGAAACCTATATTCAAATCTCTGCCAGCTTAGGTTTGTCAGCGTGCCATTCTGGCTGCAGTGATCCTCAGAGTGTGATTGAAGAGGCTGATTTGGCGCTTTATGCATCCAAGCAAAACGGGCGTAATCGAGTGACGGTTTTCTCTGCGGATTTACGCGAATCCTGATTTTCTTCTCTTATTAAGCAGAGCCCTTAGGGGCTCTTTTTTTTGGGTTTTTTTTGCATGAATAAAAGCCCAAGTTAAATTTATCAGCAATGTGCACGTAATTTTTTGAAATAATCAACTTCACTATGTCTATAAAGAGTGCAGAGGTGCAGCAATCGCCGCGCCACTCGAATGACATACACGGTGAGGAGAGGCGTCATGGATGTCTTTAATAATTTTGCTGCACGTTATGAGCGCACACGCGAAGAAGAAATGTCACTGCGTGACTATCTTGAGCTGTGCAAACATGATCAGGTCGCTTATGCCACGGCGGCAGAACGCATGCTGATGGCGATTGGTGAACCCGAATTAATTGATACCCGGCTGGATTCAAGCTTGTCGCGTATTTTCCAAAATAAAGTGATCCGTATCTATCCGGCATTTCGTGAGTTTTATGGCATGGAAGAAGTGATTGAGCAGGTCGTTGCTTATTTTCGCCATGCTGCACAGGGGCTTGAAGAAAAGAAACAAATTTTATATTTGCTTGGGCCTGTGGGGGGCGGGAAAAGCTCTATTGCCGAAAAACTAAAAGAATTAATGGAGTGTGTTCCTTTTTATTGCATTAAAGGCTCTCCAGTTAATGAATCGCCTTTGGGTTTGTTTAATGCTGAAGAAGACGGCGCTTTATTGCAGGAGCAATTTGGAATTGAAGGGCGTTATTTAAAAACCATTCCAAGCCCTTGGGCCGTTAAGCGGCTTCATGAATTTAATGGCGATATCAATCAGTTTAGAGTGGTGAAGCGCCACCCTTCGGTATTGCGTCAGGTGGCAATTGCTAAAACTGAGCCGGGCGATGAAAACAATCAGGATATCTCTGCCCTAGTGGGTAAGGTCGATATTCGTAAATTAGAAAAATATGCGCAAGATGATCCCGATGCGTACAGCTATTCTGGCGGACTTTGCCTTGCCAATCAGGGCTTGCTTGAATTTGTAGAAATGTTTAAAGCGCCCATTAAAGTTTTACACCCTTTGCTAACGGCAACGCAGGAAGGTAATTTTAAAGGGACGGAGGGTTTTGGTGCGATTCCTTTTGATGGTGTTGTGCTTGCTCACTCTAATGAATCGGAATGGAAGCAATTTAAAAACAATAAGAATAACGAAGCATTTTTAGATCGTATTTATATTGTAAAAGTCCCTTACTGCCTGAGGGTTAGTGAGGAAGTAAAAATTTATGAGAAATTGGTGCTTAATTCCTCTCTATCAAAAGCACCATGCGCTCCTGGCACTTTAAAAATGATGGCGCAGTTTGCCATTTTATCTCGGCTGCGTGAGCCGGAAAATTCCAGCATTTTTTCAAAAATGTTGGTTTACGATGGTGAAAATTTAAAAGACGTTGATCCCAAGGCAAAATCAATTCAGGAATATCGTGATTTTGCTGGCGTTGATGAGGGGATGAATGGCTTGTCTACCCGGTTTGCTTTTAAGATTTTGTCAAAAGTTTTTAATTTTGATCATGCAGAAGTGGCGGCAAATCCGGTTCATTTACTGTATTTGCTGGAGCAGCAGGTAGAGCGTGAGCAGTTCTCTGCCGAGCTTGAGCAAAAATATATCTCATATATCAAAGAATTTATGGCTTTGAAATATGTTGATTTTATTGGCAAGGAAATTCAGACGGCATATCTTGAAAGCTATTCGGAATACGGTCAGAACATTTTTGACCGCTATGTCACGCTAGCTGATTACTGGATTCAGGATCAGGAGTATCGAGATGCTGATACAGGCGAATCATTTGACCGCACCAGTTTAAATAATGAGCTGGAAAAAATTGAAAAACCGGCAGGCATTTCTAATCCAAAAGACTTCAGAAATGAAATCGTTAATTTTGTTTTGCGGGCCCGCGCTAATAATGGCGGCAATAATCCTGCATGGACTTCTTATGAAAAATTGCGTTCGGTTATTGAGAAAAAAATGTTCTCTAATACCGAAGAATTGCTGCCGGTGATTTCATTTAATGCTAAAGCAAGCCATGATGACGCACGTAAACATGAAGATTTTGTAAACAGGATGGTCAGTAAGGGCTATACGCCCAAGCAGGTCAGATTGTTATGCGAGTGGTATTTAAGAGTGCGTAAATCATCGTAATCCAGTGAGGGGGAGGAGTGGTATCGAGGGTGGCTCGGGATCGCTCCTTGCTTCTCACTCCTCACTGGAGTTGCAAAATGATCCATATGATTGATCGGCGTTTGAATGGCAAAAATAAGTCGGCGATAAATCGGGAGCGATTTCTTCGTCGTTTTAAGGGGCAAATTAAAGAGGCGGTGACACGTGCCGTAAATGGCAGATCTATTACTGATATAGAGCGCGGTGAAAAAGTATCTATTCCGGTCAAAGATATTAATGAGCCGGGTTTCGCCCATGCCCCAGGTGGTATTTGGGAGCGCGTTTTTCCCGGGAATGATCGCTATAGCCGGGGTGATGAAATTGATCGTCCTGATGGCGGTGGGGGGGGCGGGGGAAATGGCGGCGCTGGAAATGGCGGTGATGGCGAGGATGACTTTGTTTTTGAATTAAGCAAAGAAGAGTTTTTAGAATTTTTCTTTGATGATCTTGAATTGCCCAATTTAGTTAAAACGCAATTAAAGCAAAGCATGGTTATGAAGCCTGTCAGGGCTGGGTTTACCTCCGATGGTACGCCAACCAATATCCATGTATTGCGCAGCTTGCGTGCGGCATTAGGGCGGCGTATTGCCTTATCTGCTGGCCCGCTGGAGGAGCTTAATACCCTGCAGGAGCAATTGGATGAATTGCTTGAGACGCAAGGTGAGCGCTCGCAGGAAGTGCAAACCTTGCAGGCTATTATTCGTGAATTAAAAGCAAAATTGGTTTGTATTCCCTATATTGATCCGTTTGATCTGAAGTATACGAATCGTGTTCGGGTGCCGAAGCCAACCACCCAAGCGGTCATGTTTTGTGTAATGGATGTTTCAGGCTCGATGGACGAGGCAAAGAAAGATATTGCAAAGCGATTCTTTATTTTGCTTTATTTATTTCTTGTTCGCGCCTATGAAAAAATTGAGGTGGTCTTTATCCGGCACCATACTCAGGCCACCGAAGTCAATGAGCACGATTTTTTTCATGCAAGGGATACGGGGGGGACCGTTGTTTCATCGGCAATCAAGCTCACCAAGAAAATAATTGATGAACGCTACCCAGATGCCGATTGGAATATTTATGTGGCACAAGCCAGTGATGGGGATAATTGGGATTCTGATTCGCCTCAATGCCGGCAATTATTAAGCGCCGAAATTATGCCGCTGCTGCAATATTATGCTTATGTGGAAATCACCGAGGGGGAGCCGCAAAATCTTTGGTTTGAATATGAAAAAGTGGCCGAACAGCATGCTCACTTTACGATGCGGCGCATTCGTAATCCCGCAGAAATTTGGCCGATATTTAAAGAGCTGTTTAAAAAAGTGAGCGCAAGGGGGGGGGCATGAGTACAAATACACGCCAAAAAAAATCGCGCGCAAAAAAGCTTTTATCAACGGGCTCGGAATGGTCATTTGATTTAATTGATGATTATTATCGGGAAATTGCGCGCGTAGCAAAGCAGTTTGGTCTCGATACTTATCCTAATCAATTGGAGGTGATTTCAGCCGAACAAATGATGGATGCCTATGCCTCCGTAGGTATGCCAGTCATGTATAACCATTGGAGTTACGGTAAGCATTTTTTATCAACGCAAAAATCGTATCAGCGCGGTGCAATGGGGCTGGCCTATGAGATTGTGATTAATTCCAGTCCTTGTATTGCCTATTTGATGGAAGAAAATACCATGACCATGCAGGCGCTTGTCATTGCGCATGCCGCTTTTGGCCATAATTCTTTTTTTAAGGGCAATTATTTATTCAGAAGCTGGACGGATGCAACCGCCATTATTGATTACTTGGTCTTTGCAAAAAATTATATTGCTCAGTGTGAGCAAAGATATGGCGAAGATAAGGTTGAAGAGCTGCTTGATTCTTGCCATGCGCTGATGAATTATGGCGTTGATCGCTATAAACGGCCGCAAAAATTATCGCTCTCATTAGAATTGGCCAAGCAATCGGAGCGGGAGAATTATCAGCAATCGCAAATTAATGAATTATGGCGAACTATCCCTAAGCGAACAGAGGAAGAGAAGGCGCATGAGGAAAGCCGTTTCCCTTCTGAGCCGCAAGAGAATTTGCTGTATTTTATTGAGAAATACGCGCCTTTATTAGCGCCATGGCAAAGAGAAATTGTGCGGATTATTCGCAAAATTGCTCAATACTTTTATCCGCAGCGGCAAACCCAGGTGATGAATGAGGGGTGGGCGACATTCTGGCATTACACATTGCTAAATCAATTGTATGACGAAGGCTTGGTTGATGATGCTTTTATGCTGGAGTTTTTGCATAGCCACACCAATGTGGTGTTTCAGCAGCCTGTAACCAGCAAATGGTTTAACGGGATTAATCCTTATGCCTTGGGTTTTGCTATGTTTCGTGATCTGCGGCGGATTTGTGAGGAGCCTACTGAAGAAGATAAGGTATGGTTTCCGGATTTGGTTAATACCGACTGGAAAAAAACGCTGGATTTTGCAATGCGAAACTTTAAGGATGAAAGTTTTATTTTGCAGTATCTTTCGCCTAAATTAATGCGTGAATTCCGCTTGTTCGCTATTTTAGACGATGACTATTTGCCTAAATTAAAAGTGGCTGCCATTCATGATGATGCAGGCTATCTGGATATCCGGCAAAAATTGGCTGATCAATATAATTTAGCGGGACGTGAGCCTAATATTCAGGTGTACGAGGCTAATACCCAAGGGGATCGTTCATTAACTTTAAGGCATTACCAATATCAGCGCAGGCCTTTAGGAAATAGTGTGCATGAGGTGCTGAAGCATATTTCACGGCTGTGGGGGTTTTCGGTAAAGCTGGAGAGTGTTGATGAAAAGGGAAGGGTTTTGCTTAGTTACGAATGTAAGCTTGAGAAAAGAGGTATTTGATATAAAAAAACGGCAATCGAAAGATTGCCGTTTTCATATGTGAAGCTATTAATTAATCGTAAAGATTAGTTAATACCAACAACAGTAACTTTCACTGCAGCAACGATTTCGTGGTGCAGAGCAAGTTCAACATCGTATTCGCCGATTTGCTTGAAAGGACCATCAGGCAGACGAACTTCAGATTTAGCCACTTCAAAGCCAGCAGCAACGAATGCTTCGGCGATGTCTTGTGTGCTTACTGAACCGAACAGACGGCCATCAACACCGGCTTTTTGTTCGATCGTTACTGCGGAGCCTTCCAGCTTAGCAGCGCGAGCTGTAGCTGCTGCAATGATTTCAGCCTGACGTGCTTCGAGCTCTACACGACGAGCTTCGAATTGTGCCAGGTTAGCTGCAGTTGCGCGTTTTGCTTTACCTTGTGGTACCAGAAAGTTACGTGCGTAACCATCTTTTACGGTAACAACATCACCAAGACCACCTAAGTTTGCTACTTTTTCGAGCAGAATGATTTGCATTTTTATTCTTCTCTCTTAGTGTTGGTCGGTGTATGGCAGAAGCGCAAGCAGACGAGCTACTTTGATTGCTTCAGACAGCTGGCGTTGGAACTTAGCTTTAGTACCAGTGATACGAGCTGGGATGATTTTACCGTTTTCAGAGATAAAGTCTTTTAACAGAGCAATATCTTTGTAATCCACGTGGGCAATGCCTTCGGCGGTAAAGCGGCAGAATTTTTTCCGCTTGAACAGATGACGCGACATGATAAACCTCAATTCAACAATTCAAATTCTTCGAGATGCAACACAAGCTCATTGCGGTAACGATTACTTTTTGCGGCAATAAAACCTTTGCTGGCAAGTCTTTGCCCGATTTGAATGGGTGCAAGTCTTGCTGCAATATCACCGAGTGCCAACATGGCCACTTCACACTCCACCTTGCGGTGTTTACCTGCTTCGGTCTGCTCGGAAAGGTGAGTGATCACAATTTCTAAAACAGGCGTTCCAGCAGGGGTGTAACGTATATCGCTTCGTTTTATAACGGTACCGTCAATAAGTACCCGGTTGCGTTTGTCCAATTTAGTAGTCCATAGCAAGCAAGGCGAAAATTTCGCAGTGCTTACTGTTTACCTTAGGCAGCAGGAACGCCTTCGGCGGCTGGTGTCAGGGACTTGGACTTCTCTTCCTTCATCATTGGGGAAGCTTCAACAACAGCATGTTCTGTGCGCAGAGTGATGTGGCGCAGAACGGCGTCATTGAATTTGAAGGCGTGTTCGAGTTCGTCCAAAATCAATTGGCTGATTTCGACGTTCATCATGACGTAGTGAGCTTTGTGGATCTTTTGGATCGGGTAAGCTAACTGACGACGGCCCCAGTCTTCAAGGCGGTGAATAGCACCACCACCGTTGGTGATCAGGGTCTTGTAGCGATCAATCATCGCTGGAACCTGTTCGCTTTGATCCGGATGCACGATAAATACGATTTCGTAATGTCGCATGACATCTCCTTATGGATGTTAAGCCTGCCGCGTGCGACTACGGTCAGGCAAGGGTTGTTAAGAGGGGCGGATCATACCGGAGAATTGAGCCGGACTCAAGGGATATAAAACGCAGGCACTTAACGTTCGATCTGATCAATCTTGCCGCTGACCGCAGCCCATGTTTCGTGATCGGGGAGCGGATCTTTCTTTTCTACAATGGCATGCCAGATTTTAGACATTTCAGCGTTAAGTTCAATGTAGTCCTGCATGTCAGCCGGAACGTCGTCTTCTGCATAAATCGCTTCAACGGGGCATTCGGCAACACAGAGTGTGCAATCGATACATTCATCAGGATCAATCACTAAAAAATTTGGCCCTTCACGAAAACAGTCTACCGGGCATACATCGACGCAATCCGTGTATTTGCATTTCACACAGGCGTCGGTCACTACGTACGTCATGATTGAATCCTTATATATATTGGGCACTGGTCCTTGAGCTGCACAAAGTTTGGGCAGATCGTCCCTGATTTTAGCAGAGCCCCGTGCTTTAGAAGCAATAAGCTAGTTATTTATAAATAATTAGTAGTGATAATCGGTGCGTGCGATTGTGATTCGTGCTGCGCTAGCATCGTGCCGGCTAGCTGGGCTATTTTGCGATTTTGGATGAGTTTTATCTATGGTTTTATGTTAAGTGGATAGTGCAAGCGGGATGGTTTTCATTAATAAGGATGATTTAATTGATTTGTCTGTTATCGTTTCCGCTCGGGTATTCACCTTATTGTTGCGCTGGGGCTTGAGTGAGGATTTTGGTGTAATGGCAATGGGCGTTATAATTGCTCTGCTCGGATATTTTGTGTTTACCCTTCCTGGGTAATGGATTGATTTTTTTTATCCTGACTTTGGAATAATAAATTTCCGGGCTGACTTTGATTAAATCGTGGTCGGCAAAAAGTGGCTAAGTAAAATCAATGACTTAAGGATGGTCGGTCCGGGATTTTATGATTTTTTCCATACTTCATCAGGGGAAAAACGTGGTATTTAAGTTGAATTTTTGATTTGTGTAGATAACTATTGGAATAGTGCTATATTATTTGCTATATGATTTAAGTGTATTTTTTATTAGCAAATTGATGTATTGCCAGTTTTGCTCTCCTGTTTTTTTGCAGATTTTCAGTCCGGACCGGATATTGAGATGTCTCAAAAAAAAGCAGATTTGCCATCGTGGCGGTATGTGTAAATTAAGTGCATGACTTGCGTCAGGCTTGGCGCAAATGTTATGTTCGTCGGGCTGTAAGCGCTGGGTTTTATATCATACCTGGTTAAAAATAAAGTGAAGTGCTGGGGGAATTGTGCCAATCAAACCGAAACTCAAGGCGTGTGTCCTTGCTCTTATATTGACTTTGCCACCCTCTGCTGGTGCAGTGGGCTTGGGTAGGTTAAACGTGCTTTCCGGGCTTGGTCAGCCATTTCGGGCTGAAATTGATCTGGTTTCAGTTCAGCCAGGGGAATCCGAAAGCTTGCTTGTCCGGCTTGCGTCACCAGAGGCATTTGCCCAAGCACAGGTGGCTTATCCACCTGCGTCGCTAGGTTTGCGTCTGGTTATAGAAAAACGCGCGAATGGGCAGCAATATGTATTAATCAGTTCTGCACAATCTGTGTCTGAGCCTTTTCTGGATCTGCTGGTTGATCTGAACTGGTCTGGAGGCAAAATTCAGCGGGACTATACCGCCTTGATTGATCCGCCGGGTTATCAGAACTCGCGCTCGTCTGCGGGCGCTGAGGCAAAGGCAAACGAGCAGTTTGCGCCATCAGCCTTGCCGGGCACCCGTCGCAAAGGTGCAGTTGCTGCGCCAAGTAAAAAAACCTCATCAGCGGCAAGTCAGGCAGAAAAAGCCAGCGGCGATCAGCAATATAAAGTACAGCCGGGCGATACTTTATCGAGTGTTGCTCGCCAGACTGCTGCTGAGGGCGTCTCACTTGAGCAGATGCTGGTTGGGCTTTACCGGCAAAACCCTGATGCTTTTGATGGCAATATGAATCGTTTGCGCCGGGGTAAGATTTTAAATATTCCAGCTAAAGAAAATTTGCAGGCAGTCCCTGCAAAGGAAGCCGGGCAAGAGGTGCGTTTGCAGTCTAAAGACTGGCAGGCGTATCGCAATAAAGTAGCAGAGTCGGTTCAAAAACGTGCCGCTGTTGCGGGGAATGAGTCTGCAAATGCCGGGCGCATTAGCCCGAAAGTTGAAGAAAAAGTAAAATCAGGTAATGCCAACCAAGATGTGCTTAAGCTCTCTAAGGGTGAAGCGCCTGGTAAGGCGAAGGCTGATCAGCAGGGCGAGCAGGCGCGGATTCGTGCTCTGGAGGAAGAGGTAACTGCACGGCAAAAGGGTTTGGATGAAGCAAATCAGCGCGTCGCAGCACTGCAAAAAAATGTACAGGATATGGAAAAGCTGCTGGCCCTTAAAAGCCGAGCAGGTGTAGAGCTGGCAAGCAAACCAACGGATACGCCTGCCGTGGCCCCTGTTGCCACAGCGGTGCCGGCAGCAGCATCAGTGCCCGTAGCTGAACATGCCTCTGAGGCTGCGGCTATTGCGGGTAGTGCACCTACTGAGCAACCCATTCAGGCGGCTGCCAGCCAGCCTAAAAAACGCCGCGTTATTGCTCCGCCTCCGGCACCCGAGCCAGAGCCCGGCATGATGGATGTAGTGGCTGATAATGCCTTGCCGATTGGTGGCGGGCTGGCTGCGCTTTTATTGGGCGGGGCTGGTCTTTGGTGGGCGCGTCGTCGTAAGCAGGGCTCTGCATTTGCAGACAGCGTACTGACCGGTGGCGATTTAAAGTCCAATACCCTTCTGGGTAATACCGGTGGTGCAGTCATTAGTACTCAGCCCACTGAAAACTCTTTTCTTACTGATTTCAGCCGCCAGGGCTTAGGTACGATTGATACGGATGAGGTTGATCCGATTGCTGAAGCCGAAGTTTATATGGCTTACGATCGTAATGAGCAAGCAGAAGAAATTCTGCGGGATGCACTGCTTAAAGACCCTGCGCGTCATGAAATTCGTATGAAGCTGCTGGAAATATTTGCAGCCAAGAAAGACCCAACATCATACGAAGAAATTGCGGCTGATTTATTTGCCATGACCGGAGGTAAGGGCGCGCAATGGGAGCAAGCGGCATATCAGGGTAGCGTACTGGATCCTGAAAATCCTTTGTACAAACGCATTGAGCCCGCAGTAGCACCTGTTGTGGCAGCCGTGGCAGCCGTGGCTGCCGTCGCGGCTGCACCGCTTGTAAGTCAGGCAATTGCACCCGTGGCTGATGATTTTGATTTGTCTTTTGATGATCCAGCGGCAACTGCACCTTCTGCGGGTGTGAGTGATTTTGATGCTTTGATGAGCGAAGAGATCCCGGATGCACCGCAAGATAAAATACAAAATGATCTGGCTGATTTAGATCTGTCGCTTGATTTTGACATGGGCACAGCGCCTGAGCCTGTGCAGGAGCTTAATCCGTTTGCGGATACTTCGCAGCCGGCTGCTTTATCTTCGCTGGATTTTGATCTACCTGAGGTTACACCTGCTCCTGCAGCAAGTACGCCAGCCCCTGATGATTTTGCGATGGGGATTGACTTTGGCCTAGATGACTTTTTGGTTCCGGAAGAGCCTGCAAAGGTCGCGGCACCAGCCAGTGCGCCTGAATCAGAGAATATGTTATCTCTGGATATGCCAGTCGATTTTGGAAACGCTTTGGAAGCAAGTGCCCCGGCAGATGAGGCGTTTGATCTGGATTTTGATGGTCTGGACAGCATGCCGGAAGCCGCGACAGTACCTGCTGATTTCTCTGCTGAATTGCCTGATCTGGATTTGGGCGTGCTTTCTGCTCCGGAAGTGCCTGTTGCACCAGCAGCAAAGGCGCTGCCTGTGGCTGAGGATGTACTGGAGGCAACAAGTGCAGATGATGGTTTAGGTCTGGATTTTGATTTCTCACTGGATACGCCGCTTGAGGCTTCAGTGCCTGCGGCTTCTGGCGCGGAAGAATCGATTGATCTGGCCGAAATGAATCTGGATTTTGCTGCAGATTCAGGTGCGTCTTCAGATTCATTACTGGAATTTGCCGGGGATGATCCGGTGCAAACCAAAATTGATCTGGCAAAGGCTTATGTTGATATGGGAGACACTGAAGGGGCAAGAGAGATCTTGCAAGAGGCCATTGGTGAAGGTAATCCTGAGCAGCAAAAGCAAGCACAGGCTTTGTTGGGTAATCTTTGATTAGAATTCATTCTGCAAATCAAATTGCAGTCTGGCTTTGGGTGGCGTGCATCCTGCAAGTTTTGCAGGGTGCGCCACTCATTGTTTTTTCTGCCATATGCATTTTTCTGGCCTTTTGTTGTTGCTCTGGGCGCTGCTGGCGCACTTTAAAACGGATGCGTTTCCTGCTCTTGGTCATTACCTTGGTCTATGGCTGGTCCACGCCTGGGCAGTATCTGTGGCCGAGCCGATGGTCTCCCACAGAAGAGGGGCTCTGCTGGGGTTTGCTGCAGCTGGTGCGCCTTCTGGGTGTGCTAGCGGCTTTGCAGCTGTTGTTGTGGCGCTTAAGTTCTGCCCGAATGTTTTCGGGGCTCTATGTGCTCCTCACTCCTTTTACATTCCTTGGGTTCGATCGTGAGCGCTGGGCCCTGCGTTTAAGCCTGACCATGGCTTTTTCGGGTGATCTGCTGCTGCAACAACACGCTTTAAACCGGGAGGGGTTTTTGATGCAATTGGCCGGGGCTGAGCAGCCTTGCGAGTTGCAGGAAGTCTCTATTCTGGTAGAGTCGCTGTCTTTTTTTGATTTGGCGCTGCTTTGGGCCTTGTTTGCCGCAGTGCTGTTCACTTTATTGATGATGGTGTAATGAAATACGCGCTCGCAGTGGAATACGATGGCCGGGCCTTCTATGGCTGGCAAATTCAAAAAGACTTACCGACTGTGCAGGCCGCTTTAGAGGCTGCGCTCAGTCAAATGGCAGGAGAGCCTGTTCAGGTTCATGCCGCTGGCCGCACAGATGCCGGGGTGCACGGGGCCAGACAAATCGTTCATTTTGAAACGGATGTTAATCGCCCATTAACTGCGTGGGTGAGGGGGGTGAACAGCTTTTTGCCTGATACGGTGGCTGTATTGTGGGCTGCGCCCGTACCCGATGCCTTTCATGCGCGCTTTTCTGCCTTTGCTCGTCACTATCGTTATCTGCTGCTCAATCACCCTGTGCGCCCGGCATTATGGTCTGGCCGCATGGGCTGGGCTTTTAATGATCTGGATTTTGCTGCAATGCAAGCCGCAGCCGTGCATCTTTTGGGGCAGCATGATTTTTCAAGCTTCAGAGCGGCGGAGTGCCAAGCTAAAACCCCCGTTAAAACCATGACTAGGGCCCATATTCAGAAAGAAGGCAGTCTGATTATCTGTGATTTCTCTGCAGACGCCTTCCTCCACCATATGGTGCGCAATATTATGGGGGCCTTGCTGCATGTCGGAAAAGGGCATGAATCCCCTGAATGGATGGCTGATTTAATCCTTGCCCGTGACAGAACGAGTGCTCCTCCTACCTTTATGCCAGACGGACTCTATCTTGCTGGTGTAAGCTATCCCCCTGAGTTTGGTCTGGCCAGCGAGCCGGTTTCGCGTCATGGTTTGATTTAAAAAGGGGGGAGGCGAATGAATCCACGTATCAAAATTTGCGGTTTGCTTGATCCGGAAATGGCAAGACGTACGGCGGAGCTGGGGGCTGATGCAATTGGTCTGGTGTTTTATCCACCCAGCCCACGGCATGTAGAGATTGCCGTTGCGGCGCAAATTGTCGCCGCTTTGCCTGCTTTTGTAAGCAGTGTGGGTTTGTTTGTGAATGCAGAGGCGGCTTTTGTGCGCAGCGTACTTGACCGTGTGCCGCTGGATATCTTGCAATTTCATGGTGATGAAACACCTGAGTATTGCCGTCAGTTTGGACGCCCTTATTTAAAAGCACTAAGGGTAACACCTGACATAAATTTGGTAGAATATGCACAGCGTTTTGTGGACGCGCTTTGCAAAGGGATTTTAGTTGATGCTTTTGTAGAAGGGGTGCCAGGTGGGACGGGTGAGGCTTTTGATTGGGATCTTTTGCCTAAAGATCTGTCTTTGCCACTGGTTTTGTCGGGTGGTTTGCATCCGGATAATGTCTATGAAGCGATTTGTAAGGTTAGGCCTTGGGCCGTGGATGTATCTAGCGGCGTAGAAAGCAGCAAGGGAATCAAAGATGCAGCAAAAATTGCTGCCTTTATTAATCAAGCAGAGAGAAAAGCGCATGACTGAGACTAAACACGAGCAGCAGCCCTATCAGCAACCTGATTCCCTCGGCCATTTTGGCCAATTTGGTGGCATTTTTGTTGCTGAAACCCTGATTCCTGCTTTGGATGAGCTACGTATTGAGTACGAAAAAGCCCTGCAAGACCCAGATTTTGTTGCTGAGTATCACAGCGAGCTCAAACACTATGTTGGACGTCCAAGCCCCATTTATCACGCAAAACGCTGGTCCGAGGCACTGGGTGGCGCACAAATCTATTTAAAGCGCGAAGACCTGAATCACACCGGCGCGCATAAAGTGAACAACACCATCGGCCAGGCGCTGCTTGCCCGCCGTATGGGTAAAAAACGGGTCATTGCCGAAACGGGCGCGGGTCAGCACGGTGTCGCTTCGGCGACCGTAGCGGCACGTTATGGCCTTGAATGTATCGTTTATATGGGCGCGGAAGATGTGAAGCGCCAGGCACCTAATGTATTCAGGATGAAATTGCTGGGCGCAAAAGTGGTCGCCGTAGAATCAGGCACAAAAACCCTGAAAGACGCGATGAATGAAGCGATGCGTGATTGGGTAACCAATGTGGATTCTACCTACTACATTATTGGCACATGTGCAGGCCCGCATCCTTATCCGCAGCTGGTGCGCGATTTTCAGCGTGTTATCGGCGATGAGTGCAAAGTACAGATGCCGGAAATGATAGGCCGTCAGCCTGATGCGGTTGTGGCTTGTGTGGGCGGTGGCTCGAATGCGATTGGGATTTTCTACCCCTATGTGGATGATTTATCCGTGCGTTTGATTGGTGTAGAGGCAGGGGGGGATGGCGTTGAAACCGGCCGCCATGCTGCGCCGCTGACCTCTGACGCTAAAGTAGGTATCCTGCACGGCAACCGTACCTTCCTGATGCAGGATGAAGATGGGCAGATTGCAGACACGCATTCTATCTCTGCCGGGCTGGATTATCCGGGGGTGGGGCCAGAGCACAGCTACCTGAAAGACATCGGTCGCGCTGAGTATGTGGCAATTAATGATGACGAAGCCATTGCAGCTTTTCACGATCTTTGTCATTTTGAGGGTATCATTCCGGCCCTTGAGTCGAGCCATGCGCTGGCCCATGCTGCAAAGATGGCAAAAACGATGTCTAAAGATCAGGTGATTCTGGTGAATTTATCCGGTCGTGGTGATAAAGATATTCCTACGTTGGCCCGCCTTTCCGGCATCGAACTTGGAAACTAATGCTATGTCCAGAATTCAACAGACATTCTCGCGCTTACAAAGCCAAAATCGCCAAGCCCTGATTCCTTTTGTCACGGCAGGTGATCCGCATCCCCGTGTAACGGTGGATGTCATGCATGCACTGGTCGCTGGCGGTGCGGATATTTTGGAATTGGGCGTGCCTTTTTCTGATCCGATGGCCGATGGCCCGGTGATTCAACGCGCATCAGAGCGCGCACTCCTGCACGGCGTGAGTTTACGCAATGTGCTTGGAATGGTGGCTGAATTTCGCCAGAAAAACACAGAAACACCCGTTGTGCTGATGGGCTACGCGAATCCGATGGAAGCAATGGGCTATGAGGCTTTTTCCAAAGCAGCAGTACAAGCGGGCGTGGACGGCGTACTGACCGTTGATTTGCCGCCGGAAGAAGCCAAAGAGCGCGTGGCTATTTTAAAAGCTCACGGCATTGATCCGATCTTTTTGCTGGCACCAACAACGCACGCATCCAGAATTAAAGCAGTTGCCGAGCTGGCATCGGGCTATGTGTACTATGTTTCCCTGAAAGGGGTAACAGGCTCGGCCAATCTGGACATCGCTGATGTAACAGAAAAGCTAAGTGTATTAAAAGAATATCTCACCATCCCGATTGGCGTTGGTTTTGGGATTAGTGATGCAGCTACTGCAAAAGCAGTGGCTGCCGTGGCCGATGCAGTGGTGATTGGTTCACGTTTGGTAAAAGAAGCTGAGGCCGGAGAAGAAGGCCTTGCTGATCGATTAACTGATTTTCTTACCGGCATTCGTGCCGCGATGGACACCGCTCGCGTTTAAGCGTGTTTTAAAATCCCGTCATCTGCAAAGATGGCGGGATTTTAACGCCCCTTAGAGCGGTGCTGATGGAGGAATACAATGAGCTGGCTGCAAAAACTGCTTCCGCCAAAGATTAAGATCCGTACCACGGTGAGTAAGTCCGGTGTACCGGAAGGCCTCTGGCACAAGTGCCCGGCCTGCAGCGCGGTTTTATACCGCACTGATCTGGAAAATAATTTAGAAGTCTGCCCTAAATGTGATTATCACAATGCTGTTTCTGCACGTCGCCGGCTGGACATCCTGCTTGATCAGGAAGGGCGATTTGAGATTGGCGCAGAAGTTAAACCGCTGGATGTTCTGAAGTTTAAAGACAGCAAGAAATACAGCGAGAGGCTGAGCGCAGCTCAGGCAGCAACGGGCGAAGAAGACGCGCTGGTCGTGATGCAGGGCGCGATTCAGAATGTGCCGGTTGTCATGGCGGCATTTGAATTTAAATTTATCGGCGGCTCAATGGGCTCGGTTGTGGGCGAGCGTTTTGTGCGCGGCGTACTTACTGCGATTGAAAACAATGTCCCCTTTATTTGCGTTTCAGCTTCAGGCGGTGCGCGAATGCAGGAAGGTTTGAATTCGCTGATGCAAATGACCAAAACCAGCGCCATTTTGACTAAGCTTGCGGATAAGAAACTGCCGTTTATTTCTATTCTGACGGACCCGACAATGGGGGGGTATCTGCCTCTTTTGCCTTTCTGGGTGACATCGTAATGGCTGAGCCTGGTGCACTGATTGGCTTTGCGGGCCAGCGCGTGATTGAGCAGACCGTGCGTGAAACATTACCGGAAGGTTTTCAGCGTGCTGAGTTCCTGCTGGAAAAAGGCGCATTGGATATGGTGGTTGATCGCCGTGAAATGCGTCAGAAATTAGCGCAATTAATGACCCTTCTTTCTAAACAGCCAGCCCTTAACTGATGTCTATGCCGTTTGATTCCCTCTCCCTTGATGCGTGGTTATCCCATTTAGAGCAACTTCACCCAAGCGCCATTGATATGGGTTTGGAGCGTGTTGTTCGCGTGCGGGATGCCTTAGGTTTAAAACCTGATTTTTCTGTGCTGCTGGTGGGGGGGACAAATGGCAAAGGCTCAGTTTGTACCATGCTTTCCAGTATTTTGTGTGCAGCAGGATATAAAGTAGGCACTTATACCTCACCTCACTTACTGCATTATCAGGAAAGGGTGGCGATTAATCTTCGCCCCGCTTCTGATGCCGATATTGTCGCCAGCTTTCAAGCAATTGAAAACGCCCGTGGCGACACTTCCCTCACTTATTTCGAATTTGGCACCTTAGCCGCAATGCAGCAGTTTATGGCCGCAGGCGTTGATGTGGCTGTGATGGAAGTCGGCTTAGGCGGGCGTCTGGATGCCGTGAATGCTTTTGAGCCTGTGGCTTCTGCTGTGGTTAATGTGGGGCTGGATCATCAGTCATTTTTGGGTGATACCCGCGAAGCCATCGGGCATGAAAAAGCCGGCATTTACCGGCAGGGCAAAATTGCACTTTGCGCAGACCCCGAACCACCTGCCACGCTGATTGCTGAAGCGCAGCGCATCGGCGCGCATCTGCAGCTGATCGGACAAGATTTCGGTTTTGAAAAACAGGCAGAAGGGCAGCAGTGGACATGGTGGAATAAAGCAGGCGTGCGCCGCCATGCGCTGCCGTTTCCTGCACTACGCGGCCAGTACCAGTTAGGTAATGCTGCCGTTGTGCTGGCGCTGCTCGATGCGGTAAAAGATGTACTGCCGGTTGGGATTGGTGATATTAAACGTGGCCTGCTGGAAGTTGAGCTGGCTGCACGCTTTCAGGTTTTACCCGGCCGTCCTGCTGTTGTGCTGGATGTGGGGCATAATCCGCATGCGGCGAAAGTCTTACGTGCCAATTTAGATAATATGGGCTTTTATTCAAGCACCCATGCGGTGCTGGGGATGATGGCGGATAAAGATATTGCCGGTGTAGTGGCTTTATTGGCAGATCGTATTGATGTCTGGCATTTAGCTGCACCACAGCTGCCACGAGCAGCAACCCCGACGCAACTTGCTGAAATTGTCGGCAAGCTTGCACCGCTGGCGAAAATAAATATTTATGAGAATGTAGCGCTTGCTTTCGCTTCGGCCTGTAAGCTTGCGGATGAAAGTGATAGAATTCTCGCCTTTGGATCCTTTTACACAGTTGCTGAAGTCATGGCGACGCGTGAGCGCTGAATATGATCAACCGAAATGTCAGCGATGATTTGCTGCAGCTTAAAAAACGTGCCCGCCGCCGCCTTGTGGGTGCGATTGCACTGGTGCTGTTTGCTCTGATCGTTTTATGGACTGCACTCGATAGTGCGCCGCCAGCCGTCATTGCCGGTGGAAATAATATTGAAATTATTTCCAGCTCGCCGGCATTACAACAGCCATCGCCCGAGCCTGTCGTTGTGGCGCAGGCCTCAGCTGTAGAGCAGGCCGGTGCCGCACTGATTACCCCTGTGCCTGAAGAAATTCAGCCTCCTGTTGCAACACCCGAACCCGCTTACCGCGTGGCCAGCCCTGCACAGAGTGTGCTGCCGGGTAAACTGGTGAATCACCAGAAAAAAGTGGTGATTCCTACCGCGACACCTTCTCCTAAACCTGCTCCTGTAGCCAAACCCACGCCCACTCCCAAGCCTGCCGTCGACCCGCAGCGTATTTTGGAAGGGCTGGATGTAGCCCCCGCAGCAAAATCGGCGGCTGCTGATCCTAAGCGCTATTACATTCAAATTGGCGCTTATGCCGACGCGGATAAGGCGGCTCAGGTGGTCAGTAAATTACAAGGAGCTGGGATTCCTGCTTATTCCGAAAAAACGGTTACAGACAAAGGCGCTTTAACCCGTGTACGTGTTGGCCCTGTTCACGATGAAGAAAAAGCTCAGAGTTACCTTAAAAAAATGGGAGTGCTTGGTTTTAGCGGGCACCTGTCTGGCAAATAGGTTAAAGCATGACTGGCTTTGATTACACAATATTAGGCATCATGGGGCTTTCCATGCTGCTCTCAGTAATGCGGGGCCTTGTGCAGGAAGCGTTGGCGCTGGCGGCATGGGTGTTGGCGTTTTGGCTGGCCAGCCATTATTCCAGCCAGGTGTCTGTATGGATGCCTAAAAATCTGCCGAATGAAGAGCTGCGCTATCTGGCCGCTTTTGTCGCGATTTTTTTTGTGACCTGGGTGGCCTCGGCTATGTTAAGGGTAACGCTGAATCAATTTATGCAAGCCACCGGACTTAAGCCGGCTGACCGGCTTTTTGGTGCAGGTTTTGGTTTGGTTCGCGGTTTTTTACTGAGTTTAACGCTGGTTTTGCTGGCGGGGTTTACTAGTCTGCCCAAGCAAACAATATGGCGGAATGCCATGTTCAGCCCCCTGTTTGAAGAAGCGGCCGTGATGGCCAAGATTTGGCTGCCAGAAGCACTGGCAGCCCGCATTCATTATGATTAACCGCTGTGCAGTTGGCGGATTGATTTGGATGAGTCCTTCGTCCCTTGTTTTTAGCAGTTGCCGTTCAGGCCAAAATTAACTGCCAGACTGACTGGCAGTACGCATTTGTTACGATTAAGAACTCAAAGGGGCATTTCTGATGTGTGGCATTGTAGGTATCGTCGCCAAGACACCCGTTAATCAGCTGTTGTACGATGGCTTGTTGGTTTTACAGCATCGTGGGCAAGATGCAGCAGGGATTGTAACGGCAGAGGGGCTGACGCTCCATATGCACAAAGGGCAGGGCTTAGTGAGTGATGTGTTCCGCACTCGCAATATGCGCTCTTTGATGGGCAATGCCGGTATTGGGCATGTGCGTTACCCAACCGCAGGATCTGCATCCAGCTTGGCTGAATCTCAGCCTTTTTATGTCAACAGCCCGTTTGGTATCGTGCTGGCGCATAACGGCAACTTAACCAACGATAAGCAGCTCAAAGAAGATATGTACCGCACTGACCTGCGCCATATCAATACCAATTCTGATTCTGAAGCACTGCTGAATGTTTTTGCCCACGAATTGTCCCGCCGCGTAAAAGGCCCTGAGCTGAATGCGGAAACCATTTTTGATGCAATTACTGCGGTGCATGCCCGGGTTAAAGGGGCTTACGCGGTAGTTGCCATGATTGCAGGCTTTGGCTTGGTGGCATTCCGTGATCCTTACGGTATTCGCCCGCTTTGCTTAGGTACGCATGAAACACCAGAAGGCTTGGAGTACATCGTGGCCTCCGAATCGGTGGCGCATGATGTATTGGGCTTTAAATTTGAGCGCGATATTGCGCCGGGTGAAGCCGTATTCGTGACTTTTGAAGGCGAATTCCACAGCAAGCAATGCCACGCTAATCCTGTGCTGGTGCCTTGTATTTTTGAACATGTTTATTTTGCCCGCCCGGATACCGTGATTGATGGTATTTCAGTGCACGAAGCGCGCTTAAACATGGGTGAAAATCTGGCCGATAAAGTAGCTGCCGTGATTCCAAAGCTTGATATCGACGTGGTGATTCCTATTCCGGATACTAGCCGTGATTCAGCCTTGCAATTAGCTAATAAATTAGGTTTGCCATATCGCGAAGGCTTTATGAAAAACCGCTATATTGGCCGCACCTTTATTATGCCTGGCCAAGCCAGCCGTAAAAAATCGGTTCGCCAAAAGCTCAATCCAATTGCCGTTGAATTCCGTGGCAAAAATGTATTGCTGGTCGATGATTCCATTGTGCGTGGCACAACTAGCCGCCAGATCGTACAAATGGTGCGAGATTGCGGTGCCACAAAGGTGTATCTGGCCTCTGCAGCGCCACCTGTTATGTATCCGCATGTTTACGGTATTGATATGCCAACCCGTGCCGAGCTGATTGCAACAGGGCGCACTGATCAGCAAATTGCCGATGAAATTGGCGTGGATGCCATTATCTATCAGGAATTAGATGCCCTGATTGATGCATGCAGCAAAGCCAGCGGCGGGGTAATCACTTCATTTGAAACATCATGTTTCGATGGTCAGTACATTACAGGTGATATTACACCTGCGTATCTGGATGAATTAGAAGCAAAGCGTTTGTCGCCCTTGTCTGCAAAAGCTGGTGATGTGGCAGAAAGCCGTTTATTAGATATGAATATTGGCGTAGGCGAGCAGAATTTGCTCTAAGCCTGCCCATAATTAAAACGCCAGCCTGAGGGCTGGCGTTTTTTTTGCCTGCCGTTTCCAGCATAAACGTTTCTTTGTCTTATCCTAGGTAAGCAGTGTTTTCGCTGGGTGTCAGATAAAAAAAGAGGGCGAATAGGTATGACGCATGCATTTCTTACAAAAATAGATTGCATTAAGTTGTTAGCTTACGCACATTTTATGGCTACCTGCCCAAAGGTTGGCTGTAGTCTTGTTGCGGCCATGGATTGAATCTATTGTTTAAGTAATCTAGTTTATTTCTAGCTTAGTCTGGTCTTTTGCTTTTATGGCGCTTCTAAACCATCAGCAGGTTTTGTATGCACAATGCGACCCCCCAATTTTTAGAGCTGGGCCCTTCAGCCAAAAACATGACTGAAAGTGTAGAGACAATTCACAAAGTGATTTCATCCCGCTATCCCGGTGTAGACCGGGTGGCACTGGCGATTTATGACTCGGCCAGTGATACGCTGAAAACCTTTGTGAGCAGCAACCATGATGGCGTGGCTTTGGCTGCCTATGAGGCGAAGTTGCAAAACGTGCCCTCCTTAAGAGCGCTTGCAAAGGCTCGTCAGTCGCGCGTTGTGCAGGATATTGACGACAGTTTCCCTAAATGCACAGAACATACCGCTTGGCTGAAGGGTATGGGCTATTTATCCAGCTATACCGTGCCGGTATATCAAAGAGACGAGCTGGCAGGGTTTATCTTTTTTGATTCAAAGTCGGCCTGTTTTTTTACTGAAGAATCTGCCCGCTTTTTAGATATTTTTACGGGTCTGATTGCTCAGCTTTATTTATTGCAGCTCACCGCCGTGCGCAGCCTGATTGGCACGGTGCATATTGCCAGTGATTTAGCCAAAGTCCGTGATTTGGAAACCGGTAATCACCTAGAGCGTATGGCCAGCTATTCGCGCATTATTGCTAAAGAACTGGCTCATTCATATTCACTGCCAGATGAATTTGTTGAATATGTTTATTTATTTGCACCTTTGCATGATATTGGCAAGGTAGGCATCCCTGATCGAATTTTATTTAAACCGGGTCAATTAGATGATGAAGAATGGCGGGTCATGCGCAGTCATGTGGAAATGGGCGAAAATCTGATTGATCAGATTATTTCAGGCTTGGGGATGGTAGAAAACATGTCAACCAGTGTGATGCGTAATATGGTGGCGGGTCATCATGAGCGGGGAGATGGCTCTGGCTATCCGCGTGGCCTGCTGATGGCAGATATCCCGCTGGAAGCGCGCATTGTGGCCGTAGCCGATGTGTTTGATGCCCTGAGCAATGTACGGCCCTACAAGCTGTCATGGACAGAAGAGCGGGTTTGGGCCGAGCTAGAGCGCGAAGCAGCGCTTGGACGTCTGGATGCAGAATGCGTGAATGCCCTGCGTGGCGCAGAGCAGGAGCGGCGGCGGATACAGGATCGTTTTGCAGATCAGTAATTGCATGGCTTGGGAGTGGCTGAAAAAAGGCTTGAATAAGCGGGGAAAGGGGCAGCGGGCTGTAATGCTTACGTTATAATAAGCGCCAAAAGCGGATGTTGCTGCCTTGAATGAATGCCCCTCCTTAGAACAAGTAGAGAAAGCCATGTTTGAAGATGAATTCCTGCACCCCGATACTTTAGCCGTTAGAGCGGGCACTACCCGCAGTCAGTTTGGCGAACACTCTGATGCGATGTACCTGACATCTAGCTTTGTGGTGGGCAGCGCTGAAGAAGCCTCATTAAAATTTACCGGCCAGATGCCCGGCTTTATTTACTCCCGCTTTACTAATCCCACAGTCACAGCCTTTGAAGAAAGACTCGCCGCCTTAGAAGGGGCCGAGCGCGCCGTGGCCACCGCATCAGGCATGAGCGCGATCTTGTCGCTGTTTATGGCGCATTTAAAATCCGGCGATCATGTAGTGGCCTCGGCCAGCCTGTTTGGCTCCACCATTCAGCTACTAAATGTCTACCTAAGTAAGTTTGGTGTTAGTGTCACCTATGTTTCAGCGACGGATACCGCCGAATGGGCAGCGGCCTGCCAGCCGAATACCAAGTTGCTGTTTTTAGAAACGCCATCCAATCCGCTGACTGAAATTAGCGATATTCGCACCATTGCCGATATCGCCCATGCCCACGATGCCCTGCTGGTGGTGGACAACTGCTTTTGCACCCCCATCCTGCAAAAACCATTAGCACTTGGCGCCGATTTGGTGGTGCATTCGGCCACCAAATATATCGATGGCCAGGGCCGCGTGCTGGGCGGGGCGGTCGTCGGCTCATCAGCACTGGTTGACCCCGTGTATTTATTCCTGCGCACCGCTGGCCCAAGCTTGTCAGCCTTTAATGCATGGGTCTTACTCAAGGGCCTAGAAACCCTGCCAATCCGCATGCGCGCCCATTCAGAAACCGCCTTAAAACTGGCCTCCTACCTAGAAGCGCACCCCGCCGTAGAGCAAGTCTACTACCCCGGCCTGCCTTCGCACCCGCAGCACGCGCTGGCCATGACCCAGCAAAACGCGGGCGGCGGCATGGTGTCTTTCGTGGTGAAAGGTGGCCGCGAGCAAGCCTGGAAAATCGTCGACGCCGTGCAACTGATCAGCCGCACCGCCAATCTGGGCGACACCCGCAGCACCATCACCCACCCCGCCAGCACCACCCACGGCCGAATCACCCCCGCCGCGCGTGAAGCAGCAGGCATCACCGAAGGCCTGATCCGTATTTCGGTAGGGCTGGAATATATTGATGATTTAATTGCTGATTTGGAGCAGGGATTGGCTTAGTATTTTTGTTTGAATGATATGTGTAGGGCGTACTCGAAGCTCCGCGTGCGACAGTTTTTAGTCGCTCAGCGATGCGCAGTACGCCAGTCAGTAAGTGAATAAAGACAATGACTGCGCCCCGCTACCGTCGGATGGTTTTTAAATCGCAGTTTTGTGTTTTTGCTGTGAAACAATATTTCACAAGACCACAACTTATTAATTGCCGCTGAACTCGGCGTTAGGACTAGGAATACCCATGCTTACTTCAAAACCTGCCCTCTCAAACGTAGAGGCGGTGAATGAATATGCTCTGAAGCGCCCGCTGTTGGTGAGTTTTACTACTAAACTTGAGGTTTTGCTTCGCGATCTTCTTCAGGCTCAGAAGCTCGAGTTTCATCTCATCGAATCGCGTACCAAGGATGTCGTTAGTCTCAAGGAGAAGATTAACCGCTCATCAAAATCATACCGCGACCCGTTGAGCGAAGTGTCTGACTTATGCGGTCTCCGGGTGATTACCTACTACCAAGATCATGCAGACGCGATTGGCAGACTTATCCAAGAGGAGTTTCTCGTAGATGACGGCCTCTCAGTTCTTCACTCATCACAGGGGGCTGAGTTTGGCTATCGGTCATCACACTTTGTGGTGCGTCTTTCTCCAACGCGTTCAGCTTTATTGGAGTGGGGTGGGTTTGACGCCATTTGTGCAGAAATTCAAGTGCGAACTGTGCTGCAGCACGCTTGGGCCGCCATCTCTCATAAGCTCCAGTATAAGCGTGAAGAAGACGTCCCGATCGCTCTCAAGCGAAAGCTCTTCCGCCTTTCTGCCCTGTTCGAACTTGCAGATGATGAATTCGTTTCTCTACGCGATGCCTCGGGGGAGGTTCGAAAGGAGATCACTGCTCAACTTGCAACAGGGGAGCGTTCTATTCTGCTCGATAGTGTCTCACTAGACGAATACATTTCTACCTCGCTAGTGGTTATGGAGATTTGTGCCGACGCGGAATCTGCTGGTTTTTCTTTTGAGACCCCTGACAATGAAATAGTCGACGAAGATGACTCTATAGATCGGCTCTCCGATACACTTCGGCTTGCTACAATTGCTGGCCTTACAACAGTAGAAGATTTTGATGCCGTGCTCAATAGAGCAGTTCGATGGTCGAAGGAATACTTACATGCGCAGTACATTGCGGGCGAAAGAGAGTCATCGTCAACATGGTATGCAACTGCAGGCTTTATTTGTGAACTAATTCTCATTGCCTCCTATGCGGATCTCTTTCGAGTTGGCAACCTATTAATGTCTGGTTATGAGCGCACCATTGCTAATCGCGTGTTTGAAGTCGCGAAAAGTTTTCTAGGGGCCCGTACTAAATGATCCTTCTATCTAAAATGCCTCGTCTCTCTGTGCTTTAATCACTTCCTATTTTCTTTCTTGTTTTGTAATTATTCAGGGGCTGGGGTCAGTCCTTGCCTCTTGCAATATTACCTTCGGGTCAAAGCCAACATCCCTTGCATAATATTTGGGTTTCCACCGCCTAACATCCGCTAGTTAAAAACTGTTAATAGTCTGCTAAATAATTTGACAGCTTATAGCCTGTGTTCTTGATTTACATAAAGATGAATTGGCATTTCTTAGGGTGTACAGCAGGTAGTCGGAGTGCACAGGGCGGTGCGCAAGAAAGGCGACTTGTGCACCCTATATAAAATCAGATATCGAACTGTTTTTTGTTTTAAGTCGCAGGTCTGGTGGTGAGCACTTCTGCATAAGTAACTACATACAATAAGCGGCTCTTTCAGCACTGTAGCCTCCCCCTTTGTTAAAGGGGGCTGAGGGGGCCCGAGGGGGATTTACCTTGGGGTAGCTTTGTTTATTGCATCTTTGTAAAAAGATGCCATTCCAAATCACCCCTGACCCCCCTTTTTCAAAGGGTGGAATAAGTGCATTAAACTTGCCTAGATACTTATGCCCCTCCTGAGTATTTAATCCAAATACTGCGCCGCTCGCCCGCTCATTTGTGCGGTGATGGCTTCTTTAATGTCGGCAGAGAGCAGCATGCCGCCGTTCCAGGTGGCGACGTATTCCAGACCGTCGTTTACGCTATGATCGCGGCTGTAGTTCAGCACCTGTTTGCTGCCGCGCACAGCCAGCGGGGATTGGGCGGCGATGACGCTGGCGGTGCGCATGGCGGCGGCAAGGCATTCTTCTGGGCTGGCTAAGACTTTGTTCACTAGGCGCACGCTTAGCGCCTCGTTGGCGGGCATGTCCATGGCGGTGAAGGTCATTTCACGCGCTGTGCCCTCCCCAACCACACGGCCTAGGCGCTGCAAGCTGCCTACGTCGGCAACAAGGCCCATTGCCACTTCGCGCACGCTAAAGCTGGCGTCTGTGCTGGCGTATCTAAAATCGGCTGCCAGTACCAAATCTAAGCCGCCACCCACGCAGGCACCATGAATCGCGGCGATCACGGGTTTGCGGCAGAGTTCTAGGCTGCTGACTGAGGATTGCAGGTTTAAAATCAGTGCGCGGATGGTTTCGCGATTACGCGCTTCGCATTCGCTCGTCAGGCTGGTCTGAATTTCAGCCAGCATCATTAAATCGATGCCTGCACAGAAATTACGCCCGGCGCCATTCAGTACCACTGCACGCACTTCGGCGCTTTGGTCGCACCATTGCAAGGCCGCTTTGATTTCTTGCCACATCAGGGCGTTGAGCGAATTGGCTTTTTTAGGGCGATTCAGGGTGACAAGGGCGATGGCGTTGCTGACATTCACTTCAATCGTTTCGTATTGCATGGGGCGTCCTTTTTTAATAGAAGCTTGCAGTGGTATTAAATTGTTGTGAAAGGCTTAATCGCGCTTTTTAGGCAGCCACGCCCAGACCATTTCGCACTGAATAGGCGCTTCGCCAGATTCATCGCTGATCTCTACATTTACAGAAAAATTACCTTTTTCTGTGCTGTGTAATAGCTCGATTTGATCATCACTTAGGGTGGCTACGGCACGCATATCGCCCTGTGAGCGCTTTTGGTAATCCACATGCATGGCTTTAAGCAGCAGCAGCTTATCGTCCGGCACATTCATGCCCATCACAAAGCCGGTGCTGGTTTCGGCCAGCAATGCCATCGCCGCAGCGTGCACGCCTTTGATATGGTTTTGCACCTTGCGGCGGTTTTTAATGGAGACCACCAGCCGCGCCGCACTGACTTCTTCAAACTGCACAGAGGCCGTGGATAAAAAAGGCACGATACGGCCAAACAGGCGGGTCAGGATAAAGCTGCGTAAGCCTTGTGGCAGATTGGCCGTTTTGGCGGCAATACGGCTCATTTTATTGAGTGGGCGGGTCATCTGGGCGGCCTTATCGATCTGGAGTAGAAGATAAAATAGCAAGAAACCGCGCCGCTTGTGACCGGAATATCCCGCCTTTACAAACGATCGTTTTAATGTAGTGTTTTGTCGCAGAGCTTACGGCGGTGTTTTAAATGCAATAAGTTTGGCACAGCACTTACATTACACTGGCCCTGAGTAGCAAGGGCTTGATTCCAAAGTGCAGATGAAAGCGGCTGCTAAAACGGGAGGCAGAGGCAAAGCCGCATTGCCTTGCTATTTGTCCTATGGGTTGCCTGCTTGTTTGAATCATGCCTAAAGCTGTATTTAATCTGACGTGCTCAAGTATTTTTCGAAATGAGCTGCCTTCTAGTCCTAGCTGGCGGCGTAGCGTGGATGCGCCCATTTGTAAATGTTGAGCCATTTCTTCTACGGTCCATTCTTTGCCTGGCTGGAATAAAACCTGTTGCTGGACCCGCGTAACGACCGCTGAGCTACGGTCAACAAAGAGTGCGCCACCTAAGCCTGCTAAGGCCAGCCCTAGTAATAAGCCAATGGCTCTATGCTCTAGTAGCTCTATGATTTCGCCATGCTGGCTTGCTGTAAAAAGCTCATCCCATAGCTGGGTAAGGGTGGGGTTGAGTTTGGCGCACAGCTTAGGGTCTATGGTTTGCAAGGCGTGTACGGCCTTGGGATAGGCCCTGCGGCATGCTTGCATAATTTGGGGGTCGAGTTGCAGCACTTCACAAACATAGCCATGTGCATCTGGTTGATTAGATAAGCTCATTTCTAGCCCTGCGGGCACAATGATGATCTCGCCACTACGGGCAATCTGCGTTTGCTCGTTGAGGTAAATATGCTTGGCACCATGGCGTACCCGCATCAGGGTGAATTGCAGAAAGCACACTTGTCGTAAAGACTGGGTGGCTTTGGCCTGAATCACACACTGCTGAATACTGCGGCTTGTAAGCTGGCTCATTCAGGCTCCAGTTGATTGAGAATTATTGTAAGCACTTTCTTGATTGCAAGGCAGAAGTAAGCTCATCCTATTAACGATGCTTTTGTTCTAGGAAATCGGCATTTTTTTAGGGTGTACAACGACGAAGCGCAGAAAATGCGGTGCAAGAAAAACGACTTGCACACCCTATGCAAAACCAGACTTGCTCCTGTTTTTTTGTCTTAAGTTGATAGGGGCAGGATGATAGCCCGTGGGTTTCACCTGCCTTACAAGTACAAACGGCTTGGTTTCTGGCGTTTATTTTTTCCGCTGATATGTCGCGATCAGTTGAGCGGTGCCAAGCTTGTGTTGGTTCAGCATATAGCCCACCAATGCACCGCTGGTTTGGGCATCCAATGGAAGCTGTTCAATATCTAAAGCCCAGATAGTGTGGATATAACGGTGAGCGGGGTCTCCAGCGGGTGGACATGCTCCACCAAAGCCTGCTGCGCCGTAGTCGGTACGCGTTTCTAATGCGCCCTTAGGGACGCTGCCCGTGGCTACAGATGTTGTACTTGCTGGGATATTGACCACATTCCAGTGCCACCAACCGCTGCCTGTCGGTGCGTCTGGATCAAATACGGTAATTGCAAAGCTTTTGGTGCCAGCGGGCGCATTTTGCCATTGTAATTGGGGGGAGAGGTTTGCTCCGCTGCAGCCAAAGCCGTTAAATTCTTGTTTGGCCGACATCGGGGTATCGGCCTTGATATCTGTACTGCGAACACTAAAATCTGCGGCAAAAACTGTTTGGCTTATCAGTAAGGCGGTTAATAGCATGGCTTTCATTGTGTGGCTCCTTAATCAGAGCCCTCATCATATAAAGCCTTGCCTGCTTGTTTTATCCTTAAACGCTCTATTTTTAGCTTATTTCGCTCTGATCATGTTATTTATGAGTAAAAGTGCTTTTAATCGCTTGGGGGTAAGCCCCACTTTGCATTGTACTTACAATGCGTTCAGATAGAGCGACGCTTCTTGTGATGGCAAAGCGCGTCGTCCAAAGGCCAATACCGCATCGCTGATGCGCTTGGCTTCCTGCGTTTGTTTTTGCCAGTGATGCCAGTACAGCGGGATATGAATACGCTCGCTTGCGGCCAGCTCAATGATTTTACCCGATGCAATGGCGGGTTTGGCTTGGGCGTAAGGAATGGCAGCGTAAGCCAAGCCAAAGCATACCGCATCAAACAGCGCATGGCTTTCAGGGATCTGATGGCAGGGGAAGTGATCATCCATAATGCCGTAACGCTCGCCTAACCAGCGTTTGTGCAGGGAATCGCGGTTGCCAAAAATGGCCGTTGGCGCATGCATCAGCGCGGTTTGGGTAAAGCCCTGAGCGAAATGCCGCTCTGCAAAAGCAGGCGTTGCCACAAAAACATAGGGCATGCTGCCCAGGCTTTGTACGGCGCAGCCCGTTACCGCGCTGGGCTGCGTGCTGATGCAGCCTGCCACATCGCCTGCCCGCAGCAAATCCAGCGTATAGCCTTCATCATCGATTACACATTCAAGTAGTAAACGCTCGCTTTCTAATAGCGGGGCCAGCGCATCCAGTAAACCAATCGCTAGGCTGTCAGCATTCACCCCTAGGCGCACGCTTTGCCAATCCTGCTCTTTAAAATCGATTTGCTCGGCAAGGGCGGCCTCTAATTGGCGCACCTGCCTGAAATGCACAATCAGCTTTTCACCCGCGCGCGTGGCGTGCACTGGGCTTTCACGCACCACTAATACTTTGCCCAGTTTTTCTTCCAGCGATTTAATGCGCTGCGATACGGCAGACTGCGTTAAAAACAGGCGCTTGGCGGCCCGCTCAAAACTGCTTTCACGCACCACCATATCCAGCGCTTCCAGTAATTTGTAGTCAAGCATCAGTTTGGCTTATGCAACATAAGAATTGCTTGTTTTACCATAAATCAAGCATGTGTTTGAATGCTAAATAACAAGGGAATACAAAACAGTTGTTTACTAAAGAATAAACCGCTGCCTAATGATTTATCTGGATGATGAGAAAATGAACACCCTATTAAATGATGGAACAACACTGACCATACGCCAGGCTGATTTAAATGACTTGCATGAAATCTGGCGTTTATGGGGCGCATGGGCCTTGTTTGATGAATATCGCCAGCATTTTAATCAAAAGGCAGATTTAGAAGCAGGGCATCAATACCTGGTAGAGCGCTTAAAGGCAGGCGACTCCGTATTATTTACCGCTTGTGAAGGCACAAAAACCGTTGGTTTTGCCCAGCTCTATTGGAATTTATCTTCACTGCGTATGCAGAAAACCTTGCTGCTTAATGATTTATTTGTAACCAAAGATGCCCGTGGCCGTGGCGTTGGCCGTGCTTTAATCAAAGCCGCAGAAGATTTCGCTGCCACGCATAATGTGGGCTATATGGAAATGGAATCTGAAGCGAGCGAAGCCAGTGCATTAACGCTGTATCAGGATGCTGGCTGGAAACCCAATCGTAATTATGTGGTTTATGAGCGCCAATTGCGGGCGGCATAAGTTAAGCGTTGTTTTAAAGAGAAGTCATATAAAAAAAGCCACGAATCAATTCGTGGCTTTTTTTATTGCTGATTCATTATTTAACGCTTTCAAGATAATCCAGTTCTTTCTCTGCCTTGGCTGCTGCGCGATCTGCTAGCTCGTTACGTATCTGACGCCTTACTTCAAACTGAGCACGATGAAGTCCCATTACCACAATTTCCATATTTCTTTGCGATTGTTCCAGCTGACGGCGCTGGCGGGGGGTTTTAAACGTAGTCGACAGAGTCATGGGAATACCTTTTTTGAGGGTTACCGTTTGATCACTGAGGTTTCAGGTTATGAAACCGAGCACATTGCCACACTAGCATCGCTGTTACAGATTACAGTTTAAAGATACTACGCCAAATAGTTTGTGTATGTAATATTACAACCAAGGTTTTTTGTGTTGGCAAAGCAAGTAAGTGATTGATCCCACATGCTTTGCCAGATTAGTTTAGTGCATATTTATTGCGTTGCAACATCTTTTGCTGCGTATTTTGACGTGTTTTTATTTGGTTTCTGCAAGCAGCTCCTTACGCATTTCTTCTGGAATATTAGATAAAACCAAGGTGTCGTTTTCCGGGTTGTAATGCACTGCGCCGCTGCGTAAGCTGCTGCGATCAAACTCCAGCTTCCAGTGGGGGGCTTTGGTTTTAAAGGTGCGCAGCGGCTTGATGGCGCGGCGGTCTGGTACAAAACCATCGTTTAACGCCAAATCCTGATGATCCAGCACATTTTGTAATTGCATGGGGGCATCCGGCCATACTTGCTCTGCCACTTGCTCCAGTGTAACGGCGCAGCTGGCGTTGCCCAGCTCGTCCAGGTATTCATGGGCGCGCTCAAACAACTGATCGCGCTCTGCAGGCTGCAAATGTTGCTCTTCGGCAAACTGGCTGAGGCCATGCACCAGCTTTTGTGTTTCTTTCAGCGCCACCACAATATCGTTGCAGCCTAAAAATGATTTGAAATAGGCGGCTACATCGCCACGCCCGCGCAAAAAGCTGATATAGCGCTCGGCACCGTTTTGCCATGCGTGCAGGTCTATTTTACCGGCGACTTTCAAGTTGGCAGTATCTAGGTAAATGCTGTCGGCCACATTCAGCTCTTCATCCAGCATGGTGCCCATAATTTCAGACAAAATAGTGAACAGGATAAAATCTGTGCCATCGCCTTTGATACGGGCAATCAACACATGGCCGCCACTGGCAAGGGGCTCTTGCTCTAAGCGCAGCAGCAGGTGCTGCATCATTTGTTTAGAGCTACTTAAAAAATCTGCGCCTTCCATAAGCTGGCGAATCAGCCCTTGCATAGGAAAGGCTTCCTGATCTTCTTCAAAGCTGCCAAAGCCTTTGCCCAGCTTCTGAGTGTAGAGCTTGCAAAGCTGATCGATCAGTCTTTGTGCAGCAGGGGTGTGGGTAATTTCTTTATCGCTTAAGCGTAAGCTGACCGGCCCGTGGGCTTCTTTATTGATTTGATGGCTGATCAGATTGCTGATGGTATGAGTGGTCATGGTGTTTCTCTGAGAGGGCTTTGGGGCGCAGTTTACTATCCATCTGCGTGATCCTGGCGAAGATGTGTTGTGATTTGTTGTGCAAAGTTTTGAAGCTGCAGCCAGTCTGTGTATTCAACACAGCTGGTGCCATCGCTGGGGCCGCCTGTGATATGCATAATTAATCGAATAATCTGCCTATCCAGCCAGCTGTAGCGGGGATAATTGAGCTTGCCCGCGATAGAGAGTGCTGCAAATGGGCTGAGCTGAAATTGCTGAAGCAGCTTTTTTAAATAGCCATTAGGTGAGCCATCGCCTTTGCGGGCACTTAAGCTGACGGAGGTAATGGCTAAGGGAAGCTGTGATATTTGCGCGGCATGGCGTTTAAAAAATTGTATGGCTTCGGGCAGGTGTCGCCCATAGCGTACAGAAGCAATCACAATGAGCGCCTTGCAAGCAACAATTTGCTCAGGGGGCGTTTTTAAATCAGCCAGCTGCACCGGGTAAGCATTAAGGTGCAGGGCTAATTTTTGCGCTATACGCACGGCTTGGCCATCACGGCTGGCATAAACAATCAGGATAGGTTTCATTGTTTCAGCGTATCACCGTGATGATTAATCTGTGTTGAGCGTGGTCAGCGTTATTCCGTGATTAACAACTTGGCAGGGCGGCTGCGATAAGCGCAGTAGCCAGGGCGCGGGCCAATGCGTGGATGGTTGCGGCAAGTGTTAGGGCGGTTTTCATAAATAGTGCAAAGGCGCGTTTTTAAATCTAAATAACGGCAATCCCCGTTTGCTTTACGCTTTAGGGTGTAAATACTGTTTTTAAAATTAAAGTGATCAATAATGCCCGCTTTCGTTAAGCGCTTGGCAATTTGCTTGGGTGGTTCGCCTTCTGCTTCAAAAGCATCCACCAGATTCATGCGGACTAAATCGCTGAGTTTTACTTCAACCGGCATAGTGCAACAGGAAGACTGGCAGTTTTTGCATAAATCATCACGAAACTTGATCCATGTCGCTGGGTTGTCGGGATGAGCGTGATAAATTAAAGGGTTTGTCATGAAAACGGCTTGACTGTCTTTGAGGGGGCGTATTTTGCCTGTTTTTTGCATGCCAAGGCAGATAAATCGATGTTTGGCGGGGAGGGGGCTTCACTTCTGCCTTGCGCTGTTGCGTAAAACACCGCATCCTTCGCCCTTGGATTTTTTAGCTATGCGTCGCCGCCCGCTGCGATAAATGCGGGCTTGGCCATGCTAGCTACAGATTGAATGGGGAATAGAGTATGGCAAGTAAGTTTCAGTTATATAAATTAGACGGCTTTAAATCCGATGAGCAAAATAAAAAAGAACGTACTCCGGGACGTTTTGGGCAAGAGGCTGCAAAAGTAATGGATAAGCGCGAGCAACGTAAGGCCGATCAGGCCGCAGGTTTGGTTCCTTTTGCAGTAAAGCTGAATGGCGATTTGATTAAAGAGCTGCACGCGGCTGCCGCAACGCGGGAAGTAACCATGGCAGAATTAGTGACTGAGCTGTTAAAGAAAGGTTTACAAGCTTAATCGGTAGGAATACATCTATTAAAAAGGGCAGCGATCGCTGCCCTTTTTTTATGCTAAAGTCTGTAAGCGCAAAATTCAGGATTTGAGATAATGGCTAAGCCAAGGGTAGAAAGAGCACCAAAATTTGATTTGGTGAATGTTGATTTTCCTATGCTCCAAAAGTATCTACCCTTATATGATTTAACCGACAGCAAGGGGCGCTACTTACATTGGGATAAGCTGAAGTGGCGGGTTCCAAGAGCCGAAGCGCAAAATATCTGGTTTGCGATTAAATTTCAGCGCTTTATTCAGATGAAAGAAGTCGATCTGTTTGATGTGAATGGCGAGTCTTTTAGCTACTGCATTCCAAACTCAATGGAAGCCAAGCTGCATCAGGTCATCAAAACCGCAGGCGGTAGTGTGGCCGTGGTCGCGGGTATGGCGGCCACCATGCAGATTCAGGCCAAGTTTTTGGTGTCTTCCCTGATTATGGAAGAAGCCATCAGCAGCGCCCAGCTGGAAGGCGCCGCCACAACGCGCGAAGTAGCCAAAAAAATGCTGGAAGACGAAAGAGCACCGCTTAATGAAGACGAGCGGATGATTCTGAATAATTTCTTTTTGCTGAAAAAAGCCGAAAAAAGCTGCAATGAAGAACTGAGTGTTGATTTGATTTTAGATTTTCACCAAGTGGCTACGCAGGGCACAACGGGCAATAGTGTGGTGCCCGGCCAATTTAGGAATGCCGATGATATTTATGTGGAAGATGGCGATGGTGGTATTGCCCATCAGCCGCCCCCGCACGAGCTGATCCAAGACCGGCTGCAGGCACTCTGTACTTTTGCCAATGCCAACCATTCCGGGCTGGATGGCTGTGAATTTATTGCCCCCGTAGTTAAAGCAATTATTCTGCATTTTATGCTGGGCTACGAACACCCGTTTCGGGATGGTAATGGCAGAACCGCTAGGGCATTGTTTTACTGGTATATGTTAAAAAACGAATATGATTTATTTAAATATATTTCGATCAGTAAATTACTGAAAGATAGCCCTAAGGACTATGGCTTGTCTTATCTCTATACCGAAACAGATCAGAATGATCTGACGTATTTTATTGATTACCAGCTTGATATCATCATCAAAGCATTTGATGAGCTTAAAAAATATCTGGAAGAAAAAACACAGGAATTCAATCAAGTCGTTGCACTGCTGGAAAAATCAAAATTTGGCCAGTCTTTGAATTTTGTACAAAAAGATATTATTAAAAAAGCAACTAAATCACCAGGTAGGTATTTCTCAGTTAAAGAAATTGTGAGTGATTACGGCATTGCCGATAACTCAGCCAGAAGTTATTTAAATAAACTGGTTGAATATCGTTTGTTGCTACCGAGCAAAGATGGCAGAAGCACATTATATATCGCCCCATCGGATTTACTGCAAAGGCTGGTGTAAAAGCACAGTCTGAATTTAATATTTTCAGGCTTGATCATATTCCAATTAATGCAAGTTGCATTTTTGTAGCGGATGAAGGCACGGGTACTAAAATGCGGCCAAATATACTGCTTTGCGATGTGCTGTGATCGCAGTGTGTAAACGCATATCAACGGCGTGGCATGGACATTTGAGCGGAAATTTTAATCCAATGGCCGCGATGCGCCGCCGCAAAGTTTGAATAAAATTAGTCTCTAAAAACACGGGGGGTGAAATAGGTGATGCCTGCGGGTGATCTGTTGCAAGCCTGTGCTAGGCACAAGTCTTGTTAATGTTGAAAACAGCATAAATGTGAATATAAGTTTAAAAATGATGTAGTTTGTTGCTTTTATGGCCTTTGGGTAACCCTGTTTGTTTACGATGCAAGCAAGGTGAGAGTATTATTGTTTACTGTTAAACATGTGTTTAGCTTTTTTAAAGCCTGTGCCTGGCTTTAGAAAATAGACTTCTCATCGTGCCTATTATGTTGACCGTTACTCGTTTTCTGTGCTTTTCGCTGTGTTTTATTTCCCCTGTAATTTTAGCTGCCGAGCCGCTTCAGCCCCCTCTTAAACCCATTACTCAAGATGGCTTGCGCAGGCAGGAAGAGCGGGCGAGGGATTTAAATCAGACGCTTGCGCCATCTCCCGAAGTATTAAAGTCCGCGGATTTGCCTCAAATCTCTGCGGTGCTGCCTGTTGAGAAGCCGTGTTTCTTACTTAATGAAATACATGTATTGGCTCCGCCTGCTCAGGCTGAGCTTCCCGCCTGGTTACTGCATTCCTTAAATGAACAAGTCTTTGCGCATTATCGTGGGCAATGTGCCGGTGTACGCGGTTTAAGTCACATCGCTGCAGCGGCTGATGCTGAGCTGCTTCGCTTAGGCCTGGCAACTTCTCGCGTAGTGGTGCCACCGCAAAACATGGGGAGTGGCGAGCTGAATTTGCAATTGCACTTAGGGCGAATTGCCGGGGTGCGGATGCAGGATGAGGGCAAAGACGATAAGCGCTGGGGCACTTGGGCTAATGCGTTTCCAAGCTGGCCCTTGATGAGTGCAGGGGATGTATTGAATGTGCACGATCTGGAGCAGGGCGTAGAGCAAATGAACCGCCTGCCCAGCCAGCATGTCGTTACCCGCTTAGAGCCAGGTACAGAGCCGGATACCAGCGTGGTTTTTATTGACCGCCAAAGTGGTGATTTATTGCAGCGTTTGCGCGGGGGCATCACGCTGGATAATAGCGGCTCGCCATCATTAGGCCGCACACAGCTATCCAGTTATTTAGCTTTTGATAATGCACTGGGGCTGAATGATATTTTGAATTTATCGTTCAATAGCAATGCTGAAAATCCAGATAATAATCATCAAAGCCAGTCGGTTTCGGCGAGCTACAGCATTCCTTGGGGCAACCATACCTTTTCCAGCTCATACAGCAGCAGTAAATTCGCCCAATGGGTGGCGGGTACGACGGCGCGCTTTTTATCCAGTGGTGAAAGTGAAAGCGCAGATTTACGCTGGCAATATCAGCTGCTGCGTACCAGCTCCGCGCGGTTCTCTGTGTCGACGGCGCTCAGCACACGCCGCTCGAATAGTTATTTAGACGATGTGGAGTTGCTGGTGCAGCGCCGCCGAACTACCCAGCAAGAGTTTGGCATCAATTATCGCCAGCTGCTGGGCTCGGCCAGTTTTGATCTGGGGCTGAATTATAAAAGTGGCCGTGGCTGGTATGAGGCAGAAGATGATTATCCAGCTGACATGTCTAACGGTTTAACGCTGCGCCCAAGCATCACCACGCTGGATTTAGGCGTGGCGGTGCCTTTCCAAATTGCGGCTCAGGCTGTGCAATACAATTTTAATTTGCACGGGCAATCCACCCCCAATACCACGCTATCAAATGAGCAAATCGCCATTGGCGGGCGCAGCAGTGTGCGTGGTTTTGATGGCGACACCGTACTGATGGCAGAAAATGGCTACTACCTTCGTAATGAATTAAGCACCTCGCTGCCTATGCCCGAAGGCTTGGGTTTACAAGCCTACTGGGGGCTGGATTATGGCCGTGTATGGGGGCCAAGTGATGCAATGCTGATTGGGCATCAATTAGCAGGTACGGTTTTAGGCTTACGTGGGCAATGGAAAAAAGCGCAGTTTGATTTAAGCGCAGCTTCGCCCCTGCATCAGCCCGAAGGGATGAATGCCGACCTTTATATTTGGTACGGCTCCATCACCTTATCGTTTTAATTTCCTCTGTTTGAATACAGGCCCGTGATTATCGGGCTTGTCATTGCCACGCCTGCTGCCAGTGGCGCCTGAAGCATTTTAATTTTGAGTCCTACACCATGAACCAAAATCGTTACCGCCTTGTTTTTAATGCTCACCGTGGCTTATTAATGGCCGTTGCTGAAACTTCTCACCGTCAGGGGAAATGTGCAGGTGGAGAAAGCGGGGCAGGCAATGTTTCAGTGCCGCTTATGCAAAGCAGAGGATTGCTTAAAGGCTGGCGTACGAGTTTGGCGCTTGCCTTAGCGCTGATGGGTGGGGTGCAGGCTCAGGATTTACCTATCACACCTGCAGGCCCGGCTGGGGCACGTCCGATTTTGGATGCTGCAGCGAATGGTGTGCCGATTGTGCATATTGCGCCGCCATCGGTGGGCGGTGTTTCACGCAATCAATTTAATGATTTTAATGTTAATAAAAATGGTCTGATTTTAAATAACAGTAATAGCAATATTCAAACGCAATTAGGTGGCTGGATTACGGGCAACCCGCAGCTGGGTATTACCCCCGCCCGAATTATTTTAAATGAAGTGGTAGGAACAAATGCCTCGCAACTGCGCGGCACGATGGAAGTGGCCGGGCGGCGTGCGGATATTGTGATTGCTAATCCGAATGGTTTACTTTGCGATGCTTGCGGGTTTATTAATACCAACCGCGTAACACTTACAACCGGCACGCCGCAGTTTGAGCAAGGGCGCTTGCAATCATTAAATGTGGGCCAGGGCATTATCACAATTGGCCAGTCCGGCCTGAATGGCAGCCAATTAAGCCAGCTCGATTTATTGGCGCGCGGCTTGGTCTTAGAGGGTGAGGTTTGGGCACAAAGCTTAAACAGTATTACCGGTGCTAATCAGGTCTTATATGGCACTTTGCAAACCGCTTCCTCAGCCGGATCAGGTGAAGCCCCGCGTTTTGCGGTGGATATCAAAAGCCTGGGGGGTATGTATGCCAATCAGGTGTATTTGGTTGCCACAGAGCAGGGTCTGGGGGTAAACAGCACTGGGCGGATAGCCGCACTGACAGGCACTTTACAGCTCAGCAGCAATGGCGATATCACCCTGAAAGACAGCTATGCCAAGCAAGATTTATCCATTACAGGCAGCAAGCAGGTTTCATTAACCGGGCAAACCCAATCTGAAGCGGTGCTGAACGTGCAGGCTGCTGGCAAGCTCGATCAGTCTGGAACATTAAGCACGATAGGCGCGGGTGCTTTACTGCTAAATGCTGCCAGCTTAAATAATACTGGTTCAATTATTCAGCAGGGTCAGGGGCCGCTGACCCTGAATATTGCAGGTGAGGCTTTAAATAGTGGCTCCATATATAGCGCCACTAATGTGAGCTTTACGGCAGGGCAATGGCAGGATCAGGGCGGGGTATGGCAAGCGCAGGGCAAGCTGGATTTAAAAGCGGGCAAATCTAATCTTACAGATACCCATTTAAGCAGTGGTGCAGATACGGTATTGAATATCACCAGTTTGAATACCGATCGCACAGTGCTGAATAGTCTGGGAAAACTGGATACCAATATCACTGGGTTACTGAGTGTGGCGAACAGCCAATGGCAAAGCCAGCTGGCAAGCAAAGTAAACGCAAGCGATGTCTCCCTCGATCATAGTCAGCTGATCAGTCTGGGCAGTTTAAGTATTCAGGCTAATACCTTGACGACGAGCCAAAGCAAAATAGCCAGCAAGGGCTTATTAAGCGCAGAAGTTGGTGATTTAATCAGCAGCACGGGGGGTGATTGGCTGAGCGAACAAAATCTGCAGCTTAATGCGGGCCGTATTATCAATAGCGGTAATATGCAGTCGCTGGATATTAGTTTGCAATCTAAAGGGCTGCTGGATAATAGCGGTGGCACGGTGCAAAGCCAGCAGCAATTGCAAATAAATAGCCAGGCCTTAGTAAATAAGCAGGGGAATTTGCTTGCCGGTAAAGAGCTGATTTTGCACAGCTCATCTCTAAATAATGAGCAGGGCAAAATCGCCAGTATTGCGGCAAAAACAACGATAGACACGGGTGTTTTAAGCAATACATCCGGCCTGATTAGTGCCGCAACGGGCTTGCAAATTCAAAGTCTTGCCTTAAGTAATCAGGCAGGGGAAATCAGCAGCGCTGCCAGCTTAAATATTGACGCTCAGGATCTTAGTAATCTGGGCGGTGCCATCCTTGCCCAAGACACAATGCAGCTCAAAACGGCGGCTTTAGATAATGTGCAGGGCCGCATCATTGCGCAGCACGATCTGCAATTAAATACCCAAGCACTGACCAATACCCAAGGTACGCTGGCTGCCGTAGAGGGTGCGCTTGCCGTTGATACCCAAGGCCAAACATTAAGTAATACCGGCCTGATGCAAGCCAAAAAAACGCTCAATTTGAGCAGCGGCAAGCTGGATAATCATGGTCTGCTGGCTGGGCAAACGCTGGATATTAATGCGGCTAATATCGATAACAGCCAAGGCAAGCTGATTGCACAAGATGGCTTGCAGATTAAAGCAAAAGATTTAGTCAGCGATGCAGGCTTGATTCAAGCGGGTGGCAATGCACTGTTTGAGCTGAACAAGCTTCAAAATACCCATAGCACCAAAGACGGCGGCTTGATCGTGGGCGGCAGCTTGGCCCTTAATGCCAGCGAGCTTAACAATAACAACGGCTTTATCCATAGCAATCAAGCACAAAGCTTGAATGTACAGCAGCTGAATAATCAGGATGGGCAGCTGCAAAGCCAGGCAGATTTGACGATTACTGCCGATGCAGTTGCCAACCAAGGTGGGCGAATCCAAGCTTCAGCGCTTATCCTGCACGCCAAAAACGCCATTGATAACAGCAGCGGCTTGATTCAAAGCCAGCAGCGGTTAGACATTGCCAGCACCGATTTAAACAATCAAAAAGGCAGCCTGTTGGCTGGGCAAGCGCTGCAACTAAAAACGGCTGCTTTGGATAACATCCAAGGAAAAATCGCCAGCACCGCTGCTAAAACAACGCTTAATACCGCCGCAATTAATAATGAGCAAGGCTTAATTACCAGCGCCACAGGCACGGTAGTAAGCAGCCAAGCGCTGAGTAATCAGGGTGGGGAAATTAGCAGCACGGCTGATCTAAATATCGATACGCACGGCCAAAAGTTAAGCAACTTGAGCGGCAGCGTGCTGGCGCAAGGCAAAATACAGCTGGCAACGGGCACTATGGATAATGCAAAGGGCCGCCTGCTTGCTCAGCAAAATATGCAGATTGATAGCGCAGTACTAAGCAATGCACAGGGCACGATTGCCTCGGTAGAGGGGGCATTAAGCCTTGATACGCATGGCCAAGTTTTAAGTAATAGTGGCAAGTTGCAAGCCAGGCAATCACTGGATGTGCGCACTGCCAAACTACTGAATCAAGGCCTGCTGGCAGGCTCTAGCATCGCCATAGATAGCCTTGCCGTGGATAACAGCCATGGCCAGTTAATCGCCCAAGATGCTTTAAAAATGAAAGCGGGTGATGTGCTCAGTGATGCCGGCCTGATTCAGGCTGGCGGCCATGCGCAGCTTGATGTGCAAAATTTCACTAATACCCACAGCGGCAAAGATGGCGGCGTATTGGTGGGCGGTCAGCTGACACTGAATGCGGACGATCTGGATAATCGCAGCGGCCTTATCCATAGCAATCTGGCGCAAGTCTTAAATGTGCAGCAGCTGAATAATCAGGATGGCCAGCTACAAAGCCAATCTGCCCTTACATTAAAAGCGCAAAAAATAGATAACCAAGCAGGCCATATTCAGGCGGCTGATCTGACGATTAAAACACCCAACCAGCTGGATAATCGCCTTGGCACGTTGCAAGGCGTGCAAAAGCTGCAAATTGAAAGCCAGCAGCTGCTCAATCAGGGAGGCAGCGTTTTATCCGGGCAGGATCTGCTATTAAACACCGCCGCGTTTGATAACAGCCAAGGGAAAATCGCCAGCACCGCAGGCAAAGTTACGCTGAATGCCGATGCGCTAAGTAATGACAAGGGGCTGATTAGCAGCGCTACTGGCACGATTATCAGCAGCCAAGCTTTGAGCAATAAGGGCGGGGAAATCAACAGCGCCGCCGACGTTAGCCTTAATACTCACGGGCAAGCACTGAGCAATATGGCTGGCAGTATTTTGGCGCAAGGGAAAATGCAGCTCGATATCGCCGCTCTGGATAATGCACAGGGCCGCATTCAGGCGCAGCAAAACCTGCAGCTTAATAGCCAGGAGATCAGCAATACCCAAGGCACGATTGCGTCCGTAGAAGGCGCAATGCGCATTGATACGCACGGCAATGCTTTAAGTAATCAAGATGGCCAGTTGCAAGCCAAACAAGCTTTAGATTTAGAAAGTGGCAAGCTGGATAATCACGGCCTGCTGGCAGGCCAAATATTGACCATCAATAGCCAAAACATCGACAACAGCCAGGGCCAGCTGATTGCGCTTGATGCACTCAAAATCAACGCTGGTGAATTACTGAGCGATGCAGGCTTGATTCAAGCGGGGGCTAATGCTCAGCTGGATGTCGACAAGTTACAAAACACCCATAGCAGCAAAGAAGGCGGGGTAATCGTTGGCGGCACGCTCACGGTAAATACCGGCGAGCTGGACAATAGCAGCGGGCAGATTTACAGCAAAGCGGCGCAAACGCTGAATGCTAGCCTACTGAATAACCAAGCAGGCCAGTTGCAAAGCCAGAGCGCACTGACGATTAATGCTGATGAAGTACGCAATCTATCTGGCCAAGTTCAGGCCGCAGCACTAACCATCAAAACAAATAATGGCCTAGATAATAGCAAGGGCAGCATTCAAAGCCAGCAGCAGCTGGATATCAGCAGCCAAAGCCTGAGTAACCATGGCGGCAGCGTGTTGGCTGGGCAAAATGTAAACCTGCAAACTGGTGCGCTGGATAACAGCCAAGGCAAAATCGCCAGCACCGCAGGCCAAACCAATCTGATCAGCGCCGCATTAAATAACGATGCAGGTTTAATTAGCAGCGCCACCGGCACACAAATCAGCAGCCAGGCACTGAGCAATAAAGCGGGTGAACTTAACAGCGCTGCGGATCTGGCGATCGACACGCACGGTCAAGCATTCAGCAACGGCGGCGCGGTGGTCTCCAACGGCAAAATGCAGCTGCTAACAGGTGAGCTAGCCAACGCCGATGGCCGCATTCTGGCGCAGCAAGATTTACACATCAGCAGCCAGGCCATCAGCAGCAACGGCACGATTGCCTCGGTAGAAGGCAGTGCCAGCGTGGATACGCATGGCCAAGCTTTAAGTAACACAGGCAAACTCCAAGCCAAGCTGGCGCTAGATATTCAAAGCGGGCAGCTGGATAACCACGGCTTACTTGCTGGGCAAAATATTGGCTTGAATACGGCCAATATCGACAACAGCCGCGGCCAGCTGATTGCGCAAGACGCGCTAAAGATTAACGCGGGCAATCTCATCAGCGATGCAGGCTTAATTCAAGCGGGCAAAACCGCCCAGCTAGATGTAGCAAAACTTCAGAACACCCATAGCGCAACCGATGGCGGCTTAATCTCTGGCGGCACGCTCACTGTAAATACGGGTGAGTTGGACAATAGCAGCGGGCAGATTTACAGCAAAGCAGCACAAACGATGAATACCACGCTGCTGAATAATCAGGCTGGTCAGCTGCAAAGCCAGGGGCTACTCGCGATTAATGCCGATAATGTGCAAAATCAATCAGGCCAGATTCAAGCTGCAGCGCTGGAATTAAAAGCAAAAATTAGCCTTGATAACAACAAGGGCAGTATTCAAAGCCAGCAGCAGCTGGATATCAGTAGCCAAAGCCTGAGTAACCAAGGCGGCAGCTTATTGGCTGGGCAAAATGTAAACCTGCAAACAGGTGCGCTGGATAACAGCCAGGGCAAAATCGCCAGCACCGCAGGCCAAACAGCCATCACCAGCGCCGCATTAAACAACGATGCAGGTTTAATCAGCAGCGCCACTGGCACGCAAATCAGCAGCCAAGCGCTGAGCAATAAAGCGGGTGAAATTAACAGCGCTGCCGATCTAAATATCGACACGCACGGCCAGCTATTTAGCAACGGTGGGGCGGTGCTAGCTAACGGTAAAATGCAGCTGACAATCGGCGTATTAGATAATGCCGATGGCCGCATTTTGGCGCAGCAAGATTTACACATCAGCAGCCAGGGCTTAAGCAGCAATGGCACGATTGCCTCGGTAGAAGGCAATGCTAGCGTGGATAGCCACGGTCAGGCATTAAACAACACAGGCAAGCTGCAAGCCAAGCTGGCGTTAGATATTCAAAGTGGGCAGCTGGATAACCACGGCCTGCTCGCAGGGCAAAATATCGGCTTGAACGCGGCCAATATTGATAACAGCCGCGGCCAGCTGATTGCGCAAGATGCACTGAAGATTAACGCGGGCAATCTCATTAGCGATGCAGGCCTGATACAAGCAGGCAAAGCCGCCCAGCTGGATGTAGCAAAACTTCAGAACACCCATAGCGCAGCCGATGGCGGCTTAATCTCTGGCGGCACGCTCACGGTAAACACGGGCGAGCTGGATAACAGCAGCGGGCAGATTTACAGCAAAGCGGCGCAAACGCTGAATACCGGCCTGCTGAATAACCAAGCTGGCCAGCTGCAAAGCCAGGGCGCACTGACGATTAATGCGGATGATGTATGTAATCAATCCGGCCAGATTCAAGCTGCAGCGCTGGAATTAAAAGCAAAAAATAGCCTTGATAACAATAAGGGCAGTATTCAAAGCCAGCAGCAGCTGGATATCAGCAGCCAAAGCCTGAGCAATCAAGGCGGCAGGGTGTTGGCAGGGCAAAATGTAAACCTGCAAACCGGTGCGCTGGATAACAGCCAAGGCAAAATCGCCAGCACCGCAGGCCAAACCAATCTGTCCAGCGCCGCATTAAACAACGATGCAGGTTTAATTAGCAGCGCCACAGGCACACAAATCAGCAGCCAAGCGCTGAGCAATAAAGCCGGTGAAATTAACAGTGCTGCGGATTTGAATATCGATACGCACGGCCAGGTATTTAGCAACGGCGGTGCAGTGCTAGCTAACGGTAAAATGCAGCTGACAACAGGCACCTTAGATAACGCCGATGGCCGCATTTTGGCGCAGCAAGATTTACACATCAGCAGCCAAGCGATCAGCAGCAGCGGCACGATTGCCTCGGTAGAAGGCAGTGCCAGCGTGGATACGCATGGCCAAGCTTTAAATAACACAGGCAAACTGCAAGCCAAGCTGGCGCTGGATATTCAGAGCGGGCTGCTGGACAACCACGGTTTACTCGCAGGGCAAAATATCGGCTTGAACGCGGCCAATATTGATAACAGCCGCGGCCAGCTGATTGCGCAAGACGCACTCAAGATTAATACCGGCAATCTCATCAGCGATGCAGGCTTGATTCAAGCAGGCAAAGCCGCCCAGCTGGATGTAGCAAAACTTCAGAACACCCACAGCGCAGCAGACGGTGGCTTAATCTCTGGCGGCACGCTGACGGTCAATACCGGCGAGCTGAATAACAGCAGTGGGCAGATTTACAGCAAAGCGGCGCAAACGCTGAATGCCAGCCATATTAATAATCAGTCTGGTCAGCTACAAAGCCAAGGCGCGCTAACGATTAATGCTGATGATTTAAGCAATCAATCCGGCCAAGTTCAGGCCGCAGCGCTAACCATCAAAACAAATAATGGCATTGATAACAGTAAAGGCAGTATTCAAAGCCAGCAGCAACTGGATATTTCCAGCCAAAGCCTGAGCAATCAAGGCGGTAGCGTGTTGGCAGGGCAAAACCTGCTGCTGCAAACGGGGGCACTCAATAATAGCCAAGGCAAAATCGCTAGCACGGCAGGCCAAGCGGCAATCACGAGTGCAGATTTAAATAATCAAAGTGGGTTAATAAGCAGCGCAGCAGGCACTACGCTTGTGTCTCAAACCATTAAAAATGATGGGGGTGAGATTAGTAGTGAGGCATCATTAGCGATCAATACCCAAGGCCATGCGCTGAGTAATATAGGCGGATCGCTATTAGCTAAAAATGGCGCGCTCAATTTAAGCAGTGCTGCTCTGGATAACAGTCATGGCCGCATCCTTGCTAAAGATCAGCTGGCGCTTATTGCGCATGGATTATTAAACAGTGGCGGTGTGATTGCCTCTACCACGGGTGATATTGATTTAAGTAGCCATAATTTAAACAATCAGAATGGCAAGATTCAAGCAGATACAGGCTTGTTGAAAATACAGACCGGAACGGTTAACAATAGCCAGGCCGGCCTATTGGCAGCAAAAAATATTCAGCTTAATACGGCAGATATCGATAATAGCCAAGGCCAGATTATTGCTGTGGCTAATATAGATACAAAAACGGGCCGTGTATTCAACCAAAGCGGGCTGATTCAGGCTGGATCGAACATCACAATCAATACTCAGGGCCAAGACTTTATCAACACTCAAAGTCATTTCGACCAAGCCGATTTACGTGGTAAACAAGGACTGATTGCCGGTGGCACTCTGCAATTAGATGCAGCCAGCTTAGTGAATACTGCAGGCTATATATTTAGCGGCCAAAGCCAGAATATTAATTTGAGCGGGGATTTTAATAATGCCTCAGGGGTAGTTGAGAGCAAATCGGCGCTTAATATTAAGGCACAAAGCTTGAATAACAGCCTAGGGTCTTTAACCGCCTTAGGCGATGCAGATATTAATTTATCAGGGGTGTTTGCAAACCAAGGAAGGTTAAATGTTGGTGGTTCAGCAACAATTAAGGCTTCTGCATTAGATAATAAAAATGGCCGGATTGATGCGGGTCATATGGTTTTGGCTGTCACTCAATTTAATAATGGCAAAGGCGTTGTCGAAACCAGTGCAGGCGCAAATATCAATAGCAATAGTCTTGATAATCTAGACGGCAGTATTGCTGCGGGTACTGATTTAGCGCTGACAATTAATGGTGATTACACGCATCAAGGCGTATTGCAAGCTAAGGGTGATTTAGCCTTAGCCAGCAATCATTTAGTGAATAAAGGTAAATTAATTAGTAATCACCAAACAACGATTACAACCGGTAATCTGGATAATCGTGGTGAAATCAGTAGTTTGGAAACCACCCACATTAATGCAAATGGACAGCTGGATAATAGCGGTGATGGGCTAATTGATGGCTTTGTGGTGCGTATTGATGCGGGCACAATTAATAATACCCGCCGCATTTACGGCGATAAGCTATCTATTGGCGCGAACACAATTAATAACCGCGATACTGGCGTGATTGCTGCACGTACTGACCTGCAGCTGGGCGCTACAACTTTAAATAACCTCAATACCACGGGCAATCAAGACGGGGCGCTTATATTTAGTTTGGGTAATGCATCGATTGGTGGTGGTTTAGATACGGAAGGCAATGCCCATGGCCAGATGAGTGTATTGAATAATGAATCCAGCCGGATTGATATTGCTAATAATCTTTTTATTTTAGCTAATACGGTTGAAAATAAAAATATTTATTTGGATATAAAACAGAAAACAACTACGGAAAAAGTAGCGTTTAATCAAGTTGAAATTATTGATGGGTCTGGTAAGCGCTACGATGAAGGAGAATTAAAATATAGAGGGGAGGTAGGTTTTAGTCTGGAAAATTATGGTTATTACACTGGCAGAAGTGGCTTAGTGAAACCTAGTTCAATTTACCCTCACGCAAAGTTTGGCTCTCAAGCTTATGCAGTGCCCTTTTATACTCCTCCTCCAAAATGCGGGGGAGGGGGAGGGCATGGGCCTTCTGGTGGGTGCGGGGGAGCGGTGCGGTTTGATTATGCAGATTCAGATCCAATCTGGAATATATTTGGTCGCGATGGGGACTTGGCTTCTAAAATAATAGCATTCAACGCCGATCTCGATTCCCGCACCTATGGCAATTGGAACACCTACCGCTTCGACTCCAAAACAGTCACCCAAAGCACGGTAGAAAAATCTGCTCCTAGCAAAATTATTGCCGGTGGCAATATGACTTTGCTTGGCTCGGCCATTAATAACCAGGATAGCGCTTTGGTGGCAGGCGGCCAGTTGCTGGGCGATGTAAAAAATATCAATAACGTCAGCAAGCAGCAGGGTACGCGCACCGAAGAGCTGAAAGGTTCTGTAGCGGTCAATGGTGGCAACTGGCAGGCGCTGACCTTGCCGCCTCAAACAGTCTCTGTCCCTTTAATGACGGTGACTTATGAAGGGGTGTCTGGTGCGGGGGTTGTAAAAGACAAGCTGGGCTTGCTGGATGCAGGTCAGCATACGGCGGATAAATCGGCCAGTGCAGCGGCCAGCCAGCAACAAGGCGGGCAGGTGATAGATGCCGCTTTGCAGCAGGCTAATCAGGCGCAGATGGCTGATATTGCCAAGGCGCAGCTCAATTCCCAACAGGGCGTACAGGCAAAAAGTGTTGATCAGGCTGCTATGGCTAGTCTGAGCCAAACACAATTAAGCGGGGCGAATGCGGCTACGCTGGTGCAGCAGTCATCGGCGCAAATGCAGCAGGCAGAGCAAGCCACATTGGGCGGTGCTAAAGGGCCGACCAAATCCGATGTAGAGCAGGCGCAGATGGCGAAAGCCACACTTACGGGTTTAATTAAAGAAAGCAATGCACCAACTACCAAGCAGCTGGCTGAAATGGGGCCAGTATCCGGGCAAAAAACAACGCTTTTAGCTGATAAACAGCAGGTACAAACCACGGTCGATCAGGCTGAAATGAGCGACACGGCCAAGGTGCAGTTGAAAGACGCGCAAGCCGCACAAATGGCGCAAACCAGCCAGCAGGCCGGGCCTAAAATACAAAGCATGCAATTGGGCCTGCAGGGGCGGGTATTAACCATGCTGCCTAATTTGGTCGCTCCAAATAACAGCCTGTTTAAACTGCATGCCGCCCCGGATCAGCGCTATCTGGTTGAAACAGATCCGCGTTTTACTAATCAGCGCAGCTTTTTAAGCTCTGATTACTTTATCCAGAACTTAGCTAAAGATCCTTCGCAGCAATTAAAGCGCTATGGCGATGGTTTCTTTGAGCAAAAGCTGATTAATGATCAGATTTTAGCGCTCACTGGGCGACGCTTCCTCAGTGACTATCGCGATACCGAAAGCGAGTTTAAAGCGCTGATGAATGCGGGGATTAGCTTTGCCAAGCAATATCAGCTGACCCCTGGTGTGGCACTGAGCGCCGAGCAAATGGCGCTGTTAAGCACTGATATGGTCTGGCTGAGCACACAAACAGTCACTTTAGCTGATGGCAGCAAGCAGGATGTGCTGGTGCCGCAGGTGTATCTGCGCCGCTTGGAGCAAGGTGATTTGCAGATAGGCGGGGCGGTGATTTCTGCGCGTGAAGTGCATTTAAGCAGCAGCGAAGATCTGGTAAACCGCAATTCCAGCATTGTGGGGGATAAGCTCACGCTGAATGCGGGCCGTGATGTATTAAATGATCACGGGCAAATCGGCGGCCAGCAAGTCTTTATCCATGCCAAGAACGATTTGCAAAATCAATCTGGCCAGATTGTAGGCATGGGTGAGGGCAGCAAGCTTAGCTTAAGCGCGGGCCGCGATATTGTCTTGCAAACGCTGGCGATGGGCGAAACTAAAAACGCGGCGGGCAGCGCCAAGCAATCCAATCTAGACCGGCAAGCCATTGTGCAAGGCGGCGAAATCAGCCTGAGCGCAGGGCGCGATCTACTGCTTAAAGCGGCCAGCGTACAGGCTGGGCAAGATCTCAGCATGCAAGCCTTGGGAAAGATTGATAGCCAAAGCATCGCCACCAGCAGTAGCTTGCATCTGGCTACCGATGGCGATTGGGCCGGTGGGCGCACGGGTTATTTAGATAAGCAATCCACCCAGCAAAATATCAGCAGCATCAGCGCAGGTGGCACGGCCCTTGTGGTGGCGGGCGATCGCCTTAGCTTAGTTGGCACTAATCTACATGCCGGAAAAGATCTAAGCTTACAAGGTAGCAGCGTGCAGATCGAAGCCGTTAAAGAGCGGCTGGCGGGGGACGACCAGCGCGCAGGCAATGATAAGTACGATCGGCATGCGTTTAGTAAGGAAAGCTTACAGGGCGGCAGCGTTACGGCGGGGCAGAATCTCAGCATTAAAGCCGTCGGCCCAGATGGCAATATCACCCTGAAAGGTGCAGACCTGTTGGCAGAGAAAGGCCAGCTGAGCTTAGCGGCTAAAAAAGATATCGATATTAATTCAATTAATTTAACGCAGACTGATACCAGAGAAACTTTTAGCGAAAGCCGTGGTTGGTTTTCTAGCTCTACTACTACAACTTATGATTTTAGTAGTAGCACGCAAGCGCTGGGCACGAGCCTATCTGGTAATAGCCTGAAAGTGCAGGCAGGTAATGATATTCGGGTGAATGGCAGCAGTATTGTTGGAGAAAAAGATGTTGAGCTTCTGGCTGGCAGGGATATTAATATTTTAGCGGCAAGCAATCAGTCTCAGCAAAGCCACTTAAGAGAAGAAAAAAAGTCGGGTATTTTCTCTGATGGCCTGTCGATTAGCATTGGCAGTAAAAGCAGCAAGGATCGTTTAGATCAAAATAATATCACTCAAAGCGATAGCGCCAGCATGGTAGGCAGTCTTGGGGGTAAGGTCAGTGTGCAGGCTGGCCGTGATCTAAAAGTGAGCGGTAGTGATGTTAGTGCCTTGGCTGGATCTATTGCATTAGAAGGGCGAAATGTAAGTATTGAAACTAGTCAGGACCAGCTAAACACGAAGCAACAGCACGAAGAGAAAACTAAAGGCTTAAGCCTTAGTGTGACAGGCACTCCTTACGATACGATTCAAAATCTGCAAACAATTGGCGATACCCAAAAAGGCAGGCAAAGAGCTCAGTCAACGCTCAATGAGCTTGCGGCCTCTGGTCTGGATACACCAGGGCTGGGACTTGCTTACCAAGAGAGTCATTCTGGCTCTAGCACCGATATGCAAAGTACTACCCATCGCGGTAGCCAAATTACGGCTGGGAGCGATATCAGCATTATTGCTCGCGGTGAAAAAGATGCTGCAGGTAAGTTGCAAGGCGGCGATCTGACTGTATCTGGATCAAGCGTGCAAGGGGAGGGTAATACTCAGCTGAAGGCAAACAATCAAGTCAGTATTGTTGCTATGAATGATCGTCTAGATACCAATAGCGATTCTTATCAATACGGGCATAGCATTTCACTGGGCGTGCCATCATTAGGCGATGCTGCTCGTACTTTAGATGGTGCACCTAATGCTGGGCATGTTTCCTCTCTGCCTTACAATCAATTACGCAAAGAGTCTGATGGTAAAGATTTAGGGGGCGCTCAGACTGCTAGCTTGATTAGTGGCAAAACGGTTGAAATAAGCGCTGGGCAAGGGGATATCCAACTTGCAGGCTCATCCATTATTAGCCAGGGCGATGTGACATTAAGTGCCGATAATGGCCGTATTATTGGCCAATCTGGCAATGTTGAACGCATGTCTGAGCTGAATGAGCGTGGCAAACAAATTGGTGAGGTGGCGGGGGGCAACTTTAGCCAAACGAATGGTGTAAGACAAAGTGAAGATCATTGGAAAGATCAGAGTGTGCAGCAGGGCGGCTTGCAAAGCCATATTGTAAGCCAAAACGGCAGTGTGAGTCTGAAAGCGAAAGAGCAGATTGCGCTGCAAGGAACAGATATAAATGCGGGTCAAGACCTGCTCTTGGCAAGTAAGCGTATCGACATCAGCAGCAGTGCCGATCAACAGCAGCACCAAGAGCAGCACCAATCCCAACAAACGGGCATCACCACAAAAGTAAGCAGTGCAGTTATTTCTGCCGTGCAAACGGCGGAACAAATGATGGACTTAATGCAAGGCAGCAAGGATGCGCGTACCCGTGCGATGGCTGCTGGTGCAGCTGCTTTAGCGGCTTACAATGGCGTTCAGGCGGCTCAGGCTATGGAATCGGGCAGCATTGCCAAAATAAGCATTACAGCAGGACAAAGCAGTACTCAAAGTGAAGCGACAGCCAGCTCTACGACGCATCAGCTAGGGGCTATCCGTGCGGGCAATGACATCAAAATGACCGCAACAGGTGGCGGAAGTGACAGCAATATCACCATTACGGGTACAAAGGTCGATGCGGCGCATGATTTAACCCTGCAAGCCGAAAACAAAGTGACCTTACAAGCCGCCAAGGATAGTAAGGAGCAGCACAGTAGTAATAGCAGCACGAGCGGAGGTGTAGGTGTTGCGGCTGATATTGGTCAAGGCGGAATGAGCTTTGGGATTACTGCTGAGGCCAGCGCATCCCGAGGCAAGGCCGATGGGAGCGATGTCGTTTGGCAGAACAGCCAATTGAATGCAGGAAAAACACTCACCCTGATTTCAGGGGGAGATACCAACCTGCGCGGCGCAACGGTTACAGGCCAGCAAGTCATTGCAGATATCAAAGGCAATTTAAATATTGAAAGCCTGCAAGACATTAGTAAATTCGACAATAAGCAAATAGGGGGCAGTGCCAGCGTCACAATCGGCTTCGGTAGCGCCAGTGGAAGTGCTAGTGCTTCCTACGATAAAACGCATAATGACTATGCTGCGGTAAGTGAGCAGAGTGGCATCTTTGCGGGCAAAGACGGCTTTGATATCAAGGTTAAAAACAATACCGATCTGATAGGCGCTGTGATTGCTAGTAGCAGCGACTCCAACAAACTCAGCACCGGCACGCTCACGCAAAAAGACATCAGCAACCACGCCGAGACCGACGCCATCAGCTTAGGTGGCGGGCTTGATTTTAGTTCGTCAAGCAAAGAGCAAACGTCTCAAACCAAGGGCGCTGATCAATCTAATGTAAGTGCAAGCGCACCGTCTGTAATGGGCGCACAAGAGAGCGACAGTAGCAGCACGAAGAGCGCGATTAGCAAGGGCCAGATCACCCTGACGGATGATGCAAAACAAAAAGAGCTGACTGGCCAAACCGCAGCCGAAACCATCGCCAGCCTGAATCACGACACGGACGGTGCACAGCAAAAACTGGCCAACCACTTTGATCAACAGCAGCTTGCGGAGCAAATGGCTGCGGCCAAAGCGTTGGTTCAGGAAACGGGCCATTTTATGGCTAATCGTGCTGCGGATGCGGATAAAGCCAAGGCAGCGCTAGAAGCCACCGACAAGGCATTAACAGCAGAAAACGCCAAACCAGCAGGGCAAAAAGATCAAGCACGTATTGATGATCTGACTCAGCAGCAAGCCCGCCAAACAGAGCAAAAAGCTGATGCAGACAAATGGACCCCAGGCGGCGAATACGGCCGCGCCATGACGGTGCTGCAAGTGGCCGTGGGCGGCAATGTCACTGGCGGCATGAGTGGTCTGCTACAAAACGCCACCGTCAGCTATCTGCAAAGCATCGGCGCTGAAAAAATAAAAGCCATCGCCGACAGCTTTCAAGAAAAGAAAGGCACAGAAGATGCCACCAGTGGAACTATCCGCGCCGCCCTACACGCCATCGCCTCCTGCGCCGGAGCTGCGGCAACGAGCAGCAACTGCAGCAGCGCCGCCGTGGGCGCGGCTTCCAGTGTCGTCATCAATAACGTCTTATCAGAAATAGAAAACACCAATGCCGATAAGATGACAGCCAGTGAAAAGGAGAAACGCAAGAATCTGGTCGGCTCCATCATCACCGGTATTGTTGCGGCAACGGATGGCAATGCAGCGGCTGCGAATAATGCGGCGCAGATTGAGATGCAGAATAATTGGCTTTCGCCAAGCCAAAATGCTCAATATTTAAAGGAATTAAAAGCGGCAAAGAGTTTACTTGACGAAATTAAGGTAAGTGGTAAATGGGCATATACAAGCGGAAAGCAGGATGCACTGACCACAACCGGTATTGGCAAGGGCTTGGCAGAATCCGGCTGGAGTGATGTAAAGGGCGTTGCACAATTTCTAGCTGATCCAATTGCAGGTTTAAATGGATTAAAACAAATTATTACTAGCCCAGAGGTTAGACAGCAGTTGGGTGAAACCATCTTGGGCGAGCTGAACTTAAAAATGGCTCGAATGGATCAAGCACTAACCCAAGGTGGTGATGTTCAGGCGGAACAGTTTGGTAAAGACCTTGGAAGCTTGATTTGGCAAGTAGGGAGTGTGGCAACAGGGGTAGGTGGCGTTGCTAAGGGCGGTGTGGCTTTAGCTAAGGCTGGCGTGGTGCTTTCAGAGCAAGGGCTGGAGGCTTTAGTTAATACTGCGAAATTTGATCAATTAGTGGCAAAAGGCGGTGTATTTGCTGTAGATGGCAAGCCATTAATGGATTTTCGTAATCTGACTAATGCACAAAAGAGTGTTGTTGGTGATTTACTTGGGGGTGAAAAGATTACGAGTCTTGCTCCCGGTGCTCAGAAAATAGGTCGCTCTCCGGGAATTGGACAAACTGGGATTGATGATCTTTATAAAGTCAATAAACCTAATGTTGATTATATTGTGGTGGAATATAAATTTGGCTCATCTGTTTTAAAAGAAACTAAAGATGGTTTGCAGATGAGCGATGATTGGTTAAATGGAACAAAGTCTGGATACGATAGGATATTAGAATCGGTCGGAGGGGATCAAAAATTAGCCAATAAGGTTGAGATTTCCTTACGAGGAGGTAGAGTTGAAAAATTACTGGTTCATACAGACCCTTTTGGACGTGTGACTGTTGGTGTGTTGGATAGAAATGGGAAATTTTTCCCAGATCCTAAGTTGGCGTCTAAGGTTCTTGGAGGTGTTAAGTGATTCGCTCATTACGTGGAGATGTTGCCTACTGGAATGAGTGGGTGGAGTACGCAGAAGAGCGATTTGAGGAAGTTAAATCTGAGCTTAAGCTTCCAGCAGGTGATCCTCTTTATGAGCCTCAGTTTGTATTTAATTTTTCCAAAAGTTACTGGCATCAAATGTTACGTCGTTATTCCCGAGGCGACGAAATTAGTGAATTGTCTCAGTATTTTTCGCCATTACTAGATGCATGGGAAGAATCTGAACGATTAGGCAAAGATATCTGGACAGAAGAGCAGCAATATACTCGTCATGTTTGGGCCGTGAATCTGGATCATTACATTGTTTGTTTCTGGCTTGTGGGTTTGGCTTTGGCTCTATCTATTCCAGAGGAGCAATGGCAACGATTATTAGCATTGATAGGAAATGAGGGACAGGATGAATTATTGGATCGTGTTATTGCTTCACGCCAGTCAGGGCGGAAGATAGGTTCTCGGCTTTGTCACCCTAAGCCTTATCAGCGGCTACTTGATGCGGTGAATGCCCCTGTTGATGAGCAAGCCAAGCGATTGTTTGTATTTGTAGACAAATGGTACAAAGAGCTGAATCGCCCTGCCAAGAAGGGCTTGTCTGCGGATGCCGCCATGTATGAGCGCCCATATTGGTATACCTATGGAGATCGTAATTTTGAAGGGGGAGCGTATTTTGGTCGCTGGTGTGTAGAGGCCGTTGCTGTGGTTAAGGCCTTGGGTTTAGATGACTCCCAATGTTTAGGTCACGAGCATTATCCGGGCGATTTATTAAGACCTGACGGGCCAAGTACCCACCCTATGGCGGAGATAAGCATTGCACTTCCAGAGGCGATTGACGAACCTAAACGCGGATTCTTCTCAAAATTATTTAGGCGTAAATAAGGTATCTATCACTAAAACCAGCAGCATCAGCCACAGCGGCAGTACTTTAAACGCCGGTGGCGATATTCAAATCTCGGCGGTGGGCGATAAAGCCAGCCAGCTAAACGTGCTAGGCAGCCATCTCAACGCAGGTAAAACCCTGACGCTGGAATCCGGCAACGACACCCGCGTAGAAGGCGCCGTGGTCAGTGGCAGTAAAATCGTTGCCGACATTGGTGGCGATTTAAAACTCGCCAGCCGCCAAGACAGCAGTCAGTTTGATAGCAAGCAAAGTAGCGCCAGTGCGAGTGTAACGGCGGGGGCGGGCGTATCGGGCAGCGCCAGCATCAGTCAGGACAAAATGAAATCTGACTATGCCGCCGTCACCGAGCAAAGCGGCTTGTTTGCAGGCAAAGATGGCTTTGAGATTAAGGTTAAAAACAATACCGATTTAAACGGCGCGGTGATTGCCAGCAAATCGGACGACAACACCCTCAGCACCGGCACGCTCACCCAAAAAGACATTAACAACCATGCTGAATATAGCGCTAGCAGCATCGGCATTGGCGGTGGCTTTAGCATGGGCGGAACGGATAAAAAGGCAGCAGACGGCAAAAGTGGCGATCAGGCTGCCAGCCCAGCGGGTAGCAAACTCTACGACGCAGGCCCAAGTGGCGTCACATCCACTGCGCCCGTCGCCCTTAGCGCTGGGGATAATGGTACAAGCACCACCAAAAGTGCCATCGCCACAGCCAAAATTACCATCACCGACGAAGCCAAGCAGAAAGAGCTGACCGGCAAAACCGCTGCAGAACCCATCGCCAGCCTGAGCCGCGACACCGATGGTGCTCAGCAACAACTCGCCAACGATTTCAAGCCTGAAAAAATCAACGAGCTATTCAGTGCCACCAAAACCTTCCTGCAAGAAGGCAACACCTTTATGGCCAACCGCACGGCTGAGGCGGATGCTGCGAAGAAAGCTCTGGACGGCACATCGGCCAGCTTAAAAGCAGAACAAGCCAAGCCACAAGATCAGCAAAATCAGGCGCTGATCAGTCAGCTGAAAGATCAGGTCATTAGTCTGGACGGGCAAAAAACCGAAGCAGATAGATGGACGCCTGGTGGAGACTACGGCCGCGCCATGACCGCACTGCAAGCCGCAGTGGGTGGCAATGTCAGCGGCGGCGCAACAGGCCTGCTACAAAACGCCTCTGTGGCTTACCTGCAAAGCTTGGGCGCTGAAAAAATCAAAGACATCGCCGACAGTTTCCAGACCAAGAAGGGAGAAGAAAACCAAACCAGCCAAAACGTCCGCGCCGCCCTGCACGCCATCGCCTCCTGCGCCGGAGCTGCGGCAACGAGTAGCAACTGCAGTAGTGCCGCAGTGGGAGCCGCTTCCAGTGTCGTCATCAACAACGTCTTATCAGAAATTGAAAACACCAACGCAGATAAGATGACGGCCAGTGAAAAGGAGAAACGTAAGAATCTGGTCGGCTCCATCATCACCGGCATTGTTGCAGCAACGGATGGCAATGCAGCGGCCGCGAATAATGCGGCTCAGATTGAGATGGAGAATAATGCGTTAACATTTTTAAAAGGGACGACTGCGAGAGTTAAAACTGTTGCTACAAGTACGGCAGATTTTTTGGCTAAGCCTCAGGGTAAAGTAACAAGAACTGAAATTGATGGCGAATTGGCGAAGCTTAAAACATTGGCAAGTAAAGGTGATTTATCAGTGCAAGAGTCTCTTAATTTGAGTTCTTTATGGATTGCTGTTGTTACTCGTGCAGAGTCGGAAAAATTAATGACCTCAAGCGAGGGGGCTAATTCTAAGGAATTTATGCGTGCTGCGATTACTTCAATGGCGTTTGGAGGTAGTAATACTTCCTTGAAGTCGCCAAAAAGTGAGACGGGGCCAGAATTGCCAAGTACAACAGGGACAGCAACAAAATATAATAAATCTGATGGGGTAGCTAATGTAGGGGCCGCATCTCAACTTCGTCAAGACTTGGCAAAGAAAGAAGGAATTCCAAGGGGGGTGGAAAATATTTGGGGAGCAAATAAAAACGATTTGAAAAAAGCTTATGAAATGGATGGATATGCCACACATGATGAAGCAGCTTTAAAGGGTACCTCTGGCAATGCACAGGTTTTTAAAGTTGACAATCATCCTTTGGTTCGCAAAGTGCAGTTTAGTCCTGCTAGTGAGGACTCAATACATAAAGGACAGTACTATAAAGTTACTTATGAAGATGGATCAATAGGGAAAATAATCGAACCTACAACTTATAAAAAGTATGATCCCGCTGAAAATAAAGGGCGAGTGGTATATTTTAATCCTGATGGACAAATTATTATTCCGCTTGATAAGTATGGAAAAAATTGGAGAGTGAAATGACAAAAGAAATTGAGATTAATGTGAATTGGAATTGTCCTATTGTCCCGTATGAATCGTGCGCAGGAATTTCATTGGGCACAAAAGTTGCGGACTTGGACAAGGTATTGCAAAAATATAAGGTGGTTGGAACGAACGATTTATTTCATTTTCCAGGAGGGCCAGTGCTTAGAAAAGAAGAAAATATGGAGTATATTTCCTTTCTAAGTACAGATGCACGATTTGGGGGGGCTGGTCAAGAAGGTAGGATTGGGATTGATGATCGATCTTTAACGATAAAAATAAGTAATGGGGTTGTTTTGACGGTGACAGTCTGGTTGGTTGATTGCTATTCTGATGATATCAAAAAAACCTCTAAATTTGATGCGAAAAATTTAGATTTATCATATCAAGGTAGATTGCCAGAGGGCATGAGATTGGGAGATCGTGTGGATTCTTTTCTTCCTTATACATCCATGCATTATGACTCTGGTGATGAGTGGTTTTACGTTGATGAAAGTTATGGTGGGCTTATTGTTGGAGGGCAGCATGCTCTCGATTTATCCGAAAGTACGGATCAAATAATTACGATGTTGCGGGTAATTCCAGATTGAAATATTGTGAAAAAATATAGGCGTCAGATACCGTCTTGCAGGTCAAGGTTTTTAACCCCGAAATGGGCATCAATCAGTACTTCTAATAACTGGGGTCAGAGCAAACTTAAATCCTGCTATGTTTCATACTCTCAAGCAATGTCGTTTGGCCGAACAGCCAATGGAGTGCCGGAAAACATTCACCCTGATTTCTGGGGGAGGCACCAACCTACGCGGAGCAACGGTTACAGGCCAGCAAGAAGTGATTGCAGATATCAAAGGCAATTTAAATGTTGAAAGCTTGCAAGACATTAGTCAATTCGACAATAAGCAAATAGGGGGCAGTGCCAGTGTCATGATTGGCTATGGCAGTGCAAGTGCAAGTGGGAGTGCCAGCGGTTCCTATGATAAAACGCATAATGACTATGCTGCGGTAAGTGAGCAGAGTGGCATCTTTGCGGGCAAAGACGGCTTTGATATCAAGGTTAAAAACAATACCGATCTGACAGGGGCTGTGATTGTCAGTAGTAGTGACTCCAACAAACTCAGCACCGGCACGCTCACGCAAAAAGACATCAGCAACCACGCCGAGACCGACGCCATCAGCTTAGGTGGCGGGCTTGATTTTAGTTCGTCAGGCAAAGAGCAAACGTCTCAAACCAAGGGCGCTGATCAATCTAATGTAAGTGCAAGCGCACCGTCTGTAATGGGCGCACAAGAGAGCGACAGTAGCAGCACGAAGAGCGCGATTAGCAAGGGCCAGATCACCCTGACGGATGATGCAAAACAAAAAGAGCTGACCGGCCAAACCGCCGCCGAAACCATCGCCAGCCTGAATCACGACACGGACGGTGCACAGCAAAAACTGGCCAACCACTTTGATTAACAGCAGCTTGCGGAGCAAATGGCTGCGGCCAAAGCGTTGGTTCAGGAAACGGGCCATTTTATGGCTAATCGTGCTGCGGATGCGGATAAAGCCACTGCCGCGCTTGAGCAAGCAAAAGATCAAGGCGCAAGTGATAGCATTCTGAAGCAACTTACTGCAGCCAAAGCCGATGCAGATAAATGGACCCCAGGCGGCGAATACGGCCGCGCCATGACGGTGCTGCAAGTGGCCGTGGGCGGCAATGTCACTGGCGGCATGAGTGGTCTGCTACAAAACGCCACCGTCAGCTATCTGCAAAGCATCGGCGCTGAAAAAATAAAAGCCATCGCCGACAGCTTTCAAGAAAAGAAAGGCACAGAAGATGCCACCAGCGGAACCCTCCGCGCCGCCCTGCACGCCATCGCCTCCTGCGCCGGAGCTGCTGCAACCAGTAGCAACTGCAGCAGCGCCGCCGTGGGAGCGGCTTCCAGTGTAGTTATCAACAACGTCCTGTCTGAAATCGAAAGCACCAACGCAGACAAAATGACGGCTAGTGAAAAGGAGAAACGTAAGAATCTGGTAGGCAGTTTGATTGCGGGGATTGCAGAAGCAACAGGGGGCAATGCAGCTGCAGCGAATAATGCGGCGCAGATTGAGATGGAGAATAATTATCTTAATCCGACTCAGATTGAAGAGAAGTCAAAGGCCCTTGCAAGTGCTAAGTCACCAGATGAGCGTAAAAAAATACAAGATGAGTATGATTTGATAAGTAAAAACCAAAATCAAACGGCTCTGAAGAAATTAATGGCTCAAGAACTGGCCGTGATGACTCCCGTTGAATATTCTCAGTTGTCACTAGAGTTAAAGCAATTAGCTGCAAGCCCTGCATGTGATGCAGGGTGTAAAGCCGATGCAAGTCACGGCTTTGCAACTTTGGATGATTACTTAAGTCGCTATCGTAAGGCAGATGAGCAGAAAAAATTACAACCATTGGTTGATGATGTTGGCAATATAATTTTAATGCTATTGCCCGTTAATAGGGTTATGGGGGTTTTGAAATCGCCAAGTACTTTAATATCAGTATTGAAAGAAGAGGCTTTTGCCGCTAAGTTTAATTTCGCATATAAGAAGGCTCCTGAAGCAAAATTGGAAGTGGATCTTATTGCTGACAAAATAGCTGAAACTTTCGGCGGTCGCGTTGCAAAATCTCCGATTAAATCAAAAGAAAGAGCAATATATAAAATAGAAAATGATTATTTTGGAGATGTTTCAAAAATTAAAGATTTGGCTAGAAATACAATTATTATTGATTCAGATCAGATCAGTAGAGTGACTTCTGATCTAATAAAGAACGGTGCAAATGTTAAAATTGTTAATGGTGCTGATGATTTGCTAGGGTATAGTGGAGTTAATGCTACTGTTAAAACTAAGTCTGGAATTTTTGCTGAAATCCAGGTTAATTCACCTGAAATGATTTTTGCAAAAGAACCAGAGGCTTTAGCAAGGGGGTTGTTGGGTGATCGACTCTATGATTCTATTTCTGCTACTTCAGGAGTGCCTGGTGGTTTGGGGCATAAATTTTATGAGAGATGGAGAGTTTTGGATCAAAATAGCAGTGAAGCAAAAATTATTCAAAAACAAAGCAAGGCTTACTATGAGGCGATAAGGAGTAAAAATGGGCATTGAAAAAGGAGTTACTTTTACTATACGGGATGTTTATATTGATTATGAATATGAAGAGGTAATGTTTCGTTGGGATCATGTTTCTCAAAAGACGTATGTTAAATTCTACGGTGAAAGTGAAAAACATACTCCAGTGGATCATAAAAATAGACTGTTTAATGATGCACTTTTGTCTGGCAATGAAATCAGTAAAGAACAGTATGAAAATGGGAGGGTTCGATGAACTATTTAGATGAAGCAATTTCTTTAGCGTGTTGCGCACATAAGGGACAGGTTGATAAAGCTGGGAGCCCCTATATTTTGCATCCGCTACGATTAATGTTAAAATTTGATGATGAAAATCTAAAAATTATTAGTGTTTTACATGATGTAATCGAAGATAGTAGCGTAACGATTGATGATTTAAGGTGTCTTGGTTTTTCTGACTTAATAGTGCAGGCTATTGACTGTTTATCAAAACGTCCTGATGAAGTATACGAAGATTTTATTTCTAGGGTCTCGATAAATGAGTTGGCTAGGCGAGTTAAAATTGAGGATATTAAAGATAATTTGGATTTAACTAGGCTTTTTTCTTTGGGGGAGAATGATTTTAGTAGGATTAATAAGTATCACAAGGCATTGAATATATTGATAAGTGCTGACCGGCTTCGTTTTAAAAGCAGCAATTAAATTTTGCCGTGCTATAGCCTCCGACCACGATTGGGCGGGTGGGCGCACGGGTTATCTGGATAAGCAATCCACCCAGCAAAATATCAGCAGCATCAGCGCAGGCGGCACGGCCCTTGTGGTGGCGGGTGATCGCCTTAGCCTAGTAGGCACAAATGTGCATGCCGGAAAGGATTTAACCCTGCAAGGCGCCAGCGTACAGATCGAAGCCGTAAAAGAGCGCTTGGCCGGGGACGACCAGCGCGCAGGCAATGATAAGTACGATCGGCATGCGTTTAGTAAGGAAAGCTTACAAGGTGGCAGCATCACGGCGGGCCAAAATCTAAACATTAAAGCAGCAGGCCCTGATGGCAATTTCACTCTGAAAGGCGCAGATCTGCTGGCAGAGAAAGGCCAATTGAGCTTAGCGGCTAAAAAAGATATTGAGCTGGCTTCGATCGACCTAACGCAGACCGATACGCAAGAAACCTACCGCCATAGCCGTGGCTGGTTCTCTAGCTCTACCTCCACCACTTACGACTTTAGCCGAACCACTCAGGCGGTTGGCAATAGCTTGTCTGGCAATAGTATTAATGTCCAGGCAGGCAAGGATATCAAAGTCAACGGGAGTGCCATTGCTGCAACCCAAGACGTGCAATTATTGGCAGGCAACGACGTTAAAATCACCGCAGGCACCAATAGCAGCAAGGATATTCACGATAGAAAAGAAAGCAAATCGGGCCTCTTTAGCGGTGGTGGGTTTGGCTTTACTTACGGCAAGCAAGAGCAACAAACCCATACCGATGCCGATGGCAGTATTCAAAGCCAGAACCGCAGCCTAGTAGGCAGCGAGCAGGGCAAGCTGACGATTCAGGCGGGCAATGCAGTTCAGGTTACTGGCAGTGATCTATCAGCGCTGGCTGGGGATATTGCACTGAAAGGCAAGCAAGTGACGGTAGACCCGGGGCAGGATCGCCATCAAAGCACCGAAACCCAAACCTTTAAACAAAGCGGTATTACCGTGGCGGTGAGCGCGCCCGCGCTGACCATGCTGCAAGCCGCACAAACAGTGGCGGAGTCAGCAAAAACAGCGGGCGAATCCAAAGATAGCCGTGTAAAAGCGCTATCAGTGGGCACGGCTGCACTGGCCGCTAAAAACGGCATTGATGCAGCTAAAGCTGCTGCTGCAGATCCTAAATCGGTAAGCGTAAGCATCACTTATGGCGAGTCGAAATCTGAAAGTACCACCAAAACCAGCAGCATAAGCCACAGCGGCAGCACATTAAATGCCGGTGGCGATATTCAAATCTCGGCGGTGGGTGATAAAGCCAGCCAGCTGAATGTGCTGGGTAGCGAGATCAATGCCAAAGGCAATATCAAGCTGAAATCGGATGGCGATATCAACTTGCAATCGGCGCTGGATGAGAGCGAGCAACACAGCAAAAACAGCAGCTCCAGCTGGGGTGCGGGTGTTGCGATTACCTTTGGGCAAGGCGGCGCCAGCTATGGCGTCACCGCCAACGGCAGCCTGAGCCGTGGCCATGCCGATGGCAAAGATACTGCCCAGCAAAATAGCCATATCAACGCAGGTAAAACCCTGGCGCTGGAATCGGGCAACGACACCCGCATCGAAGGCGCAGTGGTCAGTGGCAATAAAATTGTTGCCGACATCGGCGGCGATTTAAAACTCGCCAGCCGCCAGGACACCAGCCAGTTTGACAGCAAGCAAAGCAGCGTAAGCGCCAGCGTAACAGTGGGTGTGGGCGTATCGGGCAGCGCCAGCATCAGTCAGGACAAAATGAAATCTGACTATGCGGCGGTCACCGAGCAAAGCGGCTTATTTGCAGGCAAAGATGGCTTTGAGATTAAGGTTAAAAACAACACTGATCTAAACGGCGCAGTGATCGCCAGTAAGTCGGACGACAATACCCTCAGCACTGGCACGCTCACGCAAAAAGACATCAATAACCACGCTGAATACAGCGCCAGCAGCATCGGCATTGGCGGTGGCTTTAGCCTAGGCGGTACCGAGAAAAAACCAGAAGACGGCAAAGCCCCAAGCACAGATCAAGCCGCCGCCCCTGCTGGAAATAAACTCTACGACGCAGGCCCAAGTGGCGTCACACCCACTGCGCCCGTCGCACTCAGCGCTGGGGACAATGGCACGAGCACCACCAAAAGTGCCATCGCCACCGCCAAAATTACGATTACCGACGAAGCCAAGCAAAAAGAGCTGACCGGCAAAACCGCCGCAGAAACCATCGCCAGCCTAAGTCGCGACACCGATGGCGCGCAGCAACAACTCACCAACGATTTCAAACCTGAAAAAATCAACGAGCTATTCAGCGCCACCAAAACCTTCCTGCAAGAAGGCAACACCTTTATGGCCAACCGCACGGCTGAGGCGGATGCGGCGAAAAAAGCACTGGCAGAAAACACCGATCCAAATGCAGAAAAAGCCTTAAAAGATAATCTGACCGAAGCCAATAGATGGACACCCGGCGGCGACTACGGCCGCGCCATGACCGCACTGCAAGTTGCCGTGGGTGGCAATGTCAGCGGTGGTGCAACAGGCCTGCTGCAAAACGCCTCTGTGGCTTACCTGCAAAGCTTGGGCGCTGAAAAGATCAAAGAAATAGCCAATAGCTTCCAGACAGTAAAGGGAGAAGAAAACCAAACCAGCCAAAACGTCCGCGCCGCCCTACACGCCATCGCCTCCTGCGCCGGAGCTGCGGCAACGAGCAGCAACTGCAGCAGCGCCGCTGTGGGCGCGGCTTCCAGCGTCGTCATCAATAACGTCCTGTCTGAAATTGAAAACACCAACGCAGATAAGATGACGGCCAGTGAAAAGGAGAAACGTAAGAATCTGGTCGGTTCCATCATCACCGGCATTGTTGCGGCAACAGATGGCAATGCCGCGGCTGCGAATAATGCGGCGCAGATTGAGATGCAGAATAATATGCTGGCTAATGCTCGGCAGATTGATCGCATCAAACAACTGGCAAAAGGGGATAAAAACAAAGAAGTCCGCCTGTTGGCTGCTGCATGCGCACAGCTTAAATGCACCGCTGGTTTGGCTAAAGATGACCCTAATTATTCGATTTATTCCGCTCTTGAATCGTTGGGGAAAACTGATGCGCTCAAAGGGGAGCGTGAATTGCTCGCCAAACAGACGGATCCTGTTCAGTTGGTTTATTTGGGTGGCTCTGCTGAATTGCCAATTTTCGGCCAATACTCCGATCCGATGGCTTGGCAGGATGCGGCTAGTCGAAATCAGCTTGGCACACGGGTCATGGGGAGTGTGCAAGCGGTTGGGGGCGCTGCAGAGATTGTGGGGGCAGTAGGGCTTGCAACAACGTGTGGAACCGTTGTGGGTTGCGTTGCATCAAGTGCCCTCGCTACCTCTGGTGCAGATAATTTGCACACAGGTGTTAAAACAGCTGTCGATGGAAAAGCTACAAATACAGTTGGTGCTCAGATCATTCAGCAAGTGTTGGGGACCAACCCTGAAACGTCTGAGTTGCTTTATGCTGCAATGCAGCTGGGCGCATCGCCATCTGCCGTATCTAAGTTGGAAAAGGCTTTAGATGCAAATCTCGTTGGCAAAGCATGGGAATCGTCCAAGATCCTTAATGCGGGTGAGGTCACAGCATCTGGCAAAGGCTTTATCTCGACGCAACAAATCACCACGCAAGGCGTGCCTGCTGCACTGAATCAGGCAGAATTGACGCAGTTGAGTAAATTGAGTCGTTTGGATACAGGGCAAGCCGGTGCTTTACGCGAAACAGTGGCTGATGCCTATTTCTCACGTAATGGATTTACTGCGCTGGATGGAAAATGTGGGAGCAATTGTTTCGATGGCGTTTATTTCAAAGGCGATCAGGTGATAATTAATGAAGTGAAACCTTTGAATGCGAATAATTCGATCAAATTGACGGGGCCGAATCCGACTACCGCACTGCCACCACAGATGTCGGATCAGTGGATCCGTAGCCGTGCAAATGAGCTTTCAAGATCTGGAGATCCAGCAAAGGCGACGACAGGTAGTGCAATTCTGAAGGCCCTTGATAATGGCACGCTGGTTAAAATGGTATCTGGCGTTGATAGTGTTGGTATGACAATGGTGAAACTGAAATGAACCTCGATATGCGAACTCGTGAGCAGATATTGCTTGATTTATTGAAGCTAGCTGAAAATGAACTCCCAAGACAACTAGACTGGTACGTTAACCGGCACGACAAAGTTAATCGTGGATCCATTTTAAAAGGGATCGCTGAAATGCATGAATGTCGTGCTCTCAAATCTTGGTTTATTAATCATGATTCAGTAACAGTTAGGGAACAACTTTATATAAGTAGCATTTTGTCAGCTGCCGCAAATGCTGCAGGATTTAATCCTGATTTTCGCGATCTTGGCTTACCAGTTGAGGCTTTTGTGCATGCACTTCTTTCTGATAGCCCTGAGTGTATTAACCAGATTGCTCATGCCGGTTTGATGTACAAGGCTGACCCCAAAAGTTATCACTATTACACGCATATGTTGCAATTTCTTTTGCTGGATGAGCATTCGGTCATCAAAGAAATGATTGCTTTGGGTGCAAAAAAATGTGGTAAGCCCTTACGTGAAGAGTTTGTTTCCGGACGAGATTTCTTCTCCTTGTTTCTACGGCAGGACAAACCTGCCCTGGAAGAACATATCGTCAACCTGACTAAAATTAAGTCCGAATTGATTCACCGCGATTTTCTTCACTATTGGGCGGTGCTCTGCACCAAATTGTGCTGGATTAAGGGAATCGAGGTCGTCATTGATCACCCTTTGATACCTATGGCTTTAATGCCGGTGAAGCCTTTGCCGCACTATGAAATCGAATATGATTTTCTGCGCCTAGGCTGGGAACCACCTAAGGATGATTTGCTGCATAAAATTAAACGCTGGCTAAAGTAGTGGAAAGTAGAGATATAGTTTTGTGTAAAGAAATGGCAAGTCTTCTATTTAATGAAGCGCCAGAGGGTTCTTGTAAGATAATTTTAAGAGCGGATTTAAATGTTTCTGGTGATGTTTGTAAGTTTGAGTATGACCATGTTAATGGTGATGGTCAGATTTCTTGGTTTGCGCCTGAATCTGGAGCGTTCTCTCATGAAATCGGGGAGCTATTACTGCAACATCGAGATTTCTTTGTTTCTCAAGGCCAACCTGCCTGGGTGTCGTGTGAATTTATAGTTGATGTTGAAAAAGGGAAGTTTTTTATGAATTTAAAGCATGATTGATTTGTGATCATGAGGCTCTATCACTGGCTGCTGGCAACGACACCCGCATAGAAGGCGCCGTTGTCAGCGGTAGCAAAATCGTTGCTGACATCGGTGGCGATTTAAAACTCGCCAGCCGCCAGGACACCAGCCAGTTTGATAGCAAGCAAAGCAGCGCCAGTGCCAGCGTTACGGCAGGGGCGGGTGTGTCGGGCAGCGCCAGCATCAGTCAGGACAAAATGAAATCTGACTACGCGGCCGTTACCGAGCAAAGTGGCTTGTTTGCAGGCAAAGAAGGCTTTGAGATAAAGGTTAAAAAGAATACTGACCTGAACGGCGCGGTGATCGCCAGCAAATCGGACGACAACACCCTTAGCACCGGTACGCTCACCCAAAAAGACATCAACAACCACGCCGATACAGCGCCAGCAGCATCGGCATTGGCGGTGGCTTTAGCATGGGCGGAACGGATAAAAAGGCAGAAGACGGCAAAAGTGGCGATCAGGCCGCAGCCCCTCCTGGTAGCAAACTCTACGACGCAGGCCCAAGCGGCATCACACCCACGGCGCCCGTCGCCCTTAGCGCTGGGGACAATGGCAGCAGCACCAACAAAAGCGCCATCGCCTCCGCCAACGACGAAGCCAAGCAAAAAGAGCTGACTGGTAAAGTTGCCGCAGAAACCATCGCCAGCCTGAGCCGCGATACCGATGGCGCGCAGCAACAACTCGCCAACGATTTTAAACCTGAAAAAATCAACGAGCTATTCAGCGCCACCAAAACCTTCCTGCAAGAAGGCAACACCTTTATGGCCAACCGCACGGCTGAGGCGGATGCGGAAAAAAGGCACTGGCAGAAAACACAGATCCAAATGCAGAAGTGCAAAACAGTCAGAAGCGGTGATCGGGTACGCCGCAGTTGCGGATGCTGCCCCATGAAACCTAGGCGGGGCCACGGCAGAAGGAGCAATAGATTTCGTTGTAGTGATAGCCTGCGTTAATCAGTTGGAAAATCAGGCTGCTGAGTGTCATTTCACGGCTCCACCAGCGGTTTCTGATGGTGATCACGTCTACGTTTACAGTTGGGTCTTGCACCAGTGTTTCAAGATTGTCGTAAGAAAGGCCGCGCTGGCCGTCGTAGCAGCAGTCTATGATTTTATCCAGCGTGGCTATGCCGGTTAGGCCTTTACAGTGATAGCCTTCAAACTTGGTCAGGTTGTAGTCGTAGCACTCTGCTCCCGCCCCGACTCTTTCTACTACGCCTGCTGGCCGGTTTGCACCACGGCCGCAGTTGTTAAAAGTGGTGGTGAGTGTGTTGCCATGCGGCGCAAAGAAAGAGATTGCGGTGCCTGCGGGCACGGTTAATGTTCTGCTGAAGGTGTTGCCAAACAGCAGCTGCTCACCATGTGCTGTAATCATGGCATCGTTGTGATGCCGGTTGCCATTGTTATCAGAGAAAACATACAGCTGATCATCTAAAGCTTTTTTTTTGCAGGCATGGTGCACTCCGGCCGAGGAGGGGGATGGGCTATGGATTGTTGATCACAATATGGCTAAGCCCAACTTTTAATGGCGTACTACAGCGGCTCCAGAATGTAGGAGGGGTGTAGTTGGCGTGCAGGGCGGGGAAATCAGAAACCAGCTGACGTGACATCATAAAATCTCTGCCGCATTGCACGCGCATGGTCCATGCGCCTGCGCCCACATGCCCGGCAACGGCACCTGCATCTGGCTCATGCCCGTGTACCTGCCACGGCACTCCATCTGTATCTGTCCATGTAAATTTGAAGCCATGCTGTGATCTGGGCTCAAATTCAAAAATATTCTGCAGCCCGGCAGGGATGGCCGCCAGGATGTTGGCGCAGGTTCCACCGCCATCAATCACGCCAGGCGTTAAGGGGTTTACATGCGCTTGTACCAGTAGCTCAAAACCATGTCGTGTTGCTGCGGTGGTTGTTGGCGCCCCACCAGTGGGAACCCATTGGTCTGCTCCAAACAGATCGGCTAAGCCTTCAGGCATTTTATTGTTCCTGCATTGAATGCCCGCATCGATATTGTCTGCAGTGGCGTGTAAGTAGATGATGTGTATTTATTAAGTTTTATTAATTATAATAGTCATAAAATAAAATATTAGAGTAATTATTTGCGGTGAGTCAGGCAGAATGATGGGCTTATTGATTTACTGACGCAGGTTCATTATTTATAAATGAAGTTAAGCGGGCAGGTAGTGCAGATGGCGGAGGCGTTGCGGTGGTTTTTAGGCCGCAGCAGATAAGCGGGGAGGCGTTTGGAATGCTGTTGACGCTGAATCGGTGCAATAAAAAACGGGAAGCCATGGCTTCCCGTTTTGCTTTTTTTAGCGGCTGATTGGCTTGTAACGAATGCGTTTTGGTTTTGCGCCTTCCTCACCCAAACGTTTTTTCTTGTCGGCTTCGTATTCCTGATAGTTGCCGTCAAAGAATTGCCATTTGGAATCGCCTTCACACGCTAGGATGTGCGTAGCAATCCGATCCAGGAACCAGCGATCGTGCGAGATTACCATCACACAACCGGCGAATTCCAACAGCGCGTCTTCCAGTGCGCGCAGGGTTTCGATATCCAGATCGTTGGACGGCTCATCCAGCAGCAAGACATTGCCACCGGCAATCAGTGTTTTGGCTAGATGCAGGCGGCCGCGCTCGCCGCCGGATAATTGGCTGACGATTTTTTGCTGATCCGCGCCCTTAAAATTAAAGCGGCCGATGTAAGCGCGGCTGGATGTTTCGTAGCGGCCTACGGTCAGAATATCGTGGCCGCCGGAAATTACTTCAAAGACGGATTTATTGCCATCGCCCAAGGCTTCGCGGTTTTGATCCACATAGGCCATTTTGGTGGTCGTGCCGATTTTAACCGTGCCGCTGTCGGGTTGCTCAAGGCCTGCCAGCATTTTAAAGAGGGTGGATTTACCCGCGCCGTTTGGCCCGATAATCCCCACAATGGCGCCAGGTGGTACTTTAAAGCTGAGGTCATCAATCAATAAGCGATCGCCAAAGGCTTTGCTGACATTTTCGAATTCCACCACTTCATTACCCAAGCGCTCGGCCACAGGAATAAAGATTTCCTGTGTTTCATTACGCTTTTGATAATCTTGGCTATTGAGCTCTTCAAAGCGGGCAATCCGTGATTTGGATTTGGCCTGACGCGCTTTAGGATTCTGGCGAACCCATTCCAATTCTTTTTTAATGGTTTTTTGGCGGGCTGATTCTTGCGATTCTTCCACTTTCAGGCGGTCTTGCTTTTGATCCAGCCAGCTGGAGTAGTTGCCTTTCCATGGAATACCGTGGCCACGATCCAGCTCTAAAATCCATTCGGCTGCGTTATCAAGGAAGTAGCGATCATGGGTAACGGCCACAACAGTGCCTGGAAAACGGCACAGGAATTGCTCAAGCCAATCTACGGATTCTGCATCCAAGTGGTTGGTTGGCTCGTCCAGCAGCAACATATCTGGCTTGGATAGCAACAGTTTGCAAAGCGCTACACGGCGCTTTTCACCACCAGACAGATTGCCAATGATGGCATCCCATGCCGGCAGGCGCAGCGCATCTGCAGCGATTTCTAACTGCAGCTCGGCATTGTCGCCGGATCCGGCAGAAATAATGGCTTCTAGGCGAGCTTGCTCTTCGGCCAGCGCATCAAAATCAGCATCAGGCTCGGCATAGGCTACATACACGGCTTCTAGCTTGGCTTGGGCTTCAAAAACTTCTCCAAGGCCTGATTCCACTTCTTCGCGCACTGTTTTAAGCGGATCAAGCTGTGGTTCTTGCGGCAGATAGCCAATATTCAGGCCCGGCATCGGCGTGGCTTCGCCAATAATATCTTTATCAATACCGGCCATAATTTTAAGTACGGTCGATTTGCCCGAGCCATTTAAACCTAAAACGCCAATTTTTGCGCCAGGGAAAAAACTCAGTGAGATATCTTTTAAAATTTGGCGCTTAGGCGGGACAATTTTCCCAACGCGATTCATGCTGAAAACATATTGAGCCATTTGTTTTCCTTTTATAAGAGGGTGAATAGGGTGTGGGCAGCGAGCTATTTTCTGCCAATGGGCATAAGCATATCATTCATGCCCAATAAACACCGCTTTGGCAGGTGTTTGGCTGTAAAAATAGAGCCACAGAACGGCGTGAAGTAGCGTGGCCCTAAACAAGGTCAAAGTCAGGGTGTGGTGTAATCCGAGCAGTCGGGCGCTGGCTTATTTGCAATATACGCACGGGTGGCCGGGTCGAAGCGATACAGCCTCTGATAGCTGCACTGGGGATCGGTAACGGTAAGGATGTCGCGCTGGCGAAGGGGGCGCCCAGAAAGCGAATCTTTAGAGCGCGATACAGGCCCCGGAAAAGAGGTTGCCTTACTGCGATAGCGCAGCACCGGCATATCTGCTGCGTATGCTCCCGTCAGGGCAAGGCTAGCGTTAAAGTCATATAAGTCATGGCAGGCTCCTGCACGCTGCTTCATGTTTTGCTCGCTAAAGCACGCCCGGATCATTACGCTGGCGCTCTGCGGCACACTGAGTACCACAAATGGTGCTTGGTCTGGCAAAAAGGCGATGAGGTGCAGGGTGGTGGAGCTCGCTCCGCCGCCAGAATACATGCTGCGCAGCTTTGTCTCCGCGCCTGCCAGAATGCCATCCCCAAAGCGGATCAGCTTTGGCCACAGCTGCAGTGAAGTATCTTCATTTGGGGATAATAGCTCCGCTAAATGATAGCGAGAGTACACCGGATTACGCTGGCCGCCCGTGAGGCTGAATACTTTGCCATCGGCCTCGCCACTGGCGCATGCCTCACCTTCGCAGCCAGGCAGAATTTCAACACAGAGCTCGTCCTGCGTACACGCCCGCATTACTGCCGCTTCAGGCTGGCTGACCTTCAGCGAACTCATGCGTGGCGATGCGGCAAGGGCGGTGGATACTGACAAGAGCAACAGTGTTGCCTGGGGTATAAATTTAAACATGATTAAAACCGGGTAGGGGGGGCTGTGTTTGTAAGGAGCAAAGCCAAGCATTGCGATCGAAATATTGCATAGGTGTAGTCATCACCAGAGTGGAGCATCAGCGCCTATGAATTTTTTGTTTTGAGGTCTAATAACCTGAATTAAACAAGCACTCATTTATTTTCTATCCTAATACCAGATGCCAGCTATCCAGAGTGACTATGGCTGCTGAGGCATTGCTTGGCTTGAAAAGGTTGAGCGTGTTAAAGAGTTTCACTGTGCAATTTAATGTTTGATGTAATCAAGCAGCAAAAGCCGCCTGCAGCACACCCGCCACGGCATTTCAACGTCATGCTATATGGTCACCGATGGGTGGCATTCCTTTAATTTAACTTCTTTATCATCCGCAAAACGGGTATGAATGTAAGTTAATAAAAGGATGTAAAGTGAGCCATTCTGGGCGGCTAGGGCTTGCTCATTCTTGGATATTCAAGACGTAAAAGGGCAGCGATGGCCTGTGCCAATGATGGTGGTTCGCTTAAACAATAGGCAAGGCTTTTTGTTCAAGTACCACCTCATAATGTTCAACAGTTGGGAATGGATTGTAAAAATGGTGGAGCAGCTGCTTCCATTCCTGGTATTGAGGCGAACCACGAAAGCCAACGGTGTGTGCCTCAAGTGTTTGCCAATTGACCAATAAAATATAACGGCTACTATTTTCCACGCAACGTTGCAGCTGATGAGATATATACCCATTCATGCTGGAAATGATCGCGGATGCTCGACGAAAAGCAGTCTCAAACTCAGCTTCTTTGCCCGGAATGACATTAAGAATAGCAACTTCTAACATAGCAATTTCACCTGAAGCATTACGTTTGATTAAGGAGCGGGCGCCGAGAGCGAAGCAAACGGCTTGAGCTAAAAAAGAGTGGCATGCCCTGTTAGCAATGACGCCAATTGAAAAGCAAAGAAAGTCATGTGGCCAAATCATAGCGGCTTTTGAGTTGGCTTTTTGATGCTGATTAACAGATTGAACACCGGGTCAGCACTTTACCCAACGCTTTTGTATACGACCACAGACCAAAACCAGCCATCGGCAGGAAAGTCAGAATCATTCCCACTGCCCGAGGGTTTCCCCAACCTTTAGTGATCAGAATCAGGGCGTGCATGACCCGACCAAGCAAAAGTGACATGCCGCCAGCCCAAAGAATCCAGTGGGGAATGGAGTGCCATCCGGTTGACCGAAAGGTTAGAGCCCATATGCCATTGCCAGAACGTCTGCATTACTTTCCCCCTCAATATCTTTAAAGCTAAGGAATCGGTAGACCGCAACTGCAGGGAGATTATCTCTGCGGACCCGAAGGAAAACTTGGGCGGTGTTTGATATACGAAGTGCCTCCGCAAGCAATAATGCGCATAGGTTCTTACCGATTCCTCTTCCACGCATTGCCGGATCTACAAGGATGCGAATCAAGTTCGTTTTGCCATTGGGGGAAAGCCAAATTTGCCCAAACCCAAGAGCAGAAGCTCCTTCTTCGCTCATAGCAAAGCTGAGGTGGCCCGGAAGCATGAGAATTTTCAGAAAACCCTCATGCGTGATTACTTCACCCTTGACTAGGCCAGGCCAATTTTCTTTGATTGCCCAAGCGCACACATTTTCATATTCATGAGCATGGAGTTCGCGAAGCTTTCTGCTCATAGGGCGACAACTCCTTCGGCTCGCATGTAGACGAGATAGCGCAAATACTCCGGCTTGATTGGGAAAGGGATAGTCATAAATTCCTCTGTAATTGTGTAAGGTTCATTGTAATCTGCAATGATTTCCGTACCGGCGCAACTCAACAGCGCCATCTCTGAAGTAGTAGCTCCGTCATCAAACACATATCTACATGCAATGACCGTGTCGTGATATTCAACGGATACCGACCTAAGCGTTCTCGGAATATTGCCACACAACGCTCGCTGCGCAGACAACCGAAGCTTTACGCCATTGGCGTCTTGAGCGTTATCTACCTTTTGATTCATATTTGCGATGTTCTAAGCGTCTTTAGTGACTTACGTTTAAATTAAGTGGCGCTAATGATGGGTTAGGTATAGAAACGCCCCGCAAGAGATTGACAGGCGGCTAACCCCACTTTTTTAGCCCAAACAATAGCGGCATCAATTTCGGGTTGATGCTTAGCTAATGCTTCTTTAGACCATAGTTCTCTTGATGTACCAATCGGAAGACTATCCGTTTCGGATGCAATTACAACAAAAGCCATAAAGTCAGGGTCGTTTTCTTCGACTGCGGCTTCATGGCGCAAAGATGCCAACTCAATTGCACCTTCAATAAATCCAATCTCACCACTGAGCATGCCAAACGCTACAGTGCCTACGCGCTTGTGAACTGACAAAGCGTAGCTTTCATTTGTGATTACAGCGGACATAAGGGCCTAATGTTGGAGTTGAGCTGGCCGTGGAGACATGGCGTCTGGCCCGTGAAGCGCAGAATGAACATAGGCGTGGCACGGGCTAGGTGCCATGCCGGAGCTCGAACGGCGGGTTAGGCATCACCAAGCGGACTATCTCAGGTGGTTCCAAGCCCTTCTGTTGCTAAAGGATTCGTAGCTTACAGAGGAAATGTACGGCCAGTCCTGCTGACTGTTCTTTGTCAGTCGCGCCCATGCTTCTCTATGGGCATAGAGCAATGGTTCGCACCAGTTGTCTAGACTCTTGGGCATCTGGCCGGGATTTGCTTTGACGTCTTCGTAGTAGGTCTTGCCCATTGCTACGACATAGCATCTTGCATAGAGGAATGCATCGCCCGAATCGCTAGACTCTCCTGCGTTTTGCGCGTAGACCGTTCCGTCAAGTTCGTATAGATACCTGGAGAGTGCTTCTTCAAACTCGAATAGATCTGCTTCGGCAAGAGTTTTGAAGTGCTTAGCAAGGGGCAGAAGCGCTTGGTCTTCGCGTCCTTCAGCTAGCTTCTGTGAGTTGATTCGGGAAATGAGATTCCAGAACACCTTTTCATCCATCTGCGATCCTCAATGGTCAATTGCTGTCGGCCTCAGTTCCCAGTGGAAGCGCACGAGCTGCAACGACTTGTTATGCATTACAAACCTCCGGCAGCTTCTATGAAGCTGCCAGTGACGAATGAAGATTTTTTAGAGGCAAGCCAAAATATTGCCTCTGCTACTTCTTGAGGTTTACCGCCTCTTTGCAAAGGAATTTTGGATTTTAAACGGTCAACGCGATTGGGCTCACCACCTGATGCATGCATTTCTGTGTAAATAAGACCGGGACGTACGGCATTCACTCTAATTCCTTCTGCGGCAACTTCTAAAGCCAAACCTCTGGTTAGTGTGTCAATTGCACCTTTTGAAGCAGCGTAATCAATATACTCATTTGGAGAACCACTTTTAGACGCACCTGAAGATACATTAACAATTACACCGCCAACGCCACCGTTTTTGGTTGACATGCGTTTAATTGCTTCTTTACTACAAAGAAAGCAACTCATGATATTTACTCGAAGCACCTCAGTAAAACGCTCCTCTGAGATTTCAACTAATGAGCATTGATTTTTTAAAATGGCTGCATTATTTACTAAAACCGAAACTGCTCCAAACTCTGAATCTACTGTTTCGAATAACCTAGCAACTTCACTAGAAATAGGCACGTCTGCTTTTACAGAAATGCAACGACCGCCCTTTTGCAGAATTTCATTTTTCACATTTTCCGCCGCAGCGTCATTCGAAATATAGTTGATGCAAACCGCGTAACCATTTTCAGCGAATAACTTTGCAGCTTCAGCACCAATACCCCTGCTTGAACCTGTAATTATTGCAATCTTTTTGGAGTTCATTTATTTACCCTGCATAACGTCAAACACAGCAGCTGGCCTACGCTGCAATTGGATAAAAAAGCCGCACGTTCCGGCCAGTCAGCTTGAATGCCATGTTAAGCGTATTGCCGCTACAAAATAAATAAAACCCCGTTTTTCGTAGCAAACCATAAAACTAAATAAGAAAGTCACGAAAGCGGAGCAAACGAATTAAAAGCGTATTAATAAAGAGCGTAAATAGAAAGCTGAAAAACGGAACAAAAATATCAAAATGATTGCGACACAAGCTGCTACTACATCGCGCCAACTAAAAACAAAACAATGGGCAGGTGTGCCTAATGTTGAAATTAACAGGCGGGCGATAGCCCGTCCCGGTTGAATGAAGAGTTAGGCGCTTGCTTCATGGAATGCTAAGGTCAACTACCATTTTTTGCACTTGAATATGTGGATGACTGTCCAGATATTCAAATTTCTTAATAAAACAAAACCCCATACTTTCGTACAAAATTTTTGCAGGAGCATTCTCTGGTGAAACGGAGAGAACTACACTGCTTTTGCCCATTTCTTTTGCATGGCCTAGTACGACCTCGACTAGTTTTTTAGCGATGCCAAGACTTCGATTGTTTGGCGAAACCCACATTGCAATCAGATTATATTCATCATTGTTAATGACCCCACCAATCATACCAATTGCCTCAGAATCATTCCAAGCAATAAAGTATGAGGGAGGCGTTCTGCAAGCGGCGCGATCTTGCCATTGAGCGTCGGTTGATTCAGCCATACTAGAATAAGAAAGCCCAAATGCTGTAGGCGATTCCTTCAGGGATTCAAGGCGTAGTTCCTTCAGTGCTTTCCAATCTACTTCTTCGGTTTTTTTTATGAGAGTGTTCATAAATTATCGATTGTTATCATGCGCCTAACGTAGAGCTAACCGGCGCTGCGCGGCTTTATGGCGCAGCGTCCAGCGACCGAAGGGAGCGAGGTTGAGCGCCGGGTTATGCATTTTTGTCTTTGTTTAGAGTTGGCAATGCCTTGCCAACCCTCTCGAAAACTGACGCGACTTTTTCAAGTGCCGTAACATCAAGCTGGTTTTCTTCAGGCTTAGAGAATGCATTTGCCCCTGCGATGTTCCAATGCTCGAAAGCCTCTTTGATTTGCGTCCATTCAGCCGCTGCGCCATAAGACTCTAGGTAGAACTTTCCGAAGTTGATCGCATGGCGTCGATCAGCGTTCTTAAGTGCTTCGCGCATATATGAACTGCTAAAGAGGAAGGCGTACTTGGCTAAAGCCGCAAAAAGTGCAACAGCAATCAATCCTTTAAAGACGGAGAAAGTAATGAACTCCCATGTCACCGGGTTGGGAATTGCAGTAAAACTTGCAACGGTCACATAACTAAAGAAGCCCAAGCCTCCCACGAGAGAAGCTGCGCCAATTCCGCTCCAAATCTTAGATATTTGATGGAATTGAGTTTCCTTCTTGTCGAGCGTATCAAGGGCATCGGCTACGTAGTCTTTGGATTTGAGTTCAATTTTCTTTCGGCTCTCCTCGTTGTAACGTTCCTTCTCCAGTTTGAGTTCCTGTAGCGCTTGTTGTAATTCGGCTTCACGGCTTGCTAATTGATGCTCAAGCCTAGACTTGAGCTCCACAGTCTCATGCTGTCGAAGCATTAAGTGTTCTTCAAATTCTCTTTGCCGCTCAAAGAGCTTCTTTTCGCGGTCGGCAAAAAACTTTTCTCGTGCTTCTAGCTCCTTCTGAATTTCCTTTTCACGAGCAAGTTGCTCGTGCTTGAGGCGTGCCCGGTACTCATCCAACTGCTTTTCTTGCAGTTGAATCAATTCTCGATACTCAAGCAGCTCCCTCTCGCGAGCTTCAATCCGATTCATGTCGTCTGAAGAAAACAAAAAACCCTTTTTGCGGCCTTCTTCCATTCTGTCCTGCATATCAAGAGGCTCCTAAGTATTGGGCATAACGTTGAAGGTAAGGGGCTGGCTGGAAGTGGGCGAAGCCCGCTGTAAGCCAGTCCCGCTTGACCGCAGTGTTAGGCCTGTTGCTCACGCGACACAAACCTCAAGGGATCTTGCACTAGCGACCATTGTGGAAGATAGACTCGCCCAAATGGTGGAGATTGGAGCATGACGCCAGGCTCTTCAACATTGGTCGCCTTCATTTCTTCTGGTGTGGTGACGATGAACTTGACCGTCCCCAGAGTGCGGCCATTCTCAAGGAGCACGGAATCTCCAATCATGATTTCTGAGCCGTCTTGATATTTAAACATTTGCGTATTCACCGAAGGCCTAACGTTGAAAGTAACCGGCACCAGAGCGCAGCGGAGGGAACCAAACTGCGTAGCAGTTTGGTGTCCGGTTGACTGCATTGTTAGGTGCCATTTTGGGTTGGGTTCCAGCGGATGACGCAGAGGTCTTCTTCAATGTCACGGCTAATGAGAACCTTCGCCAAGAGATTCGGATGTTCGCCAGAGGCGACAGCAATACCAACCGTGACTTCGTAGTGAAAGTCGTTGTCGGGGAGAAACCCGACGATTGGCTCCCAGCCATCCGACGGGTAGCGCCCGGCTACAAATAGGCTAGACCCTGTGGCCAATTTCATCTCAGCGAGACGCTCGGTCGACAGCGAGTTCTCGGCTTGATCGTAGACACGTGTCTCAGCCATTCGCATGACCGTTTTAATGCCGTGTCGCTTTGATCGATCGCGCATGGTTCGATGGCTCCTAACGTTTGAATTAAGCGGGCGGCCGTTGATGTAGCATCCAAGAAAGCCGCCGATTCTCGGCTAGTCCGCTTGAATGATGGGTTAGTCATCCACGTCTTGAGAAATACGAATCAGCTTCACTTTTTCATCCTCGCCGTCGAGATAAACAACGCCCGTAACAAGTCTGTCGGCTGCTAGAGCTGCTGCAATTCGTTCTGCAAAGTGGCAACCTTGTTCAGAAAGGCGGAGCGAATACACTACAACGTCTAGCCATTCACTAGATAATTGGCGGTGCGAACCCAATGATTTCATATCAAGTTGAAGATCACCATCGTCGCCAGTGACCTTTAGTCCAAGAAGGAGAATATCTTTGTCCTGTTCCTTGCTTTTGCCTATAGCCAGCATGTCGTTGTTGTACTCACCACCGTAACGACCAGGAAGAACTTCAAACCCATCGTTTTCAACTGTGGAAACGAAGATAGAAGATCGTTTTATTGCGTATTCTGAGTATTCATGCAGTGCGTACTTTGATACTTTTTCCATTTTGAATCCTTTGCTACTTGGTAAATTTTCGTCACAAGAATGATTTTGCGAACTCTAACGTAGAGCTAACCGACGCTGCGCGGCTGTATCGCGCAGCGTCCAGCGACTGAAAGGAGCGAGGTTGAGCGCCGAGTTAGGCCTTAACGCCTATTTCAAGATGACTGCCATAAACCTGAATCGCAGCCTCAAGCGTCTGTGCAACTCGTTCGACTTGCTGAAGCTGTGGAGACAAATCGGCGGCTGTGTTTGAGCAGAAAAGATCAAGGTGCCAACGTAATGTGTGGCCGATCTGAACTTGACCGGCTACCTCTGGCGGGAGCGCAAAGGGGCGAAGTTGGATGGATAGTCCGGCGCGTGCTTGGTCACGTATGAACCAAGCAAGAAACTCAATTGTTTGCCAAGAGCTGTCGGATGGACTTACCTCAAACTCGACCTGAATTAGAGCTTCGGCATCAAGGCCGCCAAGTGTGCGTCGGATGGCACCAATTGGTAACGTTGCAAAATCAGGAAAACGTAGATCGTCTGCCGAGATACCCTGAAGGCTTTGAATTCCACTCGATATTCCTGTAACACCCGGCAGACACAGTAATGCTGAATGAAGGCGTTGAAGTTGTGGTGGGTAGGACATATAGATGCCTAACGCAGAGCTAAGGGGCAGACACAAGCGGCGCATAAAATGCGAAGCATGCGCCGATTGGGGCTGTCCAGTGGCGAAGCCACGACCTTGAGCGACTTGTTATGTTTTACCATGAACCGACCTCTTTTCTGTTTTCTCTCACTAATTCTTCAGTATTGCTGAAAATTGAATACTTTGCATTACTAGCGATTCTACGATTTAGACTGGCGACAATATTTTTTTCAATGTCACCGCTTAAATTTCGCCATTTTTCAGATTCACAAATTATTAATGCATATTTTGGCGATACCGGAAAATATAAATCTAGTGATTCAACAGGATTTCCACCTACAATGGCATCGACTTCAGGGTGAATATTTATCACCGGACAATCTCCTGTTATAAATGCATAATCTTGTGGGCTTTTTACCAAAGATAAATTGTCGCGATTTCTTGACTCATACAGAGACCAACCTATGTTGGTACCGAGTATATAGCTAACTAACCACCAATTTTTTTCTGTAAGATCGCGATAAAATTCATTGTTACTCGATGAAGCAGAAAAAAATCTCTCTTTAATTGCTTTAGTTCTCATTATTTGATGGCCTAAATATGAATACAGCCCTATAGCATTTTTTATATCATTGATAACAGAAATATTTCCCACGGATAGGCCTTCAATTGATTTTTCAGCTCCGCGCTCAACCCCGCAATACATGTCTTCTAAACAATTGTGCCTGATAGCATTTTCAGCCATTTCAAGAAATTCACTTTTTTCTTTTTCTTCTTCAATTATTTTCAATACATTTGAGGCATATAAAAACTTACTTATTGTTTTATTATGAAATTCTTGAAGATGATCAGGGCATTTTTTTACCCAAGAATTTATATAAGCTAAGTCATTTTTATTAAGAGTACTAATTTTATAAAAACCTTCTTCTCTACACATTCCTGTTGGACTATCTTTTGAAATTTTATTCTTCTTTGTCAGGTAATATACATTACCTTCCACCGTCCAGTTTTGGAGATATTTTCTCCAAACATAATGATTTTTCTTTTTTGCCTGAAGATATTTTTTCATGCTAGCTCATTAAAACATAACGTCAAAATTAAGCAGCTGGCCTACGCTGCAATTGGATAAAAAAGCCGCACGTTCCGGCCAGTCTGCTTGAATGCCATGTTAGGCGTATTACCACTGCACAAAAAATAATGCCCAAGTTTTTCGTAATTAAACAGAAATACGAAAAAAGAAAGCCATTAAAAATAGAACCGACGAATTGTAGCGTGTTAATACGTTACTAGAAAAGAAAGCTGAAAAACAGAATGAAAATATTAATGCGATTGCAACATAAGCTGCCGCTACAGTGCGCCAGCTAAAAAATAGAACAATGGGCAGGGGGGCCTAACGTAGAAGTGAGCGGCCTGCGCGGCTTCTCGCGCAGGTCCGCTCGGCTGCCGGGTTGGGCGTAACCACGGTTGTGTTACGCGAAGTACTTCTTGATGCACTCATACTCTGCGTTGCCTGAAACGATTAGGGATTCCTCGAATGATTCTGCGAGTATCTCGTGGAAGACATCATGGTTGGAAACAACGAAATGCCGACCTCTAGGCTTAAGCGGTGAGTTGGCATATGTGTAGGCGTTGTGAGCTTCAATGGGCCATTTTAAATCGGTCAGTTCGACGAGAAAGCTATCTCCCGGGTTGCTTGGGTATATCCCTATCGCAGGACTGCAATCAGTACTGGCGCTGCGAACACATCTTGCACCTTCAAACTTTAGCTTGACGAATGAAGGCATCGTTTGCTCACCTTCGGCAAGCAGAAAGACTGAACATTCCTGGCTTGAGTAGATAAGAACAGCGTCTTCGATATGGTCATGCTGATATTGCAGAGTAATTGCGATTCCAGATTTCATCTGTCGTTCCGTCCCGTTGTAAAGATGAATCCACTCAACCAGCGGCACGTTCCACGATTGACGCCCAACAAGATGTAGACACCCTAAAACAGCAGATAAACCACCGTCCTTGGTGTATAAAACGCTGAGCCCAGTGAAATGCCTTGCAGGGCTTAGCCTGATGTATTTTATGCCGATATACTACACCCGATTGAGCGGAGATTTCCACCATGTCCGTGCTGTTGAATCAGGTTCGCGATCGATTGCGTACATTGCACTATAGTTTGCGTACCGAGCAGGTTTATCTGGATTGGATTAAGCGTTATATCCGGCACCATCAGCTGCGTCATCCGCAGGAAATGGGGCAAAGTGAGATTGAGGCTTTCTTAACCCACTTGGCAGTCAATAGGCAGGTGTCCGCATCAACGCAGAATCAGGCCAAGTCCGCGCTGCTGTTTCTTTATCGTGAGGTACTGCATATTGATTTGCCATGGCTGAAAGACGTGGTCAGCGCGAAAGCTAGCCAGCGCCTGCCTGTGGTGCTAACGCCGAAGGAGGTGCAGCAAATTCTGGTAGAGCTGGATGGGGTTTGGTCGCTGGTGGGGCGGCTATTGTATGGCACAGGGATGCGGCTGTTAGAGGGCTTGCGGTTACGGGTGAAGGATGTTGATTTTGCTCGGCAAGAAATTGTGGTGCGCTCGGGCAAGGGGGATAAAGACCGTGTGACCATGTTGCCCGCGAATATCGTCACAGCATTGCAAGCACAAATGGCTGATGCAAAAGCATTGCATGAGGGCGATTTGGCGCAGGGCTGGGGCGAGGTTTACCTGCCGTTTGCCCTCGCACAAAAATATCCGAATGCCAATCGGGAGTGGGCCTGGCAATATATTTTTCCTTCAGCCCAGCGCAGTGCGGATCCGCGCTCTGGGCTGATCCGGCGGCATCATTTGGATGAAAAGGGCATGCAGCGTGCGATGAAACAGGCGCTGCAGGTAGCGGGCATTGCCAAGCTGGCGACGCCTCATACATTGCGCCACTCTTTTGCCACCCATTTATTAGAGGCGGGCTACGATATTCGTACTGTGCAGGCGCTGCTTGGGCATAGCGATGTACGTACCACCATGATTTACACCCATGTTTTAAATCGGGGTGGCATGGGGGTGCAAAGCCCCTTGGATCGGTATGGCGTTTCTTAAGGGGTATTCAGTAATTAAAGAGCGGCTTTTAATCCCGTTAAAGAAAAATTTACAGGTCGTTGATGAGCAAGATTCAGAAAATATAGGATTGGAGTAGGTTTTTGTGTTGAATGCTATGGGGCGGTCAAGAAAAAGGCGGGGTAATGATAAGAAGGTGTGGCCTCAATATCATTAATCCGCCTTGCCACCATTAAAGGTGCTGGTTTTACATTATCCGCACCTGTGGTTTTAATGAAACCCACAGGTGTGGCTTTCATGTCATCAGCAGGTGTGGCTTTAATATAATCAGCAGGTGTGCTGACCGCCATTGATGGCGATATTTGCACCGGTCATAAAGCCGGATAAGTCAGAAGCAAGGTAGCTGACTAAGCCTGCAATCTCTTCCGGTGTACCAAGACGATTAACCGGGATGCCGGCAATAATTTTATTACGCACGTCTTCAGGAACAGCCATTACCATGTCGGTAGCGATATAGCCCGGAGAGATGGTATTAACTGTAACGCCTTTTTTTGCAACTTCTTGCGCTAAAGCCATACTAAACCCATGTACACCGGCTTTTGCTGCGGAGTAATTGGTTTGGCCAAACTGGCCTTTTTGGCCGTTAATGGAAGAAATGTTAATCACACGGCCCCAGTTACGCTCGACCATGGCATCAATAAACTGCTTGGATACATTAAACAGCGAATTAAGATTAGTGCTGATCACGCTTTCCCAATCCAGCTTGCCCATGCGTTTGAATGTAGCGTCACGGGTAATCCCTGCGTTGTTTACTAATACATCAACAGGGCCGATTTCTTCATTGATTTTTTCAGCCATGCGAACGCAGGCGTCATAATCAGTGACATCACACTCATAAGCGCTAAAAAGATAGCCCGATGCTTTCATGTCTGCCAGCCATTGCAGCTCTCTGCCTGCCTTAGAGTAGGTCGCTACAACATTAAAGCCGCTATCTGCGAGTGCTTTGCAAATAGCAGAACCGATACCACCCATGCCACCAGTGACGAGTGCGATTTTTTTCATAGACTCTCCCTTTCTTTGCTTGTGTGAATGTTTATGTAGAAGCCGTTAAAAATCTTACATTGTTTGTATGTATAAGCAAAGCATGTTTTGGTGTAAGGTAGGTGTGAATTTTATGACTTGTTTTTTCTCGCCATAAAAACAAGGTTGTGTTGCATAAGTATTTGTATTTTATGAATTTTGCATTAATCATTATTGGGTGTGATTTTTCTTTGAATGTTTAGCTTTATTTTAATCGCTTAATGTATTTGCAAGTTTAATTGTTGGTAATTGAAATTTATTGGCGCAATATTGCGCGGCTCATATGCAAAAGGATGGCTACTGTGTCGGTTGGGGTGATCTTAATTACGGGATGTTCAAGTGGAATAGGCTATGTAACGGCTCATGGATTAAAGGCCGCGGGGTGGCGTGTTTTTGCAACAGCCCGGGCCGATGCAGATGTGGAGCAGCTTAAGACTGAGGGTTTTGAGGCGCTGCAGCTTGATGTGGCTGATTCGGCTTCAATACAAAGTGCTGTTGCGGCGCTGCTTAAAAAAACGGGTGGGCGTATTGATGCCTTATTCAATAACGCGGGTTTTGGTGTGCCGGGCGCGGTGGAAGACCTTAGTAGGGAGGCGATGCGCCATCAGTTTGAAACCAATGTATTTGGTGCCATTGAGTTGACAAATGCCGTTTTGCCTCTGATGCGTCAGCAGGGCCACGGGCGCATTATATTTAATGGATCAGTGCTTGGCTTTGCAGCTATGCCTTACCGTGGTGCTTATAACGCGAGTAAATTTGCATTAGAAGGATTTGCAGATACGCTGCGGCAAGAAATGATGGGGAGTCATATTCATACTGTGCTTTTGCAGCCCGGCCCGATTACCAGCCGCTTCAGGGCCAATGCGCAGCAGCAATTTATGCGCTGGATTAGTGCAGATAAAAGCTTTCATCAGCCTTCATACCTAGCAATGCAGGCGCGTCTGGCGAAGGTGGGGCCTGTAGCTCCGTTTACTTTACCGGCCGAAGCGGTGCTGGCTGTTGTGATAAAGGCACTGAGTGCGCGCCGCCCGTCTGCTCGCTATCAAATAACTACGCCAACAAAAGTGTTCTGGCTGCTTAAAAAAATCTTACCCGGGCGTTTGCTGGATTATATTTTATTAAAAGCATCGGGTGATGAGCCCGGATGTAGTTACGGGCGCTTGTAAATGCCATGTGATTTCTACACTTGATTTTTAATTTTTAACGCCAAAAAGTATGTTTTCGGTGCGGAAACGGCGTTTTTACTGGGTTTGATCGCGAGTCAACCCCATTTGGAGCAAATAATGAGTCTTTTTTTTGGTGGACGCACAAAGTCAGGCGCTTGTCGAGAATTGAGCCGCCTCTCCCTATCGGGTAAAATAGCGAATTCCAACCTGCTATTCATGCCATGACCAAGTTTATTTTCGTAACCGGTGGTGTTGTTTCCTCACTGGGTAAGGGCATCGCCGCTGCGTCGCTGGCTGCTATTCTTGAATCACGTGGACTTAAAGTCACGATGATGAAGCTCGATCCGTATATCAACGTTGATCCGGGCACAATGAGCCCATTTCAGCACGGCGAAGTTTTCGTAACCGAAGACGGCGCAGAAACCGATCTGGATCTCGGCCACTATGAGCGTTTTATTCGCTCTAAGATGCGTAAATCTAATAATTTCACGACCGGACAAATCTATGAATCCGTGATCACTAAGGAGCGCCGTGGCGACTACCTAGGTGGCACGGTGCAAGTTATTCCGCATATCACCGACGAAATCAAAATGAAGGTGAAAGAAGGCGCGGGCGAAGTTGATGTGGCGATTGTAGAAATCGGCGGTACTGTTGGTGATATCGAATCACTGCCATTTCTTGAAGCTATTCGTCAGATGCGCTCTAACCTTGGTCGCAAAAACACACTTTATGTTCATTTGTCGTATGTGCCTTATCTGGC